>NZ_JBHTAC010000052.1:0-63252 GCF_042663325.1 Catellatospora aurea
GCGGCTGGTTCAACGGCTACGTGATCAACAAGGAGTCGTTCGAGGACCTCAACGACACGTCGAAGCTGATGTTCAAGGCGGCGTCGGTCGACAAGCTGGGCGAGTTCGTCCTGGTCCACCCGGAGATCGTGAACAAGAAGCCCTAGCGGTATCCGGTGACGTCGGCGGGCTTGCCCGGGTCCTGGACCTCGACGAGGTAGCGCCAGCAGTCGGGCGGCTGCCGTCGAGGTCGGTGAACCCGTACTCCCGGGCCAGCTGCCCGCTGGACACCGACTGCCCGTTCGGCTGCCACTCGCAGGATGCGTCGTCAGGGTGACCCTGTCCCCGCCGTGGCATCGTCACGCTCCGTGCCGGTGTCGAAGGGCTCAGAAGTTGTGCCGGTGCGCCGACAAGCGGCGCCGAGCCCGGAAATCGGGGATCGTTACCGTTCCGTGACTATTTCGCGGGAAGTATGTGCAGGTCAGCAGACACGTTCCTGTTGTGGGTGCTCATCAGGAACTGAATGACCAAGAGCTGTGGCTCCGGGCACAGTCGGGCGACGCGAGTTCGTTCGGGCTGCTCTACGAGCGCCACTTCCCGACGGTGTACAACTTCTGCTTCCGGCGGACCGCAGAGGTCGCCGCGGCGGAGGATCTGGCATCTGTGGTGTTCGTCGAGGCGTGGCGGGGCATGACCGGGACGGCACTGCTGCAGCCGAGCGTGCTGCCATGGCTGCTGGGTATCGCGCACAACCTGCTACGCAACCAGTGGCGCGCGGCTCGACGCAGGAAAGCGGCCCTTGCCCGGCTTCCCCCGCTTGGCGACACGCCGGATCACGCCGACAAAGTGGTCGAGAAGCTGGACGCCGAACAGCGTATGCGCGCAGTCCGTGCGGCGCTCGCACGGTTGCCGCGTCGCGAACAGGAGGTGATCGAGTTGTGTGTGTGGGCGGGCCTGTCGGCGCCGGAGGCCGCCGACGTATTGGGAGTCGCGGTGGGCACGATCCACTCGCGGATGCATCGCGGACGGGCCAGATTGCAGTCCCTGATTCGGGAAGCGCCGTCAACCAGCGGCCATGAATACGGCAGGAGCACAACGGTGCTCCTGCCGAAGGCGGATGTGATGGAGGTTAGTGATGGCAGAGCATGACGTCTGGTCTCCGCCCAGCGCTCCTGCGCTGTCCGCCGACCGGCGGACGTCTCGCAGAGAGCAGGTCATGGCAATGATCCAAGAGGATCAGGTAGCGGTCGCCACGCCCGTCAAGGCACCGCACCGGCGGCGTCGCGTATTCCTGGCGGTCCCCGCGATGGGGGCGGTGGTGGCGGTCGCTGCGCTCGTCGTGTCAGGAATGTCCGGCCCGGGAGCCGATCCCCAGGGGCCGGGCGGTTCCGTTGCGGGCATGGAGACGGCGAACATGCGGCTTGTCGCCGCCATCACGGCGACCGAGCAGAGCAGCTACAAGGTTCGGACCGTCTCCAAGCTCGCCTACGAGCCGGGGAAGTTCAACATCTGGAGAAACACCGCCTGGTTTGACCCGGCTACCCGCAGCGCCGCTGTCAACCCCGAGGTCATCGAAGGCTTGGTGGGCCAGCAGGAGCGCCTGGTGGACGGAGATCTCTACATTTGCACTGTCGGCGACGGTTGTGAGAAGAAGCCGGGCAAGCACGATGGGCTCACCTATGAATACGCTCTGAACGGCAAGCTGGGCGGCGCAGCAAGCCTGATGAGCTTGCTGGACGTCCTGCGTGAAGCGGATGCCAAGATCACCGAGGACGGGAACAAGTATCACTTTGAGGTGACGGTGAAGTCAACGCGTGCCGGCACGAACCCTCCGCAGGTGATGCTCGAGACCTTGACCGGCGACATCACCATCGACGCAGACAAGAGAATCGCCAGCGTGGCATACGAGCGGGTGCTCGACTCAGAGAAGCCGGGCTGGGAGGCGACCAGCTACAACGTTGTGGCCACCTTCTCCGACTACGGCAAGGTGACCATCGAACGCCCGGCCCCGAACGAGTGGGTGTGCGCGAATCCGGATGCGTGTCGGGCCCTGGCCGACGAGGTGGGCCGAAAGTGGCTGTGACGTTGGCGCACGTAGATCGATAACGCGGTGCCCGACGGGATGGCCGGATAGCTGAGTGCCGGCCCGGATCCAGGTCCGGGCCGGCACTCAGCGTCGGCGTCCGTCGTTGGGCAATAGCCTCGCAAGAGGTGCATCGACAGCATTGGAGCCAGCCGTCGGCACCGCGAGGGGTTACGCGGAGTCCGGGCCGAGATCCTCGACACCGTGGCAAGCGATCAGGAGGTCAGTGCGACGCTTGTGGTGCGCATGTATGGTTCCGGCTCTCGGTACGTCAGGCCGATTCGGTTGGGCGCAGCCGGAACCACAGCACGCGGGAGTCCTTGGCAACCCCGAACGCGAAGGTCGGGGCGTCGTAGGCCCACGCACTCTGCCAGGCGCTGATCGGCGACTCCGGGTCGATCCACCGCATGGTCCCGTACTCGCGCAGGTCGGGCAGTTCGTAGGTCATCAGCGAACCGCCCAGCACGGCGAGGGTGGAGCCGTCCGGGGTCGTGACCCACGGCCCGAGGCGCCTGCGCTCGTCAAGCGTGATGATGCCGTCCGCGTCGCCGACAAGCCGGCTGTTGTCGACCAGGTCGTAGATGTACACCCCGAACTGGTTGTGTCCCGTCGCGACCAGGAACCGGTCGTCAGGGGTCACTAGAACCTGGCCTCCCTGCGGAGCCGGTGCCGCCCAGCGTCGCATCTCCGTACCGTCGATGGCGTCATAACAGACGACGGTCCCCTCGACGGTGCCGTACACGTAAAGACGGGTGCCGTCGCGGGAGAACGTGGCCCGCACGTCGCGGCCCGGCAGCGCGAAACGCAGCGCTCCGGAGGCGGAGTCGTCACGTCGACACCCTGGCCGAGCACCGCGAAGGAGTCGGCCGCAGCGTCCCGGACGATACCGTGATGTCTCGTGAACGGGGGGTATCGGCGCAGCTCACGCCCCGGACCTGGTTCGTCGAGCCGGACCCGGTACAGGAAGCTGTCGGTAAGTGACGTGTACGGCTTGGCGAGGTAGACGAGTTCCGAAGGTCCGAGGAAGGCGACACCGGGGCTGAGGTGGTGCTCGGTCAGGCTCCACGACGCCACCGAGGTGCCGTCCGCGGTACGCAGGACGTGGACGATCGGTTCGTCGCCTGCGTCAGGTGCGACGCCGCAGGCGAGGAGGGCCCCGTCGTTGCTCAGGTCCAGGTCCCACGGTCCTGACGCGTGAACGGCCTCGCAGTGGGCACCGTCGGGTGTCCATCGAGCCGTCATCTCACACCTCCCAGGTTTGGCAGCCCAGCCTCGCTGGCGGACAGGTCACCGGCCTGAGATGTGGCGTTCCGCGCGATGTTCCCCCACGGCCTGCCCACTCCCGCGATCCTCCGACGAGGTAGATCACGGCGTACGAACTCGCACGGTTTAACCGGGACTGTTGGGTTCTTTGTGGGTGAGTTGCCGGTGTGATCGATATGGTTAGTTGTTGTTGATCCGGTCGCTGTAGGTCAGGGCGAAGGCGTTGAGGGCTTTCTTCGATCCGTAGATCCGCACGGACAGCAGGTTGCTGCCGTTGCGGCTCTTCTCCCGCAGGACCAGGTACAGCACTTTCAACGCGGCCTGCTCGGTCGGGAAATGACCGCGTCGGCGGGTTGCCTGCCGGAACCGGGAGTTGAGGCTCTCGACCATGTTCGTCGAGTAGATGACCTTGCGGATCTCCTGGTCGTAGTCCAGGAACGGGATGAACCGCGGCCATGCCTCGCGCCAGGGCCGGATCACCGCGGGGTGCTTGTCACCCCATTTGTCGGTGAACTCCTCCAGTTGGGCCTCGGCCGCGGCCAGGGTGGCCGCGGTGTAGATCGCCCGTAATTCCACAATGAGGTGCTGCCAGTACTTGCGGCTGGTTAGCGCAGCGTGCCGCGCACCAGGTGGATCACGCACGTCTGGTGGATCGTAGCCGGCCAGGTCGCCTCGATCGCCTCGCTCATGCCCTTGAGCCCGTCGGTGCAGACGATCAACACGTCGGCCACGCCACGGTTGCGTAGCTCGGTCAGGTACGACAGCCACTGCTTGGCGCCCTCGCCGCCGGTGCCGACCCACAGCCCGAGCACGTCGCGTTCGCCGTCGAGGTTGACCCCGACCGCGACGTAGACCGGCCGGTTGGCCACCGCACCGTCCCTGACCTTGATCACGATCGCGTCGAGACCAGCCGGATCGCCCTTCGTAACCCAGGTGATCGGACAGCTCCGTCTCCAGGGCGGTCTCCAGCCCCCCGGCGAGTGATCCCCGCCAGCAGCCCACCCGGGCCGACCAGCTTCAACCCGTCGGCCCTGGCCTGCGCCAGCAGTTCCTCGGCTAAGCGCTGATCCGCACGCACCGCCATCACTGACCCGACGATCGGCCCCTCAGCTGTCGCGAGCTCCTGGGCGATCTCTTCCTTCGACATCCGGTGATCCCTTCCGAACCAGACCCTTGCCTGGTTCAACAGGCCACGCCGGACTCACCCACAAGATTAATTGCAGGCCCAAGAAGATCGACGTGTTGGGCGTGGCCGGCTGTGTTTGCGAGGTCGTCAGCCTCAGTTGGGTACGCGCGGCCGGACGGCAGGAGCGGTGATACCTGCTCCCTGAACTGCTGATATGTGGTTCGGATGCTGCAGGGTATGGTCCACCACTGGACATATGCTGTTATGTCCGAATGTATCGACTGGCCTGGCTCGTTGAGCTAGGCCTTTCGTGTTCAGGAGGGGTTCGACCACCGTGTCACCGACGCCATCGCTGCCGCTTCGTGCGTCTGGTCGCGCGCGGACGAGGTAGGGACAGCGATCCCGGAATGGGTGGGAATCCCTGGTCGGAATTCCCACCCCCGGATTCTGTGATCGCCGACTCGTGCGCTCAGTTGCGGGTCATGATCGTGTCCAGCGCTGATTGCTGCCGCCGTGGCATGTCCACAGCACCACGGCCGTGCCGTTGCCGGTGCCCGCGCCGGTCACGTCCAGGCAGAGGCCGGACTGAACGCCGGTGATGGTGCCGTCGGAGTTGAGCCGCCACTGCTGGTTGGCTCCGCCGTGACAGGTCCAGATCTGGAGCCGGGTCCCGGTGGCGGTGCCCGCGGCATCGAGGCACTTGTTGCCGTAGACGGTCAGCTGGTTGCTGGATGTCGCTGTCCAGGTTTGGTTGGTGCCACCATTGCAGTCCCAAATCTGCGTGAGCGCCCCGTCGGACTGGCTGCGCCCGTTGACATCCAGGCAACGGTTCGATGCGACGCCGCGGAGTGGACCGGTGGAGCCAGGTGGTGGGCTGCTCGGCGGTGGGCTGCTGGGCGGCGGGCTGCTCGGCGGGGTGTCGAGGGTGAGGTTCTTCTGCAGCACCTGCCACTGGGTACGGCACAGCCCGCAGTTGGAGCCGACGAAGTTGCTGCCGGCGGAGATGTCGCCCTTCAGGCGCCACTTGAGGTAGAGCACCGCGACGCGGCCGAACTCGCCGCCGTTGGTCTGGCCGTAGGTGCCACCGTGTCCGACGTTGAGATTGCCCATGAACGCGGGTAGGCCGGACGGCAACTTGCCCCAGTCGTCCATGGCGTTGCCGTAGGCGATGTCGCCGGGTCCGCCGATGAAGTAGGCGATCGGCGCGGTCAGTCGCCGCAGCTGGTAGTCATCGGCGTCGTTGAGCAACCCGCTGCTGAAGATGGCGACGGTGGTGACCCGTGGGTCGTTGTCGACGGCGTACGCCTCCAGGCCGCCGCACGAGAAGCCGGCCACGGCGATCTTCGAAGTGTCGATCTTTCCGTAGTACTTGCCGCCCTGCCGACTGTTCTCCGCCACGACCCAATCCATGGACGCCGTGTGCATCGACGAGTTGGTGCTGCCCGATCCACCGGGAGCGCCGTTGGCGATGGCCAGGAAGCCGTGCGAGGCGATCTCGCGCAGGAAGTTCTGCTGGTCCAGGCCGTTGCCGGAGCAGCCGCCATTTCCCCAGACGAACACGGGCATGCGTTCGCTCGGCAGGGCCTGCGGGCGGTAGATGGTGTGGTTGGGCAGGGTGCTCGAAGTCTCGTAGTCGGCCGGGTACGGGCCGGATCCGCCGACCGCGGCATCTGCCGGGGTCGGATCGAACGCCATGATCGCGGTCGTGGCTGCGATGACTACTGCCGCCAGTCCGGCGCTGACCGTTGTTCGTTTTCTCATTCCACCCTCCAAGGGCGTGGCGGTGGGGCGCTTCCTCGGGCATGACGCATCGACGGCTGCGACGGCGGTCGGCGTGCAGTCGTGCTCAGGCCGAGCTGGCCGGCGACGGGGGTGAAGAGGCCGATCTCTCGGCTACGCCGGCCTCAGGTCAGGGGCCCGGTGGGAACAGTGTGCACTTACTATCACTGGAGTAACGAAAAGTGTCAATGTTCAATCGGGACTGCCCAGCTCCGGTCAAGTGCCCGCGCTCGACGCCCACACCGTTCCTGCTGCGGGCCTGTGACGACCGGCAGGACCGCACCGGGCCGCCCCAGCGAACAGCTGCGCTCCGGGCGGAATTCGGCGACCTGTCACCGCCCGAGCCCGATCAGCGCTGGCAAGACTGGCTGGGCGACCTCGCGCAGCGGCATGACCGGCTGCGCACATCTGCCGCATGCCATGCGGCCCATGTCAATGAGCAAGACTGTTTGCGGTCAGCGCTGATCGGATTTGACGGCCGGTGCCAGTGGCCGGGGCCACTGGCACCGCTGCGCGTCCGACACGGGTCAGAGCTTGGTCGGGTAGCGATAGCCCTGGTCGTAGAGTTGCTTGCGGTAGGCCGCGTTGCTGTCCCAGTTGTTGGGGTACGCCTGCTTGCTGTACGCGGGTGTCAGGGCGACCAACCACGCCGGGGTCGGAGCATCCGTTCCCTTGAAGCCCGGGATGAAGACCTTGCCGCTGGAATGGGGTTTGCCGCTCTCAACGTGCACGTGCGCCTGCACGATGTAGCGCCACCCGTTGAGCACCACCTCGTAGCTGTAGCAGAACGAGCCGTCGAAGCTGTAGTTCTTGTCCAGCGAGTCGTAGTAGTGCAGCAGGCTGTGCGTGGGCTGGGCGGCGTCCCAGGCGGCGAAGACCTCCTGGAAGGTGTTCGGGGGCTGGGCATTGGAGCTGGTCACGATGTCCTCCTCGTCGGTGCGCCGTTCGGTGACGGCTTACGTAAGGGACAGATGGCGTGGCGGTGCCCGCGGATACCTCCCGTCGGTTTCCCGACGTCCTGCCTCGCCCGGGTGACCTGGCCAATGTGCGGTCGGGCACCGAGACCGCTTCCCGAGAACCTCCGGGCGGCTCAAGGCCAAGCCGCTACACGGTCGCCTCCGGCGAGCCTTGTCCTGCCCGGAGAACCTCGGGCAGAGACGAACCTGCCGACCGAGGAGATCCCGCAGCGCCGCGTTGGTGAGGCGTGACTCCGTGCCGCCTAAGGGCAGCGGACCTGGCGCTTGGCTGTTCGCCTTTCGAGGCGATCGCGTCACCGTCGCGATCGCCTCGACGGAGGCGCACCGTGGCAAGCTGGGACATCAAACCGGCCGAGCACCGTCAGACGTGGGAAATCACGCCGTTCACCAACGTCGGACCGTTGAGTTTCGGAAGCAGCCCTGAACAGGTGCGCCATGCACTCGATGCGTCGTCCCCGCCCTGGCTGTTTCGCAGCCCTGTGACCTGCGACTCCCTGCCCATCCGCACACGGTCACGTTCGCTGCCCTACCGCCACAAAGCGGACCGGGATCGCAGACTGTGCAGCAGTCGAGCAGGCAGCCACGATCGTGAGATCTACCTGCCTGGCATGGAGCTGTCCGTCAACGGCACGACCGTGTCCGGAACCAGGTACTACGCGTTCGCGGGCAGAACGGTTGCGATCAGGACACCGGCCGGCATCTCGTTCGAGGCGGCGGACCATCACCGCACCGGCACGTGTGCGATCGACACCAGCACGGGTGCGATCACTTGGCGGCGCACCACACCATACGGCGGCAGCAGGGGAACTCCGCCCGCGGCGTGGCCCCATCAGAAGGGGTTCATCGGCGGCACGCAAGATCCCACCGGTATGACCCATCTGGGCGCACGCGAGTACGACCCGGGCATCGGCCGGTTCGTGTCCGTGGATCCGATCATCGACATGCAGGACCCCCAGCAGATGCAGGGCTACTCCTACGCACTCAACAGCCCGCTCGTCCTCAGCGATCCAGACGGCCGGAGGCCCATCGACGAAATGGGCATTCCGTGCACGAAGGCGGAGGGGAGCTCGAGCGCGCACGGCGTGGCGGTGGCTCTGCGAGTCGCATACCTCCAGATGGCGTTTCCTCACGCCGTCATCTCGTCGGATCCCATGGACACCCGGCACGGCCCCGACATCGTCTGCTGGGACTGCGTTCCCGATCAGGTCTGGGTCTGGGAGGTCAAGTCGGGATACAGCGGTGACCCCTCGGGCACCTACGAAGCCGACAAGGATCTGTTCGGTCATATGCTGTATGCGCAAAACGCTCCGCTGGGCGATGGAAAGGATGTCGTGCGCGGTCCCATGTCGGCGTTCGGCCCGGTTCCACCGAACGCGATGAGCGGGGTCAACCCCATGAACGAGAGGCAGGTCGTCACCGTGCGCTCGGTTGTCGACGGCGTCGAGCTGTACGACGTGAAGGAGTATCAGGACGAAGAGGCGGTTCCCGGCGGCAAGAAGATGCTGAATGCCTCGCGCGCCGCGCTGAAGACGGCCCATCGCCTGAACGACGACTTCGACAAGCTCGACCAATCGCTTCGGAAGGGACGACGGTTCGACGAGGGCCGCACGCCCGGGCCGTCGTCCAGGGTCTGCTACCCCGTGCTGGACCCCGGGTACGCCGAGTCCGGCCCCGGAGATCTGATCGTTCTGACGGGAGGCATCTTCCTGCTCCTTGCCGGTGGTGCATGGCTGCTCGGCGGTGGCGCCGCGGCCGGTGCCGGCGCGGGGACGGCCGGAGCCGGAGCCGGCACCGGTGGCGTCGGTGCTGGTACAGGTGCCGGTGCAGGTGCCGGCAAGGTCGCCGGTGGCTGGGTTCTCGCGGCGTGATGCAGGAGTCGCCCCGAATGGGGCAGGCGCTGGTCCGGCTCGAGTCGTCGCAGGTTGCTGCGGCGGCTCGAGCCACCCGTGCGTGGTTTGAAAACGGTTGGCGCAGCCTGGGCGGGGAACTGCGCGACTGGCTCTCGGCTGATCCCGCCAGTCGGAGAGAGCTTGCTGGGACCTTCCCGCGCGGGGCAACGGTGGAGCTCTTCACCGCAGAGCCTGATGGCCGCTGGCCGGCCCAGGACGAACTCGCGCCTCAGGTGTGGCAGGATTTTCTCGACAAGCTCTGCCTCGCAGAGGGCGGGGCGCTCGGCGCTGCCGCGAACGTCCGCCCAGGTGGTGCGGAAGGCTCACAGGTCCGTCCGGGCGCGTACTTCGAAACAGACCAGTACTTCGAGATGGCCCGCTACCTCGTCGACGCGGGCGGGTCAGGTTATGTGACGCTTGCCTGCAAGAACGTCGCTGGCTGTCTGCTGACCTCGCGGGAACGGCAGACGGCACTCGCCGACACCGTTCTCGCGGCGGTGCAGTTGGTCGATCCCTGCTACGCGGAGGTCTCGCTGAAGGTCGATCCGACCGCGAGCGCGCTCGAGGCGGCCACGGGGCGGTTGGTGTCGCGAGCGCTGCAAGAGTCCCGCCGGTACCTGGCGGGCTACTCTTGGATCACCGTCGTGCCGCGCGAGATCGCGCAGCGCCTCGGCGGCGCGGCGGCAGCCACCCGGTCGGACCTGTTCCCTGAAGTGTCAGAGCTGCGGTCGGGCGCGTTGTGGCTGCGTACGACGCAGTGGCTCGATCAGTACGAGACGGCCGATGCGACCTCCCTCGCCGAGTTCTTCGGTCCGGTGCTGCCGCCGCGCAGGTAGCCGAGGATCCGGCGGGAGGGGCTCCGGCGAGGCGTCCGGTACCAGTGTGCCTGGCAGCCCGAACGGCCTTGGACCAGCCGCCGCTTCTCTTCGGCGGGCGAGCGTCCCGGTGACCTTCTCGATCGGAAGCCGGGCCGGTGCATCTTCGGGCTGGACTTCCGTGCGTACATGGTGAGGTACCTCACCATTTTGTTGACCGAGGACGGGCTATTCGCTTCCGGCGGCGACGTGACGCGAGAGGTCGACCCACGTCACTTCACGTGATTAATTGATCGACCCTGGTGCGCCGGCGAGCGGGCCGTGTCCGCGCATGATCGACCGGGGACAGCGCAGCCCGACGGATTGGCCTAGCGTGCCGCTCCAAGTGCTTTTTGGAGGGTACGAGGTGCGAGGTCCACTCCCGACCGGTCGACCGGATGTCGCCGGGCCGGGCTGCGTCTCCACTGAACCCGCCGATCAGCGCGACCGGTAACCGCGTATCGCGATGGCCGGTGCCCTGCGGGGTGCCGGCCATCTGTCGCATCCGTCGTCTCAGGCACGGGGAGTGTCGAACATGCCCAACATACCCAGATCATGGCCAAGCAGGCCACGCCGCGGCAGCGCCCGGAGGCTGGCGCTCGCGCTGGCAGCCGTGCTGGCGTTGACCCAACTGCAGGTTCTCGCACCGAGCCCTGCCTCGGCCGGCCAGGACAGGCCTGCGGTTCAGGAGCAGCCGAAGCCGGCTCAGGGGACGCCGCTGAAGTCGGAGGCGCCCGCTGCCGATCCGACGGCGGACAAGGTCATGGCCCGTGCCGATGCCGTGACCTGGCCGGTCGCGGGAGTGGCGGAGTTGCGAGCCGACGCCGTAAAGCCCGCGGCGGCGATCGTCGGCGGGCTGGAAGTGGAGGTGGCCCGTGCCGTCGGGCCGCCGGGAGCCGGGGTGTCGGCCCGTTCGGCGGCGCAGGTGCCCGAGCGTACGCGAGTGCAGGTGCTCGACCGCAGCGCGTCGCGCAATGTCGGGGTGGACGGCCCGGTCTTCAAGCTGTCGCGGGCGGACGGTGTCGCGGACGCCGGGGCGGTCGAGGTCACGGTGGGCTACGCGCCGTTCGCGCACGCGTACGGCGGTGACTGGGGTGCGCGGCTGCGCCTGGTGCGGCTGCCCGGCTGCGCGCTGAGCACTCCGGAACGGGCGGAATGCCGCAGGGCGACCCCCGTGGCCTCGGTCAACGACACCACCGCGCGCACGGTCACCGCGAGCGTCGACGCCGCAGGCGTCGCGTCGGGGGCGACGGTGCTGGCGATGAGCGCCGGTGACTCCTCCACCCAGGGCGACTACAAGGCCACGCAGTTGGCCCCGTCGTCGTCGTGGTCGACGTCGCTGCCCTCGGGCGGGTTCTCCTGGACGTATCCGATCACCACCCCTGCCGTCCCGGGCAACCTGGCGCCGCAGGTCGCCTTCGGCTACTCGTCGCAGACCGTCGACGGGCGCACCTCCGCCACCAACAACCAGGGCTCCTGGCTGGGGGAGGGGTTCAGCTACGAGCCGGGCTACATCGAGCGCCGGTACAAGCCGTGTTCCGACGACGGCCACGAGTCGTCAGGCGACCAGTGCTGGGCGTTCCACAACGGCTCGGTCATGCTGAGCGGCCATTCCGGCACCCTCGTCAAGATCGATAATGACACGTGGAAGCTGTCGAACGACGACGGCACCAAGGTCGAGCGCGTCACCGGCACCGTCAACGGCGACGACGACGGCGAGTACTGGAAGATCACCACCCCCGACGGCACGCGCTACTTCTTCGGGCTCGGCCGGCTGCCCGGCTGGACCGCCACGAAGGAGGAGACCGAGTCGACCTGGACGGCGCCCGTCTACGGCGACGACTCCGGCGAGCCGTGTCACAAGACCTCCGGATTCGCCGACTCCTACTGCGACCAGGCCTGGCGCTGGAACCTTGACTACGTCGTCGACGCGCACGGCAACGTCATCTCCTACTTCTACGACCGGGAGACGAACCACTTCGCCCGCGGCGGCCGCACGGACGTCAACGGCACGGCCTACCACCGGGCCGGCTACCTCGCGCGGATCGACTACGGGCAGCGCGACGGGCAGGTCTACACCACCCAGGCCCCGGCCCGGGTCGCCTTCACCACCGCCGAACGCTGCATCGCCGGTGGCAGCGTCGACTGCGACCCCGAGGACCTCAACGAGAACACCGCCGCCTCCTGGCCGGACGTCCCCGAGGACCGCATCTGCAAGCCGAACACGCACTGCGAGAGCAGCCAGTCGTCGCCGACCTTCTTCACCCGCAAACGCGTGACCAAGGTCCAGACGGAGATCCGCGTCAGCGGCGGCTGGTCGCCGGTGGACTCGTGGAACCTCGAACACGAGTTCAAGCTCAACGACGACGCGTCGCGCACGCTCTGGCTGAAGAAGATCACGCGCAGCGGCCACCGCGGCGGCGCCACCCTCAGCCTGCCCGCCACCGAGCTGGAGGGCGAGCAGCTGCCCAACCGGATCGTCAAGGACGGCGACAACCTGGGCCCGCTGATCCGCTACCGCCTGGCGACCATCAAGACCGACACCGGCTCGCAGATCACGGTCAACTACAAGGACCCCGACTGCGACAAGGACAACCTGCCCACGGCAGGGCACTCCACGCGGCGCTGCTACCCGGTGATCTGGAACCCGCTCGGCGGTGACGACGACGACCAGGTCACCGACTGGTTCCACACCTACGTCGTCGAGGACATCCGCGAGGACGACCTGCTCGGCGGCTCCGGCATCGAGGACATGGTCACCGCGTACGAGTACGTCGGCGACCCGGCGTGGCGCAAGTCCGCGCCCGACGGCATCACCAAGACCTCGGAGCTGACCTGGTCGGAGTGGCGCGGTTACGGCCAGGTGATCGTGCGTACCGGCAACGGGCAGGCCATGCCCGGGCGCACCGACCACTTCTTCATGCGTGGCATGAGCGGCGCGAAGCGCCCGGACGGCACCAGCCCGGCCGTGACGGTCAGCGACTCCACGGGGACCGCGCACACCGATCACGACGAGCTTTCCGGCCACGAATTGGAGACGATCGTCTACGACGGCGCCGAGGTGGTCACCAAGACGATCAACCGGCCGTGGCGCCACGTGACCAGGACGCAGACCGAGACCTGGGGCTCCAACGTCGCGGCCCTGATCAACACCGACGTCGTGCGCACCTTCACCGCCATGCCCGACGACGCGCAGGGCAACGCGGTCTGGCGCGAGACCAGGCTCGAGAGCACCTTCGACACGACCTGGGGCCGCCTGGTCAAGGTCGAGGACCTCGGCGTGGTCGGCTCCGGCCAGGACGCCGACGACCAGTGCATCCGCACCGAGTACGTCGACAACCCCGGCCTGTACCTGTACACGTACGTGTCGCGGGAGTGGGCGGTGTCGGTCCACTGCGGGGTCACCAACCCCGACCTGGCCCAGCACCTGATCTCCGACGTGCGCACCAGCTACGACCTCAAGGCGCGCAACGCCGCGCCCACGGCCGGCATCGCGACCCGCAACGAGATCCTCGACCGCTACGACGGCACGAACATCCACTACGTCACGGCGTCGGAGACGACGGCCGCCGACGGGTTCGGTCGGCCGACCGCGGTCCGGGACGCGTCCGGGCACACCAGCACGACCGAGTACACCGAGACCAACGGCCTGACCACCCAGACGAAGGTGACCAAGCCGCTGACCGCGCACGTGACGACCACCGTCTTCGGCGCGGAGTCGGGGCAGCCTGAACAGCTGATCGACGCCAACGGCAGGAAGACCGAGTTCGCCTTCGACGCGCTCGGCAGGCAGATCGCGATCTGGCAGCCGGACCGGGACCGGTCGCAGGGCGCGTCCCCGAGCCTGAAGTTCGGTTACCTGGTCCGCAAGGACAAGGCGACGGTGGTCACCACCGAGACGCTCGCCAACGACGGGACCTACCGCCCGCGGTACGAGCTCTTCGACGGCCTGCTACGGGTCCGGCAGACCCAGGTCCCCGGACCCGGCGGCTGGCTGGTGACCGACACGTTCTACGACGGCCGCGGCAACGCGTACAAGAACAACAGCGCGTACCTGGTCGCGGGCACCGGCGGCGACGTGCCGCTGGTGACGGCGGAGGGCTCCGTCAACGGCCAGACCGTCCAGGTCTACGACGGTGTGGGCCGGGTCGTCACGAGCACCTTCAAGGTGGCCGGGGACGCCCGCTGGGCCACCACGACGGTGTACGAGGGCAACCGCGTCCACGAGACACCGCCGGCCGGAGGCACGCCCACCACCACGGTGTACGACGCCCGCGGCAAGATCGTCGAGCTGCACCAGTACCACGGGGAAACGCCCACGGGCCCGGCCGACGTCACGAAGTACACGTACACGCCGGCGGGCTCGCTGAGCACGATCACCGACGCCCTGGACAACGTCTGGCGCTACCACTACAACAAGCGCCAGCTCCGGGAGCTCGTCGAGGACCCCGACTCGGGCGACACCAGCTACACCTACGACGCCGAGGGCCGGCTCACCTCGACCACCGACAGCCGCGGCGTCAAGCTGTCCTACCGGTACGACAACCTCGACCGCAAGACCGAACTCTGGCAGGGCGAACTCGACACCGGCGTCAAGCAGGCCGCCTGGGTGTATGACAACGCGGGCAACATTGGCCAGCTGCACTACAGCCAGCGTATCGCGGGCGGCCAGAACTACTTCGCCGTCAACGTCACCCGGGACAGCCTCTACCGGCCCACCAAGATCCGCTACACCTTCCCCAGCGGCGGCGTGGGCACCCTGCTGGGCAAGAGCTACGAGTTCACGACCGGCTACAACACCGACGGCACGGTCAGCTCGGTCGGCTTCCCCGAGGCGGGCGGCCTGTCCGCCGAGGCGGTCGCCACCACGTACGACAGCCTGTTGCGGCCGACGGCCCTCACCGGCAGCTCGACCTACGTCACCGCGACCCAGTACGAGACCACCGGCCAGCTCAAGCAGGCCGAGCTGTTCACCGGAGGCGCCGGCAAGAAGGCCTGGCTGACCTACGAGTACGAGCGCGGCACGGACCGCCTCAAGCGGTTCCGGGTCGACCGCCAGAGCGTCGGCGACATCGACCTCGACGCCCGCTACGACTACGACGCCGCAGGCAACGTCCTGTCCATCGCCGACACCCCGGCCAACGGCACCCGCGACGTCCAGTGCTTCGAGTACGACCGACCCCGCCGGCTCACCCGGGCCTGGTCCACCGCGTCCACCACCAACGTGTGCGCGGACGGGGTCGGGCAGACCGGGGTCGGGGGGCCGGCTCCGTACCACCACAGCTGGACGTTCGACAAGACCGGCAGCCGTGACACGGAGACCATCCACTCGACCACGGGCGGCGCCGACACCGAACGCGACTACACGTACCCGGCCCCCGGCAGCGGCCAGAACCAGCCGCACAGCCTGACCAGCGTCACCGAGAACGGCCCCAACGGCCAGCGGACCTACTCCTACACCTACGACAGCACCGGCAACACGGTCTGCCGCCCGAACAGCACCGCCACGAACAGCTGCGCCACCGGCTCACCGAGCGCCCATCAGGCACTGGCCTGGGACGCCGAGGGGCACCTGGCCAGCAGCACACCCGCCGGTGGGCTGGCCACGACCTACGTCTACGACGCCGACGGCAAGCGGATCGTCCGCAAGGAGCCGGGCGGCAAGACCACCCTCTACCTGCCCGGTACGGAGCTCGCGCTCAACGGGGGCACCGTCACCGGCACCCGGTACTACGACTTCGGCGGCAAGAACGTGGCCGTCCGCGGCACGGCCGGGGTGCACTTCCAGGCGACCGATCACCACGGCACGGCGGTCTGCAGCATCAACGCGGCCACCGGGGCGATCACCTGGCGGCGCACCACGCCGTACGGCGGCGCCCGGCAGACCCCGTCGGGACCCGTGCCGGACCAGCGCGGCTTCGTCGGCGGCACGCAGGACCCGACCGGCCTGACCCACCTCGGCGCCCGCGAGTACGACCCGGTGCTCGGGCGCTTCATCAGCGTCGACCCGGCGTTCGTCATCGAGGACCCGCGCCAGTACAACGCCTACCAGTACGCCGCCAACAACCCGGTCACCAGCTCCGACCCGGCCGGACTGTGGGTGCTGTTCGACGACGGCGACAGCACTCCGCCGCCGCCGGCGCTCCTCCACAAGCCGAAGCTGAACCGCGCTCTCATCCGGGTCGCCCAGAACGATCCGAACTTCGACCTGTGGTGGCTGCGGCTCGGCTTGGAGGCACTGGACGAGCGCCAGACGAAGGCTTTCTGGCTCCGATGGACCCGGACCGTGATCCTGACGACCGTGAAGGTCAGGATCAACGGGAAGCTCGAGACCCGGGGTATCGCCTTCGTCAGCAGCGACGGCCTGGACGAGGAGACCATCGAGGATCTGAAGGACAACGCGTTCTTCATCTACCAGGCGTCGCCGAAGTCAGGTCGCCTCAAGGACGGGCACGCGGAGGCGGCTGCGGCGTCACTGGCGAACGACGTGTCGCGGCAGGTGAAAGACCTCGGAGGTGAGATCGAGGAGGTGACGACCTACGTGGGTACCACCCGAACCTGCTCGGACGAATGCAGCGAAGACGGTCGGGAATTCCTTGACGATCTCGAAGGCACCAAGTTCAAGCTGAAGAAGAAGGACAGCTGGGGCAAGATCTTCGACACGGAGATCGACGGTGACATGATCGACGAGCTACGTCGGCGGCAGGGATACGAGCCGGGCAAGGGCGGGGCGCTTAAGGTCCTGGTCGGTGCCATCACCCAGGGCTGGCGGGGTGGCGGTGGCCGGGGCGGACCGTCGATCCGGGCGGGCGTCGAGGACGTGATCGGATGGGACTGACGATGCTACTCGGGGATCTGTCGCGGACGGCGCACAAGACGCTGAAAGCGTTGCCCTACCCGCATTACCTTGCCGCTGCCTGGATCATCACCCGGGAGCTGGAAGACCTCTACGGGCCGGCGACGCCGCAGGAGTGGCGGCCACTGGTCGACGACTCGCTCGGCACGCTGCGCGCTGCGGCTACACGAGGGGCGGAAGCGGTGACGGCGGAGGCGAACGCGCTCCTCTGGCGTTGGTGCGAGGCCATGGGCATCGACGTCGATGACCCCGACAACGCCCAACCGGTCGACTCGCCCGTGCGTTCCGGGCATACCAACCTGTGGTTCGCCTGGCTCGGGCTCATGGCCGAACTGGGCGGACAGGGCCCTCGGAACGAGGGGTTGGAGCCCACCATGCGGGCGGTGACCATGTACCACGACGGGGTGCAGCCGCTGGAACCCGTCACGGCCCAGTCGGCGGGCATGGTGTTCAGCGTGCGGATGCTGAACTCGTTCCTCCTGCTGGCGGAGTTGCTGGGCAGAATGCCCGAAGGCGAGCCGGTCGACCTCGACGGGCTGCGCGAGCGGGTGTTCCGGCAGCCGGTGTAACCGAACCATCCGGGTGGGGCGCGGGCCGTCGGCGGTCCGCGTCCCACTGGTGACAGGCCTCTGCGCAGAGATGTGCAGGGGCCTTTCGAGTCTGCTGTCCAATGTGATGCATATCATTGCCGAGATCGGGATGCCCGCCCGCAGCCCGATCACGGAGCGTGATCGGGTGTGGCCGCTCCGCACATTCCATCGACGTTCGGCATCGCCGAGGGCCGGTGTTCCCGCCTCGGTTGTCCTCTCACCGGGCAGCGGGGCACCCCTGTTTGGCCTACCATCCCGCTCCAAGTGCCTATGGAGGGTTGGTCATGCGGGGAATCATTCGTGGCCTGTCGGTGGGCCACACGTCGACTGTTCGGCGTGATGGCCGCGACGATCGAGGTGGTGGCGGCGACGCCGGCCACCCGTTGACGGCGCGTGTCGGCCGGGGCCGGCGCAAGCGGCTGCTGGTGGCGGCCCTCGCGCTGCCGCTTGTCGCCGGCCTGCTGCAGGTGCCCGCGCCGCCCGCCGCGGCCGAACGGCCCGACGGCCCGCGGATGCAGGCACAGCCCGCCCCGGCCAAGGGCACGGCCCTCAAGGCGGAGAAGGCCAAACCGGACCCGACCGCCGACAAGACGATGACCCGCGCCGACAAGGTCACCTGGCCGAGTGCCGGCAGTGCCGAGCTGGCCGCTGACGGCAAGCCCGCGACGCTGGGTGGCATGCCCGTCACGGTCGCCGCGGCGGCCGATGGGCGGAACCGCGTCGCGCAGGCCGACCGGGTGCAACGGGTCACGGCGCAGGTCGTGGAGCGCCGCGTGTCGGAGCGCGCCGGAGTCAGCGGCCCGATGTTCGGCCTGTCCCGGGCCGACGGCGCCGCGACCGGCGCGACCGTCCGGGTCCAGGTCGGCTACCAGGACTTCGCGCACGCCCGCGGTGGTGACTTCGGCGCACGACTGCGCCTGGTGGCGCTGCCCGCCTGCGCCGCGACCACCCCGGAGCGGCCCGAGTGCCGCATCCAGCGCCCGGTGCCGTCGGTCAACGATGTCGGCACCCAGACGCTGCGTGCCGATGTGGAGGCCTCGGCGACCGGTGCCGGGGCGATGATGTTCGCCCTCACCGCCGGCGACTCGTCCGCGCAGGGCGACTACAAGGCCACCCAGCTCGCCCCGTCGTCGTCCTGGCAGACGGCGCTGAGCTCCGGCGGCTTCGCCTGGAACTACCCGATTCGCGTCCCCGCCACGCCCAGCGGCCTCGGCCCGCAGGTCGCGCTGTCGTACTCGTCGCAGGGCGTGGACGGCAGCACCGCGGCCACCAACAACCAGGGCTCCTGGGTGGGCCAGGGCTTCAGCTACGAGCCGGGCTACATCGAGCGCCGCTACAAGCCGTGCAAGGACGACGGCCACGACACGTCCGCCGACCAGTGCTGGGCCTTCCACAACGGCACCATCATGCTGAACGGCGCCTCGGGCACGCTGGTGAAGATCGACGACAACACGTGGAAGTCCTCCAGCGACGACGGTGCCAAGATCGAACGGTTGGAAGGCGCCGTGAACGGCGACGACAACGGCGAGTACTGGAAGGTCACCACCACCGACGGCACGCAGTACTTCTTCGGCAAGAACCGGCTCAACGGCTGGAGCGCCAACAAGGAGGAGACGAAGTCGGTGTGGTCGGCGCCGGTCTACGGCGACGACTCCGGTGAGCCCTGCTACCAGAGCAGCGGGTTCGCCGACTCGTACTGCAACCAGGCCTGGCGCTGGAACCTCGACTACGTCATCGACCCGCGCGGCAGCGTGATCTCCTACTTCTACGGCCGGGAGTCCAACCACTTCGCCCGGGGCGGGCGCACCGACGTCGACGGTGCCGCGTACCACCGCGGCGGCTACCTCGCCCGGATCGACTACGGCCAGCGCGACAACGAGGTCTACTCGACCAACGCCCCGGCTCGGGTCGTGTTCAGCACGTTCGAGCGGTGCATCCCCGGTGGCGGCGTCGACTGCGACGAGCAGGACCTGACCGAGACGACCGCCGCCTCGTGGCCGGACGTGCCCGAGGACCTGATCTGTGCCGCCGGCACCCACTGCGAGGCCACCCAGGCCGCCCCGACCTTCTTCACCCGCAAGCGCCTCACGAAGATCCAGACGCAGGTGCGCGGTGCCACGGACTGGCTGCCCGTGGAGTCCTGGGCGCTGGAGCACGACTTCAAGGCCAACGACGACGCGTCCCGGACGCTGTGGCTGAAGAAGATCACCCACACGGGCCACTGGGGCGGCACGGACGTCACCCTGCCCCCGACCGAGCTGGACGGCATCCAGCTGCCCAACCGGATCGTCAAGGACGGCGACAACCTCGGCCCGCTGATCCGCTACCGCCTGTCGACCGTCAAGACCGACACCGGCGCCCAGATCACGATCAACTACAAGACGCCCGACTGCACCAAGGACAACCTGCCCACGGCCGGCAACTCCACCCTGCGCTGCTACCCGGTGGTCTGGAACCCGCTGGGCGGCGACGACGAGGACCGGGTCACCGACTGGTTCCACAAGTACGTCGTGGACAGCGTGGTCGAGGACGACCTGGTCGGCGGCAACGACGACATGGTCGCCAAGTACGAGTACGTCGGCACGCCCGCCTGGCGCAAGGCCGACCCGGACGGGATCACGAAGGAGGAGTACCTCACCTGGTCCCAGTGGCGCGGATACCAGCAGGTGACCGTGCGCAACGGCAACGGGCAGAGCATGCCCGGCCGGATCGACCACTTCTTCCTGCGCGGCATGAGCGGCGCCGAGCTGGCCGACGGCACGAAGCCGGTCGTCACCCGCACCGACTCCACCGGCGCCGGCTACACCGACCACGACGAGTGGTCCGGGCACGCGCTGGAGACGATCGTCTACAACGGCTCCCAGATCGTCTCGAAGACGATCAAGCAGCCGTGGCGGCACATCACCCGTACCCAGACCGAGACCTGGGGATCGAACGTCGCCGCGTACGTCGGCACCGACGTGGTCCGCGAGCTGACCGCGATGCCGGACAACCCACCGGGCACCCCGGTGTGGCGGGAGACGAAGAAGGTCACCACCTACGACCCGACCTGGGGTCGGGTCACCAAGCTCGACGACCTCGGTGAGGTCGGCACGGGCAAGGACGGCGACGACCGGTGCACGCTCACCTACTACGCCGACAGTCCGACCAAGTACATGTACAGCTACGTCTCGCGGACGCGGACCGTCTCGGCCAAGTGCGACGTGACGAGCCCCAACCTGAACACCCAGCTGCTCGCCGATGCGCGCACCAGCTACGACCTCGGGGCCTGGGGCGCGGCGCCCACCAAGGGCATCGCCACCCGCAGCGAGACGCTCGACCGGTACGACGGCACGAACACCCTGTACATCGTCGACAGCGAGATCACGAGCCTGGACACGCACGGCCGCGCGCTGTCGGCCAAGGACGCGCGTGCCATCGCCGAGGCGCGGCCTTACGCGGTGCAGACCGAGTACACCGAGACCTACGGACTGACCACGCAGGTGAAGATCACCAACGCGCTCGGCTACTCCACGACGAACACGGTGGATCCGGCGTACGGCGCGCCGACCGCGTCGGTCGACCTGAACGGCAAGCGCACGGACCTGGTCTATGACGGTCTCGGCCGGATCAAGGCGGTGTGGCTGCCCGACCGCAGCAAGGCCGATGGCGCCGGCGCGAACACGAAGTTCACCTACCTGGTGCGCAACGACAAGTCGACCGTGATCTCCACCGAGTTGATCAACAACGACGGCGGATACCGGGTCAGTCACGAGCTCTTCGACGGGCTGCTGCGCCCCCGGCAGAACCAGGCGCCCGGCTCGGGCGGCTGGCTGCTGACCGACACCTTCCACGACGGGCTCGGCCGCGCCTTCAAGGTGAACGCCGCGTACCTGGCGACGGGCACGGCGGGAGACATCCCGATCATCACGCCCGAGGGATCGGTCAACGGGCAGACCACCACCACGTTCGACCAGGCCGGCCGACCGATCATGGAGACGTTCTCCGTGGCGGGTGACGCGCGATGGTCGACCACCACCTCCTACGAGGGCGACCGGGTGCACACGGACCCGCCCACCGGCGGCACGCCGACCACGGTCGTCACCGACGCCCGCGGCCAGACCACCGAGCTGCACCAGTACCACGGCGCGAGCCCCACCGGACCGGCCGACATCACCCGCTTCACGTACACCGCCGCCGGTCTGCTCGACAAGTCCACCGATGCGGCGGGCAACGTGTGGGACCACGACTACAACCAGCGCGGCCAGGAGATCCTCACCAAGGACCCCGACAGCGGCAACACCGAACGCACCTACAACACCTCCGGTGACGTGACCTCCTCCAAGGACGCCCGGCAGCTCACGCTCTCCCACAAGTACGACGTGCTGGGACGCAAGATCGAGACGTGGCAGGGGGCCGTCGGCAGTGGCACGAAGCTGTCGGCCTGGGTGTACGACACCCTCGCCGGAGCGAAAGGGCAGTTGCACTACAGCCAGCGGTTCGCGGGCGGGCACACCTACTCCATCGTCACCGCGACTCGCGACTCGCTGTACCGGCCGACCAAGGTCCGGTACACGTTCCCCTCGGCCGGCGTCGGCACGGAGCTGGGCACCAGCTACGAGTTCACGGCGGCGTACAACACCGACGGCACCGCCCAGTCCTTCGGCATGCCCGCCGCGGGTGGCCTGGCCGCGGAGGCCGTCGCCACCACCTACGACAGCCTGCTGCGCCCGACCGCGCTCACGGGCAGCAGCAGCTACGTGGTGGCGGAGGGCACCCGGTACGGCAACCTCGACGAACTGCTCGGCCTCCAGCTCTACACCGGCGCAGGCAAGAAGGCCTGGCTGAGCTACGAGTACGAGCGGGGAACCGGCCGGCTGACGCGTGCGCGCCTGGACCGGCAGGACATCTCCTTCATCGACATGGACGCCCGCTACCAGTACGACGACTCGGGCAACGTCCTGTCCATCGCCGACACGCCGGTCAACCGGCCCGGCGACGTCCAGTGCTTCGACTACGACTACCTGGGCCGGCTCACCAACGCCTGGGCACACACCAGCGCCGTCAAGACCTGTGCCGACGGGGTGGCTCAGACCGGGGTGGGCGGCCCCGCGCCGTATCACCACTCGTGGACGTACGACAAGGCGGGCAACCGCGACGTCGAGACCATCCACTCCACCGTGCCCGGCGTCGCCGACACGGTCCGCGACTATACCAACCCGGCGCAGGGCCAGGGCCAGAACCAGCCGCACACCGTCACGAGGATCGACGAGGTCGGCCCGAACGGCAACAAGACCTACAACTACGGCTACGACCAGGCCGGCAACACCGCGTGCCGGCCCAACTCCGCGGCCGGCAACGTCTGCGCGCCGACACCGAGCGGCCACCAGGCCCTGACCTGGGACGCGGAGGGGCACCTGGCGACGAGCACGCCCGGCGGCGGGCAGCCCACCAGCTACATCTACGACGCCGACGGCAACCGCATCGTGCGCAAGGAGCCGAACGGCAGCACCACGCTCTACCTGCCGGGCATGGAACTCACCCGCACCGGCACCGTGGTGGCGGGCACCCGCTACTACTCCTTCGAGGGCCAGATCGTGGCCGTGCGGACCTCCGGCGGCGTGTTCTTCCAGGCCGCGGACCACCACGGCACCGCCGGTGCCACCGTCAACGCGGCCACCGGCGACATCACCTGGCGCCGGACGACCCCCTTCGGCACCGCTCGGGGCACCGCGCCCACGTTCTGGCCGGACCAGATGGGCTTCATCGGCGGAACACAGGACCCGACCAGCGGCCTCACCCACATCGGGGCTCGCGAATACGATCCGGGGATCGGCCGGTTCGTCAACCCCGATCCGCTCCAGGACCTGGGCAATCCGCAGCAGTGGAACGCATACACGTACTCGAGCAGCAGTCCCGTCACCAAGAGCGACCCGAGCGGAATGGTGGAGTGCCACCCGGAGGAGGGGGACTGCGGACCGGACCCCATCGTCGACGGCCCGCAGTGGACCACCACCTATCCGAACGGCACCGAGCTGACCCTCGTCATCGAGGACGGCGACCCGTTCTTCTGCATCGACGGCTTCTGCTTCAACGAGAAGGACGTCCCGGACCCGTACGTTCTGGCGGAGAGTGTCGACAAGCAGGTCGTGAAGTGGCGCAAGAGCCGTAATGCCGAGGAGCTGACCGAACTCGACGTGATCGTGCTGCTCTCCAACGGCTGTATCAACGCCGCGACGTGGGTGTGCAGCTCGTTCCTGGAGAACGACCTGGACAGTTACCATGCCGCTCTGGTCGCGGCGCAGAGCAACCCCTCGCTCGGGCAGATGATGTTCACGGCCTTGCTGGCGGAGGTCTTCTCGGGCTTCACCGGCGCCGGCTGCGGGGGTTGGCGATCTCCGCGAACCGCACCACGCACCATCACCGGCCGCGGCAACAGCTTCGCTCCCGGAACGCTGGTGCTGATGGCCGACGGGACGACGAAGCCGATCGAGGACGTACGCGTCGGTGACCAGGTCGTGGCCACCGACCCCGAGACGGGCGTCACCGCGGTGAGGGAGGTGACGGCGCTTCACGAGAACGCGGATGAGCTGCTGACCGACGTCTCGATCCGGGTGGACGGTGTGGACGGCGTCAGCACGGTCCACACCACCTGGGAACACCCGTTCTGGGTCGCGTCTGCCCGTTACTGGGCCGAGGCCGCGGATCTCCGCTTCGGTGACGACCTGCGCACGGCGGACGGCGTGACGGCCACCGTCCTCGATGTGCGGAACCGGGTCGGGCAGGAGCTGATGTACAACCTGACCGTCGCCGACATCCACACCTACTACGTGCTCGCCGGCGAGACCCCGGTCCTGGTGCACAACACCGGTGGGCCCAAGGGCGGCCCGACGTGCAACAAGACGATGGACGGGTGGCCGAAGCAGGAGGGCGGGAACTGTTACAAGTGCGCTGTCAAGATCCAGAAGAAGCTCGGCGGCGGGGAGATCGTGTACATCAAACCTAAATATGGTGATCGCCTCGGTCCTTCCACCCATGATCCAGACGGTGAATGGCGCTATCACTATGTCGTCGTCAAGGACGGTCGGGTCTACGACGGCACGACCGGGAAGAACGGCCTGACGCCCGATCAATTCAAGGCACAATGGACAGGGAAGAGATTCGACTACGCCCCCGACATTGACTTTGGATTCTGATGGATCATCTAGAGCTCGCGCGGCGACTCCGGGTCACCCCGCGCATGTTCCTGCCCGACGACCGGTTCGCCACGCTTGTCGCCTTCCTGGAGGGTGGTAACCAGCTGACGAACGGGGACCTTCTGCGGGGGTTCAATGAGTGGGTGCAGGAGCGGCTCCACGGCCCTGATTACCAGAGCTCCCTGCACTGGTCGGCGGAGATAGCCGAGTCGGTCGCCGGCCGCGCCAGGAAGGGGCTGAGCATGCCCGAAGCTCAGGAGGAGCAGGCGAAGGAACTGCTTCTGGATGCGCTGGACGGGTTCCTGGCAGCCAACCCTCGGTCGGCGGCGGTCGACGACTGACAGATGTGAGCTGCGGGCTTCGGATCCGGCAGGGCCTATCGGTCCTGCCGGATCCGAGACTCCCGTCGTCTACGCCGCGCATCTGGTCAGGCGGCGTCGGGAATGAACTCAAAGCGCCAGTTACTCCCGGTCTCAGCATGCTGTGAGATAGCTCTCAGTCTGTTGAGGGCAGCCGCCGCGGGCGTATTCCGCAGCGGATCACTCTCCGTGATCGCGCTTCGTCAGACGGTTGCAGAAATCGACTGCGTTGACTGCATGGCGCGTGCGACGGACAGCCACTCTGCAGCGCCGCGGGACAACGCGATCGCAGACATTGGCCTAGCGTGCCACTCCAAGTGTCCTTGGAGGTTGAGTCATGCGGGGTCTGCTCGCCGTCAGTCGACGGAGTGTAGGTAGGTCGTTCGGTGCCGCTCTTGCGGCAACCGTGACGACCGTCAGCCTGTTGGTAGTTCCGGCTTCGGCCGAGGAGGCACCGGCGGTCACCGCCGGTGCGATTAAGGAGAATGCGGAGGCCGGTGGAGCATCGGCCGAGAAGTCAGTGGCTCAGGCGCAGACGGAGGCGGCCGCAGAGGCGCGCGCGTCCGGCCGGCGCGTCCGGGTCGACGAGCTCACGGACGAGACCACCGAGGTCTGGGCGATGCCCGAGGGTGGTTTCCAGGCGACGCTGAGCCTCGGCCCGGTGCGGACCAAGCGCGGCGAGGACTGGGTGCCGGTCGACCTGACGCTGGTCAAGGACCCGGCCACCGGTGCGATCCGCACCGTCGCCGACCCGTACGACATCACGGTGTCCGGTGCCCGCCCGGCCGGCTCAGGCGAGCTGCTGGGCATCGGCAAGGCCGCCGACCGGCTGTCGATGGCCTGGGACGGTGCGCTGCCCGAGCCGGTGCTGTCCGGCAGCAAGGCGACCTACGTCGACGCCAAGCCCGGCGTGGACCTCGTCGTCGAGGTGACCCGCGGCGGGGTCGAGACCTTCCTCGTCGTGAAGACCGCCGCCGCCATCGCCCAGGTGCGCGACGTGTCGTTCCCGGTGACCGGGCCCGGCGCCGCGGCCTCGGTGAGCGACAAGCACGGCAACGTCACCCTCAAGGACGCCGAGGGGCGTGACGTCGCGATCGCTCCCGCGCCGGAGATGTGGGACGCGGCCAAGACGGCCACCGGCGACCCGGCGCACCTGAAGAAGGTCGACACCGAGGTCAGCACCACGGCGCAGGCGTCCGAAGCCGGTGTCTCCGGCCGTACCGCCCGCACGGGCGTGAACTTCCGGCTGCGTCCGGACGAGGCGTGGCTGAAGGACAAGTCACGCCAGTTCCCGCTGACCATCGACCCGCAGATCAACCCGCTGTCGGCCCCCTACGACATCTACGTCAAGGAGACCGACACCACCCACAACGGTGGCAACGGCGACATCCAGATCGGTATCGGGTCCGGCCTCAAGCACCGCGGCCTCGCCCGGCTGAACACGACCGCCCTGGTCGGCACCTCGATCACCTCGGCCACGTTCTACTTCTGGAACTTCTGGTCCGGCATCTGCGGGTCGCGGAACTGGGAGCTGTGGACCACCGGCCCGATCCCGAACGGCGTGCTGTGGGACAACCAGCCCACCTGGAACACCCTCCACACCACGTCGAGCCAGACCATGGGCGGCGACGCCTGCAGCGACGGCTGGGTGAGCATCGACGGCAAGGCCTTCCTGCAGGCCGCCGCCAACGCGGGCGACACCGCCGCCGACATGGGCCTGCGGACCAACGAGACCGACGGGACCTACTTCAAGCAGTTGCGTTCCTCGAACTACTCGGACACCACGCAGATCCCGTACGCGGTGGTGAACTACAACTCGTACCCGAGCGTGACCGCCCGGTCGACGACCCCGGCGACGACCTGCACCACCGGTGCCGGCCGGCCCACGATCGACACCGTCACCCCGCAGCTGTCCGCGACCGTCACCGACGTCGACACCGGTGCCACGGTGACGACGGAGTTCGAGTGGTGGGCCGTCGGCGGCTCGGCGAAGATCGGCTCGACGGTGACCGCGGCAGGCGCCTCCGGAACCGCACAAACCGTCACGGTCCCGGCGGGCGCGTTCGCCGAAGGCGGCAGCTACCAGTGGCGGGCGCGCGGCAGCGACGGCTCACTCACCAGCCCCTGGTCGTCGTTCTGCGAGTTCACCGTGATGGTCCTGCCGCCGCCCGCACCCGGCTGCCAGTTCGGCGTCGACGGTGACTTCAACGGCGACGGCACGCGCGACATGCTCGTCGCGGACCCGCTGGCCACCGTGAACGGCGACGCCAAGGCCGGCCTGGTCCGGATCGTCAACGGCGCCGACGGTGCCACCCGGGCCATCACCCAGGACGACACGGAGATCATCGGCGACTCCGAGCCGGACGACCGGTTCGGCCACTCGCTGGCCATCTACGACGCGAACCTGGACGGCTGCGCGGACGTGGCGATCGGCGCCCCGTTCGAAGACGACGGCTCGCTCGTCGACGCCGGTGAGGTGCAGCTCGTGTTCGGTGCTCCGGAGGGCCTGGGCCGCGGCCCGAGCACCCCGGCGATCCGGTACGCGCAGGGCGTCGGCGGCGCCCCGGGCACCCAGGCGGGCGGCGACTGGTTCGGTTACTCCCTGGCCGGCGGCAAGACGTCGGCGGGCCAGCCGTTCCTGGTCGTGGGCGTGCCCGGCGACGACGCCAACGCGAAGGACAACAGCGGCTCGGTGTACTACTACCGGGGTTCGGTGAAGGTCGCGTTCGACCAGCTCAACGGTGCCGCCGGCACGCCTGAGGTGGACGACCGGTTCGGTTACGCGGTGGCCGCCACGCCATACCACATCGGCGTGTCCACGCCGGGTGAGGCGCAGGCGACCGGGACGGAGTTCTCCGGCTTCGTGTGCGCCTACAGCCACACGCTGACCAGCAACCTGCCCACCCGGGGCGGTTGTGCCACGCAGAACTCCCCCAACGTCGACGGTGATTCGGAGGCGGGCGACCTGTTCGGCCAGTCGATCGCGATGGCGCCGTACTGGCCCGTCGGCGACTCGATCATGGTCGTCGGCGTGCCGGGCGAAGACGCCGTGGACGGCGCCGACGCCGGCATGGTGCACGAGTTCCGGGTATCCGGCACGTCCCTCACCCAGCTCAAGGCGACCAGCCAGAACACGGCGGGTATCTCGGGAGACAACGAGGCCGGCGACCAGTTCGGCGCGAAGGTGATCGTGGTCAACACCAGCCCCGGCACCGCACCCACCGCGTCCACCGTGCTGGTCGCGGTCGGCGCGCCGGGTGAGGACCTCGGCTCGACCCGCGACGCGGGCACGATCCGGGTGTACGCCGGCGGGGCGGGCACGATCACCTACGACGTCGTCGTCGAGCGTGTGGCGGGATCCCTGCCCGGCACCGCGGGTGAGCGGGAGCTGATCGGCATCAGCATGGGCGCGTCGCCGACGGAGCTGTTCGTCTCCTCGCCGTACCAGAACCAGGCGGTGTGGGGTCTGTCCTGGGCATCGCTCGGCGCCGACACGGTCACGGTCACCAAGACCCTGGCTCCCGGCACCGGCCTGCCCGCCACCGGTTCGGTCGCTCTCGGCACGCAGGTCGGGTGACGGCGATGCGAAGAAGTCTGCAGAAGGTGTTCGGCAATTCGATGAAGGAGCAGGTCGGCATGGTACGGGGGTGGCGCGTCCGCGCGCTGGCGACGACGGCGGCCTTGGGCCTGGTCGCCGCCGGATGGTGGGTGGCGGTGCCGGACAGCGGCTCCGGCGACGTGGTCGCGATGGGGGCGGCGGGCGCTGCGGCGCCGAGCACGCCGTGGACGGAGCAGCAGGCGCAGGTCGCCGCGGTGAAGTCCGGCAAGCAGGTCGAGGTGGCCGGCCGGGCGAACACCCGGCAGGTCACGTACGCCAACCCGGACGGCTCCTTCACCCAGGAGACGCACGTGCAGCCGTACCGCACGTTGCAGAAGGGGAAGTGGGTCCCGATCGACACGACCATGATCCGCTACCCGGACGGCAGCGTCGGGCCGAAGGCGGCCGTCACGTCGATGCGGTTCTCCGGCGGCGGTGACATGCCGCTGGCCACCATCACCCGGACCGGCCGCACCATGCGGCTGACCTGGCCCGGTGGCCTGCCGACGCCGACGCTGGCCGGTGACACCGCGACCTATGCGCTCGACAAGGACGTCGACCTGGTCCTCCGGGTCAGTTCCACCGGTTACAGCCACGTGCTGGTGGTCAAGACCCCCGAGGCGATGCGCGACCCGCGCTTCGCCCAGGTCAAGTACGGCCTGAGCGGCGACCATGTCACCTACTCGGTCGACGGCGGCCGCCTGGTCGCGCACGACAAGGGCTCCGGTGGCCTGGTGTTCGAGGCGCCGGTCCCGAAGATGTGGGACCACGGGGCCCCCGAGGAGCGGGCCGACGGCTCGCTGTCGGCGGTGTCCGCGCCGCAGTCGTCGATCCGCGCCGAGATGAAGGCCGCCGTCAAGGACGGCATGCTGGTGCTCACGCCCGACGCGGCGATGCTCGCCCGGACGGACCTGCGTTACCCGCTGTACCTCGACCCGTACACCGCCCCGCACACGAACACCTCGTGGGCGATGGTCGACTCGGGTTACCCGGACGAGGAGAACTGGAAGTTCGACGGCGACCGGGACGAGCGGATCGGCCTGTGCAACCGGACCGACTCGCCGAACTACTGCAACAACTCGTACATCAAGCGGCTGCTTTACGCGATCCCGACGCCCTACCAGGACGACACGCTCGTGATCTCGGCCGCCACCTTCAAGATCACGATGGTGCACACGTACGACGGTTCGGCCCGCAACGTCACGCTGTACCGCATGGGCGCGGGCATCTCGTCCGCGACGAACTGGCGCAACCAGCCGGCGTGGAGCAAGGCGCAGGAGACCAAGGCCCCCACGGTCTCGCAGGGCTCGTGCACGACGACGAACCACAACGTGACCTTCAACGCCAAGGCCGCGGTCCTCGAGGCGCAGTCCAGCGACTGGGCGACCACCACGTTCGGTCTGCGGGCCAACGACGAGGACAGCAAGTACTACATCAAGCGGTTCTGTGACAACGCGGTGCTGTCGGTCACCTACAACCGCGTACCGGCGGTGCCGACGACGCTGACCTCGAACCCGGGCGGCCCCTGCCGCACCGGCACGGTGGACAACTCCTGGTACGTCTCCAGCGTGCCGAAGCTGTCCGCGTACCTGGCCGACTCGGACGACAAGGACGCCGAGCCCTTGACCGCGCGGTTCACCGTGCAGTGGATGGAGAACGGCACCCAGCAGACCAAGGTCTGGACTAGTGGTGAGAAGGCCAACAAGTCCACGTTCGACTACGACCTGAGCTTGCCCGTCACGGGAGTTCCCACCCTGCCGCAGAACACGGTCGTCTCCTGGTACGTGGAGTCGTCCGACGGCACCGCCTGGAGCACGAAGTCGACCACCTGCGGCTTCATCCTGGACACGACGAAGCCCGCCGGTCCCGACATCGACTCCGCGAACTACCTGCCGGACGACGCCGCCGACAACGCCGGGACCAACCCGGCGGGCTGCATCGAGGGTGACGTCTGGCACGACGGCGTCGGCCGCTACGGCAGCTTCACGTTCGACACGAGCGCGACCGACGTGGTCTCGTACAAGTACTCGTTCGACGGCGCTCCGAGCACCTCGATCGCCACGACGGCCGGTGGCCCGGTGTCCGTCTCCTGGCTGCCGCTGACCGAGGCGCCGCACACCGTGTCGGTCATCGCGGTCGACGCGGCGGGCAAGGAGAGCGACACCAGCAGCTGCACCTTCCGGATCGGAGCGGGCAACGCGCCGATCGGGCAGTGGAAGCTCGACGAGCAGGCGGGTCCGACCGCCTCGGACATGGCCGGCGCCAACCACGCGACCGCGGGCACGGCCGTGTCGTTCGGCCAGCCCGGACCCGGTGGCGTCCTGCACCGCTCGGTGCTGCTTGACGGCAGCGCTGCCAGCTACCTGAGCACCACGACGACCGGACTGCTCGACACCAGCAAGGGCTTCACGGTGTCGGCCTTCGTCAAGGTGAACGACCTGTCGCGACCCCAGGCCGCGGTGTCGCAGGACGGCTCGGGTGAGCCCGGCTTCGTGCTGGGCTACGACGGCGCCGGCCGGTGGACCTTCCGCGTGCCGGTGTCAGACCTCGACACGCTGGGCACCTGGAGCGTCAGCACCGGGCAGACGGTCACCGCGACCACCGGCTGGACCCACCTGACCGGCATGTTCGACCCGGTGCTCAACAAGCTGTCGCTGTACGTCAACGGCACGTTCGTGGCGAACGCGACCATCACGTCGGAGTGGGCCTCCCACGGGCCGCTGCAGTTGGGGCGGCGCACCGCCAAGACCGGCTACACCGACGCCTGGTCCGGCGGGCTCGCCGACGTGATCGTGTACGACCGGCTGCTGATGGGTACGGAGATCGGCGAGATCGCCGAGCCGCGCCTGAAGCGGGAGGTGTACTGGTCGCTGGACAGCGCGGACGAGGTCGACACCGCTCCGGGCACGTACGTCAGCCCCGAGGTCGTGGGTGACGGACTGGAGGCCGACCCGGCCAAGGAGCTGACCCTCTCCGGCGGGGCGCACCTGTACGTCCCGGACTACGACATCGATCCGGTGGCGGAGTCGCCGCTCATGGGCGCGGGGCACCTGGAGCTCTACGGCACCGGCGAGTACGCGGCCAACAGCCTGCCGCTCGCGGGCACCACCGGCAGCTTCTCGGTGACCGCACGGGCCAAGCTCGCCGCGGCGTGCTCGGCCGACCAGGTGGTGCTGTCACAGCCGGGGACCAGCGTCAGCCGGTTCCAGGTGCGCTGCGCCACGGTGGGCGGCCAGCAGCGCTGGCAGCTCGCGGTCGCCAACAGCGACAGCACCACCACCGGTTGGACGACCGTGGTCGACACGGTTCGCCTGCCGAACCCGAACGACGCGGCCGGCTCGCACCTCGCGGTGACGTACAACGCCTACACCAAGCAGGTGCAGCTGTTCGTCAACGGCCAGCTGTCCGGCACCGTGGATCACACCGCGGTCTGGAACGGCGCCGACCGCGGCATCCAGGTCGGCCGGGCGCTGCTGGACGGCACCACGACCACGCCGACGTACGGGTCGTACTTCTCCGGTGTCATCGACGACGTGCGCGTCTACACCGGCGTGCTCGAACCGGTGACCATCTCGCGGCTGGCGGACCTGACGCCCCAGTCCGAACTCTGAGATGATCCGGGGCGGTGGCGGTCCGACACGGGCCGCCACCGCCCCTCTCAGTTCGACCGGGCAGGCAAGCCGACTCGGTCGCCGACTCGTCAACCGCGGATGATCTGCTTGATCCAGTCGGCGATGTTGTCCACCCGGGAGGTCCGCTCCTCCAGCGAGTGCGGGCAGGACGGCCCGCCGCTCTCCACCGACACCAGAGTGGGATGCCCCTTGCCGTGCTCCGTGAAGTACGGCGCACCGGAGTCGTACGGGCAGGCGCTGGTGTCGGGCGACGGCGCCAGGCCGGTCACGCCGACACTGGGTGCCGTCACCGCGACGACGGTGACCTGGCCGGTCCGCAGCTGCGGCGACGGCACGGGGCTGGAACTGGTGACCGAGCCGAAACCGGTGATCCGCAGGACGTCGCCGACATTCGGCGCCTTACGGCTCAGAGCCAGCGGCTTGATGCCCTTGATCGGGAAGCTGAGCTTCGCCAGCGCCAGATCGGTGGTGGGCGACTGGCGCACGGCGATGACGGTGGCGACGTGACCGATGTCGGTGGTCAGGTCGGCCCGCCCGACGGTGGCGGTGGTCAGGTCGGCGACCGGCCGCTCGACCCGGACGCCGTTGAAGTCCCGGAAGCAGTGCCCCGCGGTGACGATCCACTGTGGTGCGATGAGCGCACCCGAACAGGCACTGTTGCGGCGACCGCCGTCGGCCGTCGGGATCCCGGTCATGGTCAGCTTGACCGCGAACTCATACTGGCCGTTGGGCACGATCTCGCTGTTCGCGACGGCGTTCGCGGGGCCGGCTGAGAAGATCCCGAGGCCGGCCGCGATGATCGTCGACGAGAGCAGCAGCCCGGCCCGTCGAATGCGGTGCTGGTGTGTGACGTCCAAGAACTCATCCTTCGCTCTGCGCGGGAGGGCCCGCGTCTGTCTGTCGTCGACTGCCTCGACGGCGGCGACGGCAAACTTCCCTTCCACTATGGATAGACGCCGAACGCGTGGCACTTGGTTGTGATCTCCAAGCATTCGATGTCATGGCGGCGACGGTGGACTTGATCGAGCGAGGAGCGCAGCTCGCTCCGGATATGCCCACGCGGCTGAGCCTGCCGTTGGTCTTGCGGGCGAGCCTTGCCGCCGAGAGCTGAACCCGTGTTCGCCGGGGCGGATCGGTTCGAGGGAGCCTGTGATGATTGGCGGGACTGCCAGCGGGTAAGTGGGCAGCGTACTTGGCGGTGAGCAAGGAGGCTGTCGTGACGCTGATGAACCCCACGCCCTGGGATCCGTGGAACTACCACGAGACCTTGGACTACAAACCCGTCATCGAAGGCGGGGAGAGGGATTTGACCGGCTTCCGGGTGGAGGCGACCGACGGCCCGATCGGCAAGATCGACGAGCAGGCCGGGGAGCAGGGCTCGCGGATCCTCGTGGTCGACACCGGCCCGTGGATCTTCGGCAGCAAGGTGGTGCTGCCTGCGGGCGTCATCAAGAGCATCGACCTCGACGACGAGCGTGTCTACCTCGACTGCACCAAGGACCAGGTCAAGGACGCACCGGAGTACGAGGCCGAGCGCCACCAGGACGGTGCCTACCTCGACTCGCTGGGCTCGTACTACGGCCAGTTTCGGCAACTCTGACGGCGCGACCGCAGGCGGCACCCGGTGACCGCCCAGCGGGCCGGCCCGCGCCCACGCCGGGAAAAGGAACAGGCCCGGGTCCGCTCAGCGGTACCCGGGCCTGTCGGCTCGTGCTCATCGCGCCGTGCGGTCGCGCGCCTCGCGGCGCTTGCGGCCGTGGCGGTGCACCCTGTTGGCGACCCGCTCCTTCGCGGCCTGGTCGATGAGCTCTCGGTGATGCATCTTCGCGAGAGCGAAGTCCATCTCGGGCGATCCGAACATCTCAGACTCCTCAGTCCTTGACACTGTGTTACCGACGAGATGAATACTCCTCCGGCGGCAGGCTCTGCCCATCCGCACCGGCGGCGTATCTTCCCTGCACCCGACCTACTTAGACAGCCGCCCCGCCCGCTCTAGGTATGCCTACTCGTAGTGAGGGCCGTCACGGCCGAACTTCCACCGCGCAGGTCGATGTGCTCGCCGGTACCGTGATCCGGCTGTCCACTGATACCCTCGACGTTCGAACGTATGTTCGAAAGCGGGTGGCCGCCCGCGTCAGGGCGGTCTCGTTCTCGTCGAAGGGCGGGCAGGCGTGAGGCGTCTGTGGGCAGGCGATTTCCGGCGGGGCGCGCTGTCGTACCGCGTTCGCGACAACCAGGTGCTGTACGTCGTACGCCGGGACTGGTCCCACCCGGCTACACACGAGTTCGTCCTGCCGCGACTGACCGAGGCCGAGGCGGTCCGGACCGCTGCCGCGGACTTTCGCTACTGGCGGCCCGGCCCGGTGCGCCCGCGGCTGAGCGTGGTGCAGATCAGCGCGAACGACCTGCGCATACATCGCCGCCGCCGCGACTGCATGGCACCCGACTGCCCGCGCTGACGGCCGCTGCCCTGCGGCGCTCACCTGTGGAAACGTTCGCCCGTCGATCGTCGGCGGCATGACTCCGGCCGGGTCGGGTGGGAAGTAGTGACGAGCGCCACTGCCGTTCCGGCGGATCGGTGCGCCTTCGGTGACACCGTTCCGGCCGGAATGTTGTTGTAGGTGTCGTCACCCGTTGGGAGTCGTCTGCCGGTGAAATCCGGGTGACCTTTGCCAGAACTTGTAGCAGTGTGAGTAGCTGCGATGCGTTTTGTCGGTGGCATCGGTCAGTCTGGGCAAGACAGCGACTGCCGGTGAGTCCGCCGGCAGTCATCGCCTGAATCCCCGAGACCCCCGATAGAGGTACCGTGTCCAGCCAGCTGCTCGACTCACCCACCAAAACCGCGACACCGCCGTCAGGTCGCACCCCGCCCGTGATCCGGCTGCTCGTGCTGGCCACGTTCATCGTCATCCTCAACGAGACGATCATGATCAACGCGATCCCGAACCTGATGGACGCGTTGAAGATCACCGAGCAGACCGCGCAGTGGCTCTCGACCGCCTTCATGCTGACCATGGCCGCGGTCATCCCGATCACCGGCTGGTTCCTGCAGCGCGTGTCCACGCGCGGCGCGTACGCCACGGCGATGGGCCTGTTCCTGCTCGGCACCGCGGCTGCCGCCGTCGCACCGAGCTTCGAGATGCTGCTCGGCGCGCGCATCATCCAGGCGTCCGGCACGGCGGTGATGATGCCGCTGCTGATGACCACGCTGATGCACGTGGTGCCCGAGCACGACCGGGGCAAGGTCATGGGCAACGTCACCCTGGCCATCTCGGTCGCGCCCGCGATGGGCCCGGCGCTGTCGGGCGTGATTCTCAACTTCGGGTCCTGGCGTCTGCTGTTCGCCGTGGTGTTCCCCATCGCCGCCGTGATCGCCTGGGGTGGCCTGAAGCAGTTGGAGAACGTCGGCGAGCCCGAGGTCAGCACCATCGACTGGTTCAGCGTGACGCTGGCCGCACTCGGCTTCGGCGGCCTGGTCTACGGGCTCAGCCAGTTCCAGGGCGACGACCTCGGCATGGCCGCCGGAATCGTCGCGGCCGGGCTGGTCGCCATCGCCGTGTTCGTCTTCCGCCAGCTGTCGCTGCAGAAGTCCGGGTCCCCGCTGATGGACCTGCGGACGCTCAAGCACCGCACGTACACGATCGCGCTGATCCTGATGTCGGTCGCGTTCATGGCCATGCTCGGCTCGATGATCCTGCTGCCGCTGTACCTGCAGAACATCCGCGGGCTCAGCGCGCTGCAGGCCGGGCTGCTCGTCATGCCCGGCAGCCTGGCCATGGGCCTGCTCGGGCCGTCCGTGGGCCGCCTGTTCGACCGGTTCGGCGGCCGGGTCCTGGTCATCCCCGGGGCGATCGCGATCTCGCTGGCGCTCGCCGGCTTCACCCAGGTCTCGATGACCATGCCGTACTGGCAGCTGCTCGCCATGCACGCGCTGCTCATGGTGGGTCTGGCCGCGACCTTCACCCCGGTCTTCACCCTGGGTCTCGGCGCGGTCCCGCCGCCGCTGTATGCCCACGGCAGTTCGATCCTGGGCACGCTGCAGCAGGTCGCGGCGGCCTTCGGCACCGCGCTCGTGGTCACGGTGATGAGCGCGCGGGCCGACTCGCTCAAAGCCGACGGTGTCGCCGCCACGGCCGCAAGCCTGGATGGCATGCGGCTGGCGTTCGTCATCGGCGTGGTCCTGTCCATCGGCGTGGTCGTCACGGCGCTGCTGCTGCCCGCCAGGGCGGACAGCAACGCCGAAGGCGCGGTGCACGCGCACTGAGCAGCATCTGAAGGCAGGGCGCACCCCGTTGCGGGCGGTGCCCTGCCTTCATGGTTTCCGAATGTGCTGCGACCAGGCTGCCCCAAGCGGCCGGCTCGGCGGGTATCGAGAGGCTCCGACCTTTTCTCAAAGAATTCTGAGGTTTTCCACGGAGGTTTCTTAGATTGGCTCGCCAGGCTGATCGGTGTTCACCCTCAGCCAACCCGGGGTTCAGGCACCGTTCACCATCGTGCCGAACGTCTTCCGGGGCGAGAGAAACGGTACGCGCATGCGACTGCTCCCGCGCTCAGCGCCGACGGGACCCGACAAGGGCGGCGGCCCGGCCCAGCAGGCATCCGGCAGGACGTCCGACGACCACGGCGGCCACGCGCTGCGCGCCCCCAGCCCGCTGCACGCGTTCAACCGCTACGAGATCAAATACCTGGTGCCGACCGAGCGCCTGTCGGCGATCCGTGCCGAACTGCGCGCCCGGCTCGACCTCGACAGCCACGCCACCGAGGGCGGCTACGGGGTGTGGAGCGTCTACTACGACACCCGGCTGCTGCGCTTCTACTGGGAGAAGATCGAGGGCCTGCGGTTCCGCCGCAAGATCCGGGTGCGCCACTACGGCGACCGCTTCGACATCGACAACGACACGACGGTGTACGTCGAGATCAAGCAGCGGGTCAACCGGGTCACCCAGAAGCGCCGCGTCGCGATGCCGTACGGCGACGCGCGACTGCTGTGCGACGGCCGGCAGATGGTGCGCCACAAGCCCGGCCAGACCGGCTTCCTCCAGGAGGTCCTCGGCCTGGTGCAGGGCCTGGACCTGCGGCCGGTGGCGATGACCGGCTACCAGCGCGAGGCCTACGTCGGCCGCGACGCCGACCTCGGCCTGCGGGTCACCCTCGACCACCGGGTCCGCGGCCGCGACCGCGAGTTCGACCTCGGCTCCGGCGCCGAGAACCGGCTGATCATCCCGGCGTCGCTGTCGGTGCTGGAGGTCAAGGCCAACGACCGCGTGCCGTACTGGCTGACCGACCTGGCTGCCCGCGCCGAACTGTCCGTCGTGCGCGTGTCCAAGTACTGCCAGAGCGTCGAGGCCTTCGGCCGCGCCCCGCGCTCGCTGTTCCACATCCCCGACCACGACGCCGAGGCGTCCGCCCCGGCCGTCGAGGACATCGACAACCCCACCCACCTGGACGTCGCCGCAGCGGAAGCACCGGCACCGATCATGAAGGCAACCCGATGAACTTCGAACTCCAGGACCTCACCGGCACGTTCAGTGTCACCGACATCGTCATGGCCATGGCCCTGGCATTCCTGCTCAGCACGATCATCGGCTGGGTGTACCGGGCCACGCACCGCAACGTGTCCTACAGCCAGTCGTACGTGCAGACCCTGGTCATCCTCGGCATGCTGGTGTCGCTGATCATGCTGGTCGTCGGGTCGAACATCGCGCGGGCGTTCGCGCTGGTCGGCGCGCTGTCGGTGGTCCGCTTCCGCAACGCGATCAAGGAGACCCGCGACGTCGGGTTCATCTTCCTGGTCATGGGCGTCGGCATGGCGGTCGGCACGCGGTTCTACAGCCTCGCCGTGATCGCGACGGTGGCGATCTGCCTGGTCATCTTCGTGATGTTCCGGTTCAGCTGGTTCCAGCTGTCGGTGCAGCGGCAGGTCGTGAAGGTGCAGGTCCCGCCGGAGGGCAACTACACGGCCACGATCAACGACGCGCTCATCGCCCACACCACCGAATTCGAGCTGGTCAGCATGGAGTCGATCCGCGGCGGCGCGCTGACCGAGCTGATGTACACGGTGCGGCTGAAGAAGGGCAGCGAGCCCGGCGACCTGATCGCGGCGCTGAGCCGGCTCACGTCGGGCCAGCGGGTCACGGTGCTCACCGGATACGACCAGACGGACTTGTGATGACCACGAGTCCCGCGACTGAGCCCGCGGCACCGCCGCCGCGGGCCCGGCTCGAGCACCGCGTCCCGGTGCGTGTCCGCCACTACTGGAAGCTGCTGGCCACCTGCGTGGCCGTCGTCGTGGCGCTGGTGGTTGTCGCCGGCAAGGTGCGGATCGCGCCGATCGTGACCAGCCAGGCGGCGGGCAAGCACGACGAGGTCGTGGAGAACATCGACGGCACCGTCGACCTGTTCGACGCCACCGTCGCGCACACCGTCACCATCACCTACACCGAAGCCGACTACCAGCGCATGTTCGACGAGTACATGGAGACCGGCGAGAAGGAGTACGTGCGCGTCGACGCGACCGTCGACGGCACCCTGATCCGCGACGTCGGCGTCCGCCTCAAGGGCAACTCCACCCTGTCCGGCGTCACCCACGAGGGCAGGACCCGGTCGCTGTTCGAGGACCGGGGCGGCCAAGGCGGCCCCGGCGGCCGGCCGGGCATGCCCGAGGGCGGGTTCCCCGGCATGCCGGAGGGCGGGTTCCCGCAGATGCCCGGCGGCGGCGAGGGCGGCAACCAGGGCGGTGGCCGGGGCGGACCCGGCGGGATGATGGGCGGCGGTTTCGGCCGGGCGAGCCTGGACAGCGCCAAGCCCGAGGAACTGCCGTGGCTGATCAGCTTCGACGAGTTCGCCGAAGGCCGCCGATACCAGGGCCGCAGCGAGGTCGCCGTGCGCGTGTCCGGCATGGGCGGCGGCACGACGGTGGTCAACGAGGCCCTGTCGCTGGCCGTCGCGGCTGCCGCCCAGCAGCCCACGCAGCGGTACGCCTACACGGCTCTGCAGGTCAACGGCCGGCCCGTCAAGGCGCGGCTGCTGGTCGAGCACCCGGACGAGGACTTCGCCGACAGCCTCGGCAACGGCGTGCTCTACAAGTCGCTGGCCACGGGACAGTTCACCTACCAGGGCGCGGACCCGACCGAGTACGAAGACGACTTCAAGCAGGTCAACAACAAGGGCAGCCACGACCTCGCGCCGGTCATCGACCTGGTGAAGTGGGCCAACGAGGCCTCCGACGCCGACTTCGACGCCCAGCTGGCCGACCACGTCGACGTCGCGTCGTTCGCCCGGTATCTCGCCCTGCAGAACCTGCTGCTCAACTTCGACGACATGTCGGGACCGGGCAAGAACTACTACCTGTGGTACGACCTGGACACCAAGAAATTCAAGGTCATCAGCTGGGACCACAACCTGACCTTCAGCGGCAGCGCCACGGCCGGACCCCACGACACGATGTCGATGGGCGGCGGCATGGGCGGCTTCCCCGGCGGCGGTGGGGATTTCCAGCTGCCGGAGGGCATGGAGCTGCCGGAGGGGTTCACCCCGCCCGGCGGCGGCCGCGGCGGGATGATGGGCGGCAACAAGCTCAAGGAGAGGTTCTTGGCTTCGGGCGCTTTCAAGAAGGCGTACGAGGACGCCTACCGCGAGCTGTACCAGAAGATCTACGCCGACAAGGCCGCCGAGAAGGCCCTGGACCAGATCGCGGCGACGCTGAACACCGTGCGGGGAGCCGACGCCGCCGCCGTCAAGACCGACGTCGACAAGCTCCGCGCCACGGTCCGGCAGCGCGCCGAAGCGCTGGCCAAGGACACGGTGATCAAGGGCTGACCTGTATCGCCCCGGGATCGAGACAGGGCGGATCAGGACAGGTGGGAGGCCGCCTCCCCGTACGGGAGGTGGCCTCCGGCCGTGCGGAAGGTGCGGCGGTAGGCGTCCGGAGCCACGCCGACGGTGCGGTGGAAGTGCCGGCGCAGCGTGGTGGCGGTGCCCATGCCCGCCGCCTCCGCGATGGCGTCGATCCCGCTGTCGGTGTTCTCCAGCAGCTCCTGCGCGCGGCGGATGCGCTGCGTCGACAGCCACTGCAGCGGGGTGGTGCCGGTCGTCGACTTGAAGTGGCGGGCCAGGTTGCGCGAGCTCATGTTCGCCTGCCTGGCCAGGTCTTCCACGGTCAGCGGGCGGTTCAGCCGCTCCATCGCCCAGGGGAAGAGGTCGGCGAGCGGGTGGTCGTCGCGGGCGGGCACCGGGGTGGTGACGAACTGGGCCTGGCCGCCGGCGCGGTGCGGGGGCACGACCAGCCGGCGGGCGACGGCGTTGGCGACCGTCGAGCCGTGGTCGCGGCGGATGAGGTGCAGGCAAAGGTCGATCGCGGCGGCCTTGCCGGCGGAGGCGAGCACGTTGCCGTTGTCGACGTAGAGCACGTCCGGGTCGACGTCGATCCGGGGGTAGCGGGCGGCCAGCGCCTCGGTGTGGGCCCAGTGGGTGGTGGCGCGTTGCCCGTCGAGGACCCCGGCGGCGGCGAGCACGAACACGCCGGTGCACAGCGAGACCAGCCGGGCACCGGCCCGGTGGGCTGCCCGGACGGCCTCGACCAGGTCGGCGGGCGGTTCGGCGTCGATGTCGTCGATGGCAGGGATGATCACGGTGTCGGCGGTGGCGAGCCGGTCGAGCCCGGCGTCGGGTTCCATCCGGAATCTGCCGATGCCGACCGGGCCGGGGCCGCAGACCACCAGGTCGTACCAGGGGTCGGCCAGGCTGCTGGGGTCGCGGACGAAGATCTCGCAGGCCATGGCGAGTTCGAAGTGGAGCATGCCGTCGGTGGCGGCGAGCGCGATCGTGGCCATGTCCGAAAGTGTATGGGGCGTGGCGTTCCAGACACTCGTCCGGGGCTGCGCCCGTTGGGAGGATCTTTTCAGTCGATCTTTGAAGAGCACTGAGGAGACCAAGATGGGTACGGACAAGACCGTGGCGGTGTTCGGGGCGTACGGGCACACCGGCCGGTTCGTGGTGGCGGAGCTGGCCGCGCGAGGGTTCGTGCCGCTGCTCGTCGGCCGTGACGCGGGCAAACTCCGGGAGCTGGCGGAGTCCCGTCCTGGCCTGGCGCACCGGGTCGCGTCGGCGGACGATCCGGCCTCGCTCGACCGGGCCCTGCGGGGCGCGGCCGCGGTCGTCAACGCCGCCGGCCCGTTCGCCTCGACGGCAGGCCCGGTGATCGAAGCCGCCCTGCGGGGCGGGATCCCATACGTGGACGTGGCCGCCGAGATCGAGGCCAACCTCGACACGTTCGCGCACTTCGCCGGCCGGGCCCGGGAGGCGGGGGTCGCGGTGGTCCCGGCGATGGCGTTCTTCGGCGGGCTCGGCGACCTGCTGGTCACCACGGCGATGGGGGACTGGGCAGCGGCCGACGAGGCGCACGTCGCGTACGGGCTGAGCAGCTGGCAACCCACGGCCGGGACCGTCGTGTCCGGCACCGTCTCGCGGGACCGGCGCGACGGCCGCCGGGTCCGCTACACCGGCGGCCGGATCGAGTACTACGCCGCCGAGCGCGACCTGCCGACCCTGGACTGGGACTTCCCTGCTCCGCTGGGCACCCGGCCGGTCCTCGGGGAGTTCACCATGGCCGACGTCGTCACCGTCCCCAGCCACCTGGAGATTCCCGAGGTGCGCACGTACATGACGGCCGACGCGGCCAGGGACCTGGCGTCGGCGCACAGCGCGCCGGTCGCGGTCGACGACAGCGGCCGGTCCGCGCAGACGTTCGTGGTCGACGTCGTCGTGCGCTCCGGCGACACGCAGCGCCGTGTCGTGGCCACGGGTCGGGACATCTACGCGATCAGCGCACCGCTGGCGGTCGAAGCGGTCCACCGCATCCTCGCCGGGCAGGCGAAGACGACCGGGGTCGCCTCGGCCGGCGAGATCTTCGACGCGGCCGACTTCCTTCGGGCGCTGTCGGCTCACCTGTCGGTCGAGCCGCGCCACGAGTCCCGCGTGGCATGATGCTCCGCCGTGGGCAACTCGACCGTGTACCGGATCTACACCAGCGACGACCTCGACGCCGTGTACGCCAAGGCACAGCGGCTGCTCGACCTGCGCTCGCCCACCTGCTGCCCGGCGCGCGTCGACGCGTGCATCGAGGTCGACACCCATCGGGACCTGGCCCGTTACCTGACCCTGAACGGCGCGCACCTGTCGATGTCGGTCCCCGCGGAGCTCTTCGAGCAGTTCGCCGCGGCACTGGACCCGCATCTGCCGACCGCCGACCGGATGACCCGGCGACGGGACGGCAGCGCGTACCTGATGGCCGACCTGACCGAGGCCGTCGTCACCGTGCTGTCCGGGCTCCCGCTGCTCGACGGCACGATCTTCACCCGGGAGCACGACCTGCACGACGACCCCGCCGATCTCGTGGTCGCGGCGGTGGGCTGCGACCCGGCGACGATCGCCTGGCACGTGTGCTGGCCGGGGCGGTGCAATGGGGCCGGGTTCGAGCTGGGCCTCAACGGCATGGAGATGTACGACCGTGATCCGCCGCCGGGCCACAGCCTGTACGTGCACGTCGGCGCGTACGAGGAGGAACTGGCGCAGGGACTGGCTCGCGCGGTCCGGGGCGGCATCCTCGGCGACGCCGCGAACGGCTGGTGACCTACCGACGTCCGGCAGCGCTGCAAGATTGTCACAGCTCAGCGGCTATTGACATCAAGTCTGCTTGAAGTCACATGCTGTTGAGCATGGAAAACGGGGTTCTCGACGAGGTATACCAGCGGCTGCAGCACACCGGGCCGGAGCGCGACGGCTGGCTGTCCAACCACGCGCCCATGGCGGCGGAGGCACTGGTCCGGCATGGCCACGCCGACCAGGTGCACGCCTGGATCGACGGCTACCGCGACCGGCTGTCCGAACGCCCGCGCGGCATCCAGCGCATCTCCGCCGGCGAGTGGCGCGATCCGCTGGGCGACCCGGTGCGCACCGGCGACTGGCTCACCTTCTTCGAACGGCAGCTCACCGAGCGGCCCTGGCGCGAGGTGCTGATCCAGTGGTGGCCCCGGCTGCTGCCGGGAGTGGCCGCCGGGGCCACGCACGGCGTCATCAGGGTCGGGCACGCGGTGCGCGCCCTGCTCGACAGCGAGCAGGACGGCACGGCGACCCCCGCCCGGGTGGCCGAGCTGGGCGCGGGCCTGGGCTACTGGGCCGCCCGCTGGCAGCCGCTCGCACCGGCGGGCAAGGGCCCGTACCGGTCCAGCGATCCGCGCTCGGCGCTCGACGCCGTGCCCCGGGTGCCGCACCAGCGATCCGGGATCCGCAACCGGCTCGCACAGCTCGCCGACCTGCCGGGGTGGCCGGAGTCGGCCGGGGCGGTGCCCGGCGACGCCGAGACGAACGCGCCGGACCGGATCGCGGCCATCGTCGAGGCGGCGGCGCTGCGGTTCGGCACGCACGGGCACGGCAACCCGGTGATGCTGGTGCACGCGACCACCGCGCCGAACGCGATCGCACGGGTGCTGCCGGTGCTGCCGGCCGCGCTGTGGGAGCCCAGCATCCAGGCCGCGTGGGCCGCGACGGCGGCGGTGACGAGCGCGTACTCGCCCGCCGAGGCCCGGCCGATGCCGGTCCGCGGAGCGACGGACCCGGCCGACCTGATGGCGCGCGGGCTGCACGACCGGGACTCGCACGGGATCAAGTTCATCGACGCGGCCCTCGACGTGCACCGGCGCACCGGCGAGCAGGCGGTGCTGGACGTGGCGACGTACGCCAACGATCTGATCGTCAGGGGCTAATCGGGCGGCGGTGTCCGCAGTCCGAGGTCCTCCAGCCAGCGCACCAGCTGCCGGTGGACCGCGTCGGCGCCGACGAGGGCGTCCGGCGCGGTCCATCCGGCCGGGTGGATCAGCACCGGCCGGGTCTGCCACCCGCCGAGCCCGCCGTGGCAGCCGACGAGCTCCTCGAACGCGGCCACCTCACCGGTCGCCGGATCGAGCAGGCTGTTGAGCACGATGTCGCCGACGTGCGGCAGCGTGTCGTGCCGCCGCAGGTCGTCGGCCGCGTGCGGGCCGAACGGGGCGAGGGGGTCCGTGCCGTCGACCCGCCCGCCGGTGAGGTGGTGGACGCCGTCGCGGCCGAGCACCACCGGTCCACGGGCCCGGGACCGCACCATCGCGAACCCGATGCCCGGGTGGGTGACCAGGCCGGTGAGCAGGTTCGGGTGCCGGGCCTCGATCTCCTCCAGCGTCAGCCGGCGGCGCTCCCGGGCGAGGTAGACCATGCCCAGGTTGCCGGACGCGACGACGACCAGTTCCGCACCCGCGGCAGGCCCCGGCGCGGTTTCCGGCTCGCGTGCCTCCAGCATGTCGTGGGTCAGCCGGCCGACGGCCTTCCGCTCGCCGCCGATCTCGGTGAGCAGGGCCCGGACCCGGCCCCACTGCTCGTTTTCGGGCGCGGTCGCCACGTCCGCGCCGTCGCCCGCCATCAGCTTTCGGACCAGGGCCTCCAGCGTCGTGCCATACCGCTGCAGGAACGTCGCGCCCTGGCTCTGCCCGTGGTCGGACAGGACCACGATGTGGTACGGCCGCGGCGCGCTGCGCGCGAGCTGCTCCAGCGTGCCCAGCACCCAGTCGATGCCGTCCAGGGAGGCCAGCGACTCGGCCCGGGTCGGGCCCGCGTGGTGGGCGATCTCGTCGTAGTCGACGAAGTCGCAGTACAGGGCCGGTGCGCCCCGCATCATGTGCTCGGCCGCCAGGTTCAGGTTGAGGTCGCGCAGCAGCACGTTGGTCACGCCGCGCAGCGCCATGTAGGACGCGGCGCGGTGCACCCGCGGTTCGATGTCGCGGGCCCGCTGCCGACGGGCCTGGAACACCTCCTTGACCATCTCGCCGGCGGTCAGCACCAGCGAGCGGGTCAGCCCGAACGGGTCGACGAGATAGCTGCTGACCTCCCGGGTGGGGCCGCGCCGGCTGCCCTTGCGGGCCGTCGTGCTCATGGTCAGCAGGCTCACCGGGGCGTCGCCGGAGAACACGTTGGACAGGCTCACCCCGCCGTCGGCGAGCAGGCCCCGCCCGTCAGAAAAGCCGCGCTCGACGTACTCGGCGTCCTTGGGGTGGTTGGTGACCACGAGCCGGCCCGTCTCCTTCTCCAGCCAGCGGAACGCGGGCACGTGCGCACTGGCCCCGTGCAGCAGGCCGGCCTGGCTGGCGGGAGTGGTCGCGGGCAGCTGGGCGTGCCATTCGGCCAGCGTGTGGCTGCCCGAGCGGATCCAGCGGGTCAGCGTCGGCAGGTTGCCCGCCTGGATGGCCCAGCGGGCCAGCGGCGCCGACAACCCGTCGATCTGGATCATCAGTACGCCGGGGACCGCGGTGGCGACGGCTTCGCGGCGGGTCGTCTTCGTGGACCGCAGCAGGTGCGCGAGCATCGCCGAGTTGTCGCCCGCGGTGACGAGCCACATCCCGGCGCTGACCAGGATGGAGTAGATCCACGACGCCCAGAACGCGGGCCAGAAGCCGTCCACCGTGATGTGCGGGGCGAGGATCAGCGCCAGGTACACCAGCAGCGACTGGGTCAGCAGCCAACCCGCCACGACCCCGGCCCAGCCGAGCCGGGCGGCGAACGCGGCGAACAGCGGCCGCAGCACCGCGGCGGCGATCGCGAGCAGCACCGCGGCCAGCAGGACGTCCCATCCGGTGCTCGCGGACAGGCCCGGCGTGACCGCGATCGCGATGCTCAGCGCCGCCCAGTCGAGCAGCAGCACCACGATCGCCGGGCGCAGCCGGCCGCCGAGGCGGTGGAGGTTCACCGGAACCTCCGAAGGATGCCCCGTCCTTCAGGACGGGGAGGAATTCGGACTCCTGCGCAGCAGGGCAAGGAAAGGCGATTCGCCCGCAGGGCGGACCGCCGTCGACTGTCAGACCCCGCCGCTAGGTTGGGACCATGACCGCCACGCCGCCGGATGATGCCGGTCATGCCCGGTACATGTACCGGCTGCGCGTGTCCAAGGCCGCGGCCACCTCGCTGGAAGCCGAGTGGGCCCGCTGCCGTTGGGTCTGGAACGAATGCGTCCACCAGTCGAAGGCCGCGCACCATCAGTCCAGGTCGACCGGCGTGAAGGTAGCCCGGGGTCCGGCGCAGCTCGACAAGATGCTGACCGAGGCCCGCTGCCGCACCGCGTGGCTGCGCGAAGGGTCGTCGGTGCCGCAGCAGCAGGTGATACGGGACTTCGGCAAGTCCCGTGCCAAAGCGCTGAAGGACATCAAGGACCGGCTGCCCATGGCACGTCGAGCTGGGATGCCCCGGGTGAAGAAGAAACACCACAGCGACCCGAGCCTGAACTACACCCGCCGCGGCTTCCGCCTGAAGGACGGCAAGCTGCACCTGGCGGGCGGCGTCGTCGTGACCGTCGTGTGGTCCCGCGAACTCCCGGCCGACCCCAGCTCGGTGCGCGTGTACCGCGACAACCTCGGACACTGGTACTGCTCGTTCGTCATCGCCGCACCGATCGAGCCACTGCCCGCGACCGGCAGTGTGATCGGCATCGACTGGGGCGTGAAAGAGGTCGCGACCACCACCAGCGACGCCCATGACCTTCCCCACCCCGAGCACGGGCGTAAGGCCGCCGCAAGGCTGGCCCGCTACCAGCGCCAGATGTCGCGCCGCGAACGACCCAAGGGCAAGCCGCAGAGTCGGGGCTACCGCGAGGCGCAGCGGCAGGCCGCGAAGCTGCACAAAAAGGTGGCCCGTCAGCGGCAGGACACGGCCCGTAAATGGGCCAAGGCCGTGGTCGCCGACCACGACCACATCGCGGTGGAGGACTTCCGGCCGAAGTTCCTCGCCAAGACCACCATGGCCCGCAAGGCCGCTGACGCCGCCATCGGCGCCACCACAGCCGCACTGGTCGAGATGGCCCGCAAGCATGGCCGGGACGTCCGGCCCGTACATCCCGCGCATACCACGATGGACTGCGCGCATTGCATGACGAGAGCCAAGCATGCACTGCCGCTGGGGGAGCGCACCTATACCTGCACCGCGTGCGGAGCCGTGTCCCCACGGGACAAGAACTCCGCCCGCGTGATGCTTGTCAGGGCTGGTCTGAGCCCTGCTGGTGCTGAGGGCATAAGACCACCTGAGCCGCTGGCTCGGGTGGCTGCCTGAGCCAGGAATCCTCATAAGCCCTGAAGGCGGGAAGAATCCCCCGCCTTCAGGCGGGGGAGCAGTCAAGGCAGCCATGTCAGCCCGCTGCCGGGGGCCAGCACCCGTACCTCGGTGGGCAGCTCGCGGGCCGCGACGGCGGCGGCGAAGGCGCGGGCGGGTTCGCGCAGCCGGTCGCGGTAGAAGACGCGCAGGCCGTACGGGAACAGCGTGCCCCAGTGGATGGGCACCGCGCGGCGCGGCCGCAGCAGGGCGACGGCTTCGGCGGCCCGCTGCGGGTCCAGGTGTCCCGGGCCGAGGTTCGGTCCCCAGCCCCAGACCGGGATCAGGGCGAGGTCGAGGTCCGGGGACAGGTCGCGCATCCCGGCGAACAGGTCGGTGTCGCCGGCGAAGTAGACGGCGCTGCGCGCGGACCCGATGAGGTATCCCACCGCGGCGGCCCACGGCCCGAACGGCTCCCGCCTGCCGTCGTGCACCGCCGGGGTCGCGGTCACGGTCAATGCGCCGACCGTGTGGGACTCGCCCGCCTTCAGCGTGACCACCTGGCGGAAGCCCCGCCGCCGCAGGAAGTCCCCGGCTCCGTCGGGTGCGACGAGGCGCACGTCGCGGCCGAGCAAAGCGAGCGAGCGCAGGTCGCAGTGGTCGTGGTGCAGGTGTGACAGCACGACCACGTCGACATCGGCGTGGTGGTGGGCCGGCACCGGCGCGGCGACCCGGCGCAGGAACGTCAGGCGGCCGCGCAGCACGGGATCGGTGAGCACGCGTACGCCGTCGAGGTCGAGCAGGACCGTCGAGTGGCCGAGGAACACCAGCGAGCACGCCACCGGGACCTCTCAGCTCCGGGGCTCGCCGCGGCGGCGGGCGAGGGCCGCGGTGATGGGGATGGCCGCGCAGAGCCCGCTGAGCAGGATCGCGGCGAGCGCGCCGAGCACGGCGGGCTGGTCGCTGAACGCGATCCCGATGGCGGCCAGGGCCGGGCCGAGGTTGCGTACGGCGGTGACGGCGCCCATGGTGGTGCGGCGGGCCGGTGACCCGGTGGACAGCAGCGTGCCCAGGCCGAAGGCGAGGACGGAGAACAGGAACCCGGCCAGCAGCGCCCGCGAGCCCAGCAGGTCGACGACGTCGCTCCAGCTGCCCAGCAGCATCCCGGCGAGCACGATCAGGAACGTCACGTTGGACACCTTGACCGCGGCCGGATGCCAGGACAGGGCCGTGTCGGCGGCGTAGTGGCGCAGCAGCAGGCCGATCGCGAACGGCACGAGCTGCAGGATCGCGACGGTGCGCACCAGCGCGCCGACGTCGAGCGAGACGCCGCCGCCCACGTCGGCCGCGGTGAGCAGCACGTTGGCGGTCAGCGCGAAGGTGACGCTGCCGATGGCCGCGAGCAGCACCTGCATGGCGGCGCCGGTGGTGACGTCACCGCGCTGGATCATGCCGAGCTTGGCCCCGAACGGCCCGCCGGGCGAGCAGGCGATCAGCAGCAGCGCGATGAACGGCGCGGTCGCGAGCTGCAGCAGGGCGGCCAGCCCCCAGCCCAGCAGCGGGACGACGACCAGGTTGGCCAGCAGCACGAGCACGAGCAGGGGCACGTCGGTGAACGCCCGGCGCAGGGCGGGCACGGTCGCGCCGAGGCCCGCCGCGAACATGGTCGACGAAATGAAGATCACGGTTATCGCGTTGAGCAGCAGCTGCAGCGTGTCCACGTGGCCTCCGGCCGGTCAGGTCAGTCGGTGAGCTCGCCGAGCCAGCGCAGGGCGCTGATGCCGGGCATGAACGCGTACTCCCCGCCGCGGGTGGTGACGAAGCGCGGCACCTGCGGCAGTCGCCGCCGCACCGGCCGCCGGGGGATCGTGTAGTCGGACAGGCCCTCGCCGAGCCCGGCGATCGGGTCGCGGGCAGCGCCTCCGCCGAAGAACACCCCGTCGTTCATCCACTGCGTCTGCGCGAACTCGAACTGCCTGCCCAGGTGCGCGCCCACGAACGCGAAGATGAGGCCGCGGTCGGCGCCGTCGTCGTCGAGCATGCCCTCGGGCAGCAGCGGCCCGTACGCGGTGCCGCGCCTGATCATGCGGTGCAGCCGGGGTTCGCCGGCCACGGCCGAGTCGCGGGGATTGGCCCGGCGGACGTGGCTCCCGCAGGGGGTGGCGAAACCGTCGGGGTCGTCGTCGCGGAACAGGAAGGCGTTGTTACGTTCGTGGTCCGCGCCGAGGTCGGGATCGTCGCGCTGCGGGCACAGGGCGAGCGGGGCGCCGCTGCGCCAGCGGCCCATGAGCTTGGCGGCCAGCTGCTCCTGCTCGTCGGGTCCGGCCGAGTTGTCCCGCAGGAAGCGCCGGAACGCGGCCACGTCCTGGCGCAGCTTGCGGAAGGCAACGTAGCTGCCGTTGCGGCCGAGCACGTCGGGTGTCGTGGTCTGCACGCCGCCGAGCTCGTCGGGGTAGCCGAGCACGAACTCGCCCGCCGCGAGCGGCTTCTCCAGCGGGTTGGACCCGGCGATGCCGCTGCCGTCGACGGCCGGGTGGCTGATGCCGTCGCGGTAGCCGAACGGCTCGGTCTCGGTGGGCAGGGCGTGGCAGTTCTGCCGCCAGATCGCGGTCACCCCGGGCAGCTGTTCGTACGCGGGCCGGGCCTGGTCGATCGCCGCTTCCAGGGTCGGCGTGTCCGGCGCGAGCGCGACGAGCACGACGTGCACATCCGGGCTGCCCAGTGGTGCTTCCCAGTGTTCGGTTCCGTTGTCGCCGGTGTCGCCCAGCGCGGTGGCGCGGGCGGCCATGCCCTGGCGGAACTCCCAGGCGAGCGTGTCCAGCGACGGCTGCGGCACACCGAGCGCCCGCAGGCCGGAGTGGGTCACCGCGACGCTGACCCAGGTCTCGCCCAGCGGGCTGATCGTGTCGGCGGCGCTGGTGACCACGGCGGCGACCCGGCGCATCAGCTCTCGCCCGTCGGCCCGGTCGTCGATACGGAACAGCAGGTACGTCGCCGCATACGGGGACGGGCGAGGGCTGAGCACCCCGCGCTGGATGTCGTGCAGTTCCACGCTCCGCCTCCCCGGTGCCGCTAGAGCGTGACGATGTTGCGCCAGAAGGCGCGCAGGCTGTCGTCGGCGCCGAACAGGGTGCTGAAGATGGTCGAGTCGGCCATCAGGATGTCGCCGGCCCGCTCGCCCGCGGGCGGCAGCCACAGGAACATGTTGAACTCGGTGTTGCCCGCCTCGGTGAACGGATGCGGCCGGGACAGGTCGATGGGCTGGCGGCCCAGCACCCGTACGGCCTGCTCGTCGGCGGTCGTCACGGCGTAGTGCGGCAGGTGCATGTGGAAGTTGAAGCTGGTCACGTCGGTCAGCCAGCCCATGGTGTCGCGGTCGCGGTCGATCGACAGCGGGGCGATGCGTTTGGGCGCGGCCACGGCCGGGCGCAGGCCGTAGCGGTTCTCCACCGGCACCCCGAGCCCTTCCATGAGCGAGCGGGTGTACCGGCCGAAGCGCTGCTGCCGTGGCACGAGCGCGTCGCCGTGGTGGTGGTACTCCACGTCGCGCACTGCCAGGTCGTCACCGGCGCCGACGTCGTGGTGCGGGCCCAGAACCAGGCGGGTGCCCTCCCGGGCCGTCCACTCGCGCAGCGCGGCCACCTCCTCGGCGGTGGCGTCCTGGCCGGTGACCATGTGGTCGAGCCCGAAGACGAACAGCGTGTCGGTGTCGGCCAGCACCCGCTCGTCGAGCGGGGTCATCACGCCCGCCTGGTCGACGCGTTGGTACATCGCCACCGGGTGGCCGGTGGTCTCGGCGACGAAGTCCTGGAACGGCACCCAGGCCCAGAAGAACAGCTCCAGCGCCCCGGCGATGCCCTGCTGGAAGCGCATCGGGTCGGACCACTGCGGTTCCTCGTACGCGGGCCAGGTGACCCGGCGCACCTCGGTCATCGTGGAGAAGCGGTTGTCCAGCTCGGCAGGGTTGCGCCCGGCCTCGGCCGGATAGCTCCACGCCACGTAGATGCTGACCCGCCGCCGTCCCGGCGTGTACGGGCGGGGCTGGTGGCGGGTGTTGTAGACACGGGCGGGGCGCTGGTCGGTCATCGCTTTCCTCACTGCAGCTGGTCGAGCATCTCCGACAGCGCGTTCTTGACGCGCAACGCCTTCTTGATCTCGTCGGCGGTGACGTACGGGTACTCGCCGTACTCGATGAAGCTGGGGCACTGGTGCTCGCGCACGAAGCGGATGAACGCCTCCGGGTTGGTCTTCCAGTCCTCCGGGAACCCTTCGAGGTTTTCGAACGCCGTGTTGACCCCTGACTTGCCGAACAGCGCGACTGCGTCCTCGGTGTACTTGTCGAAGTCGGTGTCGAAGATCCCCTGGTACATGAACCGGGTGTCGTCGTCGAACAGGACCCACCGCAGGTAGTGCAGCTTCAGCGGGGCCAGCAAGTACGGGTCGGCCTCCAATGCCTTGGCCAGGGTGTTGCCGTACTCGCGCATGGTGTCCGCGCGGCCGGGCTTCACCTTCGCGATGATCGTGAACCCGTAGCAGGCGGGCGTGCGGGGGAAGACCGGGCCGTACTTGCCCTGTTCGAGATGGCTGGTGTCTTTGGGGATCACCATTGCCGCGGGCTTGATCTCCATGGCGTCTCCCCTCGCAGGCACCCCGTGAGCACGGTGGCGACCAGCCGATTATCCCCAGATGGCAGGCTGAAAATGGCGAAATCAGGGCATAGAGGGTGTTGTTGTCCTCGGCAGCTTCGCGGCCGCGAACAGCCCGGCCAGCGCCACGACGGCCAGTACGGCCATGGCCAGCCCGTACGCCCGCCCGGGGGTCGCGGTGATGCCCGCGACCAGGATGGTGCCCGCGACGGCGGTGCCCAGCGACGAGCCGAGATTGGACACGCTGCGCGACAGCCCGGAGATCTCGCCCTGCAGGTCGTCACCGAAGCTGGACTGCACCACGTTGACCGACGGGGTCAGCATCAGGCCCAGCCCGAGCCCGATGAGCAGCAGTCCCGGCGCGAACGCCCAGACCCCGGGCGTCCCGGCGACCAGGGCGAGCAGCACGAGCACACCGACCGCGGTGAGCACGAAGCCCGCCTGGATCAGCGTGCGCTGCGGGCGGCGTTTGGCCAGTCGCTCGGCCGCCAGTGACGAGACCAGCAGACCGACCGTCGCGGCGGTGAAGATGACGCCGGTCTGGATCGCGTCGTAGCCCCGGACCACCTGCAGGTACGCCGCCACCGTGAACGAGGTGCCCATCAGGATCAGCCACTGGGCGTTCTGCGTGATCAGGCCCAGGTTCGAGGTGCGGTTGCGGAACAGTGCGGTCGACAGCAGCGGCTCGCGGCCGGCCCGCTCCTGGGCGCGTACCCACCGGAAGAACAGGAACAGCAGTAGCACGCCCGCGGCGATCAGGCCGAGCATCAGCCAGGCGTTGTCGTCGGCGGCGAGGATGCCGGCCACGACGAGGATGAGCCCGGCCGCCGACAGCACCGCGCCGCGGGTGTCGAACGGGCGGGTCGGGTCCGGTGGCAGCGGGTCGAGCACCTTGCGGCCCAGCACGATGATCACCGCGATCACCAGGGCCTGGAACACGAACGCCCAGCGCCAGCTCAGCGCCGAGGTGATCAGACCGCCGATGAGCGGGCCCGCCGCGGCCCCGACGCCGCCCATCGCGCTGATCGCGCCGAACGCCTTGGCCCGTGCGGTGACGCCGGTGAACAGCAGGGTGGTGAGGATGTAGACGGGCGGGATGAGCAGCGCGGTGCCGACGCCCTCCAGGATCGAGTTGCCGAGGATGAGCACACCCAGCCCCGGTGACACGGCGCTGAGCAGCGCGCCGATGCCGTAGAGGATGAGGCCGGCGAGGAAGCAGCGCTTGCGGCCGTACCGGTCGGTCAGCTTGCCGCCTGGGATCATCAGGGCGGCCATCACCAGCAGAAAGATCGTGATGGCGATCTGGACGCCCTGGACCGTCGTGTTCAGATCCTGGCTGATGTCGTTGATCATCACGTTCATGTTCGAACCGGCGAAGCTGCAGATGAACTGCGCGAGCGCGAGCGGTACGAGCATCTGCCGCAGGGCCCGCGCGGGCGGCTCGGCGGCGGGGGATCGGGCCGTCGTCATGGGTGCCTCCTCGATCGCCCGTGTGCGTGGGCCGCATCGAGCAGCCTGTCCAGGCTCTCCACGCGCCCGATCGCAGGGCGCGGGTGTCCTACAGCGTATTGAGCGTGTCTGTTTCATGTCGTTATATTGCAAATCGCCGATGATAAACCTCGTGTTCGTTCACATCGGGAGTCAGCAGCGAGCACCCGGTTGCGTTTTTGGTGTTTGTTGCGGCATGGTGGATGCATGGAAAGCAGCTCCGACGATCTTCTGACCACGACCGAGGCAGCCGCGCTGCTGCGCTCGTCGCGTCAGCACGTCGTCGACCTGTGTGAGCGGGGAGTCCTGCCTTTCGTCAGGGTGGGCACGCACCGCCGCCTCTCCCGGGCGGACGTGCTGGCTCTGCTGCGCCCCGAACTCACTCGCGACCAGCTCAAGTCGTTGTGGCTGCACCGCGCCGTGGCTGGCCGCCTCGTCGCCGACCCTGACAAGGTGCTGGCGGACGCCGCCGAGAACCTGCGCCGGCTCAAGCGCGTACACCCGGACGGTATGGCGGCGATGTGGCTCGAGCGCTGGCGGCAGGTCCTCGACGCGGGAACCGAGGCGGTGCTCGACGTCTTGACATCGCGCAGTCGTGACGCCGCCGAGCTGCGCCAGAACTCGCCGTTCGCGGGCGTGCTGCCCGAAAGCACTCGCCAGGCGGTGCTGGTCGCGTTCGCAGAGCACTACCACGCGCGACTCGGCGGAGCCGGCTGAACGGCACCGGGCCGATTATCTATATTGTTCGATTCATCCTTTCTGGGTAGTTCGCCTGGAGCCGGTCGGTGCACGTCTGAGCTGGACAGCCGCCCTATGTGTCAGCGGTAGCCCACCGTGTTCCCTATGCCCCATTCCATGGCTATGCGGCAGGGTTGTTCGCGTGGCCGCAACCGGACGCCTCCCGGCGATCCGCGCAGCGGCACCCGACACAGGAGGCCGCCCGTGGTGCACCAGCCGCTGACCCGGCGAGGCCGACGTTTGCTCGCCACCGGTGCGCTGGCCGCCACCACCGTGCTGGTCGCTGCCGGTGCTGTCGCAGCCGCGGCTCCCTGGCGCGGCTCCGCACAGGTGCCGGTCGAAGGCCACGCGGCCGGAAGGTGGCCCAGCCCGTCGGCGCACGCCGGGCCGACAGCCGCCCCAGCGGCCCCGACACCGACCGGAACCGCCCGACCGGGCACCGACGAGCCGGACGCGTCAGCGTCCGCCAGCCCGTCGCCGATACCGACTGCGTCGCCGTCGCCGTCGGCCGTTTCGCCGCCGGCCGGCGAGACGCTGCCTGATCCGGCTCCAGACGCCGTGCCCTCAGCGACCCCGATCCCCGAAAGCGCGACGGCCGACCCGTCGCCGCCTGTCCCCGCGACGCCCGCGTCCGCGGCGTAACACCACGTCAACCAGCAGCCGGTGCGCCGTGTGGGCGCGCGGGCCGACTCACCCTGTCCAGGAGGACGTCATGACGCACCACCGGATCACCAAGCGGACCGCCGTCGTCGGCACGGCCGTGCTCGGCACCATCGTGGCAGCCACCGCCGCGTGGGCCGTCTTCGGCTCCACCATCGTGGCCGGAGCCAACGGCGGAGCCGAGATCGTCCAGGAGATCACCGTCGTCGGGGAGCAGCTCAGCTCGCCGCTGCTGCCGGGCGAGTCGTCGAACGTGAAACTGGCCATCCACAACCCGAACTCGAACGTGCGGGCACAGGTCACCGGCATCAGCCCCGGCACGGTCACGGTCAGCGGGGTGGCCCCCACAGACGTGGACACGTGCAAGGCGTACGTCGTCACGAACCAGGGCATGTACCCGGCGCTGCCGACGCTGGCCAAGGACGGCGACTTCGACTACACCATCGGCGACGGCGTGAAGCTCGGCGACGCACCCCTGATCTGCCAGGGCATGAAGTGGACGACGAACTGGAACGTGACGTTTCAGGCAGTTCGCTGACCGGGTGGCGGCGACCGGCGTGCTCCCGGTGACGGGCGGTCCCGACGTCGTATCGCTGCTGCTCACCGCGGCCGGTCCGGCCACCCCCTTGCCCGTCGTCCCGGCGTCAGCTGTGGTCCGACCGGAACGCGGCCGGAAGATGCTCCTCGGGAATGTGCACCGAGCCCATGGTGATCGGCCGCCGCAGCCGGAAACCGAGCCGTTCATACATGGCGTACGCGCCAGGGTTGCCGTCGCTCACGTGCAGGAAAGCCCGCTCGCCCCGCTCGCGCATACCGGCGATCAGCGCGCGGACCAGCCGCATGGCCAGGCCCTGGCGGCGGTGGGCGGGGTCGGTGCAGACGGCGCTGAGCTCGTTCCAGCCGACCGGCCGCAGGCGCTCCCCGGCCATCGCCACCAGCGCCCCGCCACGGCGGATGCCCAGGTAGGTGCCCAGTTCGAGGGTGCGCGGCGTGAACAAGCGGCCGTTGCGGTGCCGGGCCACGAACGCCACGATCTCGGGCAGGTCGGCCGGGCCCAGCCGCACGGCCTCGTCGTCGTACCGCGGCTCGACATCGTCCTCGACGAGCTGCAGGCCGGGCCCGACGCCGGTGACCTTCCAATCGTCGTACGGCGCGACGACGACGCCCGCGATCGGGGCCCGCTCGGGGCCGACCAGCGCGGCGGCGTCGGCCCAGTCCTCGGCGGTCGTCGGATGCGGGATCGCGATGAACCTCGACAGCTCCGGTGGATAGCGCAGAATGCGGCCACGCCGCTGCGCCAGGTGGGCGTGCGGCCCGGTCAGCGCGGATCGCACGGGGTCGTCGAGCGGATCGGCCATTCTGATCCCCAGGTCGCTGCGAAGGCCGGCGCGGACTCCAGCCCGACCCTGACGGTCGTGAATGGAGTCTAGATTCGGCGGCCAAGGCCGCGCTGGGCTCCGGCGCGAAACCCCGTTGGGTGGCGACCGACAATGGCCTGATGGGGAATCAGGACCGCAGGGTCGAACCGGCTCGGATGCCGGACGCGGAGTTGTTCGCGGCAGCGGCGACCGAGGTCGCCGAGGGCGACCCCCTCGGCCCGGCTCCACACCTGGTCGCCCTGCACGAGCGGCCGACCCGGGCGGTGTACGCCACCGCGGTGAGCTTGCTGGACGACGAGGACCCGGACGTGCGCGAACTCGGCGTGCGGGTCCTGCGCGAACTGGGGCGGCAGGACGAGGCGGGACGCAGGCCGTTCAGCACGGAGGCGATACCGCTGCTGGTCGGGCGGCTCGATCGGGAGCAGGACCCGTACGTGCTCCAGAACGTGATCTCGGCGCTCGGGTACAACGCGGCGCGGGAGGCCCTCGACGAGGTGCTCCGGTTCACCGGGCACCCGAACCGGTGGGTCCGCTTCCACATCGCGGCGGTGCTTCCGGCGCTGGCGGACCAGGAGCGGATCGAGCCGAGAGCGCTGGAGGCGCTGCGGTCGCTGTGCCGGGACGACGAGGCCGACATCAGGTACTACGCCCTTTATGCGATGGTCGAGGAGGTCTCGGGCGCTGATCCCGAACTCGTCGCCCGGTCACTCGCCGACCTGGTGGACGACCCCGACGAGCAGATCCGTGAGCTGGCCCGGGTCCGCCTGGCCGCCGGGGAGGGCGGCCGATCAGCGCCGGACTGAGCCCGCGCGCCAGATCACCGCGCCGAGCACGACCGTCCAGACGGTGAGCGGGTCGAAGCCGAGCCGTTCCGTGCCGCCGACGCCCAGCCCGAGATGCAGCCCGCTGGCGAACAGCACGCAGCCGACGATCCCGACGACGCCCATCGTGAGCGAGAAGACCCGCTCGCGCCGCCGCTCGCGGGGTGTGGCCAGGCCGAGCAGCAGCGGGCTGAGCGCGGCCGGGAACTGCAACCCCGCCCCGACCAGGTGCAGCGGCATGTTCACGTCACCGGGCGCGAGGCCGACCAGCACGGCGCCGACGCCGCTGACCGCGATCAGCGCGAGCCCCGACCCCACCAGGCGATGCCGCGGCCACCAGCCCCGGGTCGTCAGCGCGCCGACCGTCGTGCACAGGCCGACCAGCATGAAGGTCACGTTCATCAGCACGTGCCGGGGCGAGCAGAGGACGACGCCGGGCCGCCACGATTCGTCCGAGGTGGTGCATATCGCGTTGCCGAGATCGCTGATCGTATTGTCGGCGTAGCTGTACGCCGGATCCCAGGCCGCCGCGACGACCGGCTGCACCAGGAAGTAGACGACCGTCAGCATCCAGCAGGCCGCACCCAGCCGTTGTCTCACCCGGTCGAGATTAGACCGATCGGCCGGGATACGCGGTCCCGGCAAATTGTCGTACCGGGGGCGGCCTGGTCGCGGTTACGGTCGAGCGCATGGACCGGCTCTCCGAGATCACTTTCCGGCTGCCCGACACGGCGGAATCCCGCGCCTTCCTCGACGGCCTGCGGCTGCTGCTCGCCGACGTGCCGTACGCCGTGGCGTCCGTGGATCGCCTGACGCTCACCCCGCCGTGGTCCGGCGAGGCCCGCCCGGTGACCACGTTCGCGCTGGCCGACGTGGCCGCGCCCGAGGTCGCCCTGGACACCGGGCAGGTCGTCGGCCTGGTGACCGGCCCGGGGACCGACGCGGTGGTCCTGCCGGCCCGGGTCGAGCTGCCCGACCTGGCACGCCGTCTGTCCGGCCGCGTGCGCCGGGTGGACCACACGGGCGTGAACCTGCCCGTCGGCACCTCCGCCGAGCAGTGGGACGACCTGGTGGGCGCGGTCGCCGCCGCGTCGGCGATGTATCGCTACCCCGACGGCGAGCCGTGGCCGTTCGTGCTGCCCGCGACGCCGAAGGAGCTGGCCGACGACATCCGCGACTTCACGGTCGGCCGTGAACCCCGGTTCGAGCTGGTCCGCGAGCAGCGGCTCACCCAGACGTCGTGGCAGATCGCCCTGTGGACCGACCTGACCCGCGAGGAGCTGGAGGTGCTGTTCCCCGAACCCGAGGGGCTGACCTTCCCGGGTCTGGCGGACATCTTCCGGGTCGTCCCGGTCCGCCATCCGTGGTCGGACCTCGGCATCCGGTTCGACCTCTGCTACCGGGGTGAGGGCGGCCCGTCGGACTGGGAGACCGGCGAGTGGCTGGTCACCGAAGGCGGCCGGATCCGCTGACCCCGACTGCCGGTCTCACGAGTTCAGCGGGCGGCGGGCGACCGCCAGCAGGTGGGTCACCGGCCAGTCCAGCGGCGTGCCGTCGAGGTCGGTGAGCGCGGCGACCGGGGCGATCCGGTTGTCGACGATCCAGTCGTTGCGGTTGGTCCCCGAGGCCGGGTCCAGCTCGAAGCCGACGTCGGTGAGCAGCCGCCGCCAGTCCGCGTACGCCATGCCGCAGAACTGCTCGCGGGTCTCGGCCAGCCAGCTCGCCGAGTAGTCCTTGCGGGTCAGGTAGTCCATGGCGTCGCCCAGCGAGAGCCGGACGGTGTCGCCGGCCGGGACGTGCGGCACGCCGAAGGCGAAGTCGACCGTGAACTGGTCGAAGCGGGCCCGCGTGGACAGCTCGGCGACATAGGCCGCGACCTGCGCGGACGGCAGGCCGGCCAGGTCGGTGCGCGGCCGGTCGGGGTTCTCGCCGTCGCCACGCTCCAGGCGCAGCAGCACCTGCCGGTCGCGCTCGTCGGGGCCGCAGACGTCGCTGTTGATCCAGACCCCGCCGGGCGCGGTGTGGTCGAAGATGGCCTGGGCGAAGGCGCGCAGCGACTTCTCCTGGTCGCCGTACGACCAGATCTCGTGGGTCAGCGCGAAGGTCAGCGTCGTGTTGATCGAACGCGCGGGGAACACCGCGCCGCCGAGCACGTTGCGGCGGTAGAAGAACACGTTGGGGTTGGCGAAGACGCCTTGCGCCTTGCGGTGCACGCACTCGTCGAACAGGTGGCGGGCGACCTCGACCCCGATCAGGTCGCTCTCGCGCAGGGCGGGTTCGCGGTCGGCGAGTTCGAGCACGGCTCCCGCGCCGCAGCCGATGTCGACGACCCGCCCGGGCTGCACGTGCTCGCGGGCCGTGGCCCATTTGCGGGCGGCGCTGTCGGCGAACGCCTTCACGTAGGCGCGGTAGTCGCGGGTCGCGGTGAGGCCGCCCTCGTCGCCGACGACCGGGTCGTTGACGACGGTGCGCACGGTCTCGACGAGGCGGTAGCGGTCGAACACGTCGACGGTTGCGGGATGGGCCAGCTCGCGCCACGTCTCGTCGCCCGCGGCCAGGCGCAGCAGCACGTCCCAGGGGCGTTCGGCGGCCGGGGACTGCCCGGCCTCGACGGGGTCGATCGCGAAGCCGAGCCGTTCGTACAGCGCGGCGACGTCGGGGGTGGAGCAGGCCACGACGGTGTTGTGCGGGGTCAGCTCGATACCGGTGGCGGCGGTGATGTTCTTGATCGTGACTTCGGCGAACCGCGGCGTCGGCGGCATGTCGAAGACCGGCACCACCACCGAGCGCAGGCCGGTGGTCGCGCTGAAGCGTTCGACGGCCGCCTCCCGCCGGTGGTACGGGACCGGGTTGCGGCGGGTGTTGTCGTGGTTCGCCGAGGTCACCGCCCAGACGATGGTCGCGCCGTGCCGGGCGACCAGCTCGACGAGCCGGTCGGCCTGAAACCGGGTGAGCAGGTGGTGGCGTCCGGGGAACAGCACGAATTCCATCGGAACTTGATACCGCATGCGAGGGCGGAGCTTCCATCGCAGGTCGGCGGCGGGGCGCGGGACTATGCTGGCTGAGGCATTTGCCCGTTTCGGTGAGGCCGGGAAAGTTCCCGGCCGGGCACCGATGAGTTTCCCGGGCGGCGGCGGTCTACCTGGACATGACCCGAGAAGGAGTGGCACCGATGACTGACGCGAAGACCCACACCCTGGACGTTCCCGGCGCGGTCCTGCACTACGACGTACGCGAGAACGCCGACACCACCGAGCCGGCCCTGCTGCTGATCGGCTCGCCCATGGACGCGCGCGGGTTCACCACGCTCGCCGGATACTTCCCCGACCGCACCGTGGTCACCTACGACCCGCGCGGCGCGGAGCGCAGCGTCCGCACCCCGGACGCGGGAGAGTCGACCCCCGACGTGCACGCCGACGACCTGCACCGGCTGATCGCCGAGCTCGGCGGGGGACCGGTCGACGTCTTCGCCAGCAGCGGCGGGGCGGTCAACGCGCTGGCCCTGGTCGCCCGGCACCCGGCCGACGTGCGCATCCTGGTCGCCCACGAGCCGCCGGCCGGGACCCTGCTGCCCGACCGGGAGCAGGCGCTCGCCGCGATCGAGTTCATCCGCGACACGTACCAGGCGAAGGGCTCCGGCGCGGGCATGGCGGCCTTCATCGCCGCGGTCGGCCACCAGGGCGAGTTCCCGGCCGACTACGCGGTCGCGCCCGACCCGGCGCAGTTCGGCATGCCTGCCGAGGACGACGGCTCCCGCGACGACGTGCTGCTGGGCCAGAACCTGATCAGCTGCACGCACTACGAGCCCGACCTCGACGCCCTGCGTACGGCGTCGACCCGGATCGTGCCGGCCGTCGGCGAGGAGTCGGCGGGCACGATGGCCTACCGCGGCGGGGTCGCGCTGGCCGAGCGGCTGGGCACGACCGCGGTGGTGTTCCCCAGCAACCACGGCGGCTTCATGGGCGGCGAGTTCGGCATGCCCGGCAAGCCGGCGGAGTTCGCGGCCAAACTGCGCGAGGTCCTCGCCGAGAACGCCTGACGTTTGCGGGCGGGACGGCCGGTGCGCCGTCCCGCCCGGTCAGGCGGTGCGGGACAGGTCCATGACCCAGTTCACCCGCCACGTCAGGCCCTCGTCGTACGAGAACGACTGCTGCCACCGGGCGGTGTCCACGCCGTCCCGGGTCCACTCGAAGCGGACCTTGACCGGATGACCGCCGAGCACGTCCTCGCAGTCGAAGACACCCCGCCCGTCGCGCCACGCGCCCTCGACGGGCGGGTCCAGGTGGCCCGGGTTGCGGCTGGAGGCCCACCAGATCCGCCAGACCCGGGCCTGCGGGTCGAACTGCCGCAGCGTGAACCCCTCGAACGGCTGCTCGCCGGGCGGGGCGTCGGTCCAGATGCGGTCGACGTGGCCCAGCCCGCCGAGGATCGGCTCGGCCTGGGCGGTGGCGTCGAACTCGACCCACTCGGCGCAGGCCGGATCGGTGACGTCGCGCAGCTTGCGGTTGCGGACCAGCCACCGGCCGAAGATGAAGTCGAAGTCGGCACGGCCGTCGTTCACGGTGGTCTCCCTGAGGCGATGAGGTCGGTCGCCGAGGATCATGCCGCCCACCACCGACAGTGGGCCGGTGCGGAGCGGCGGATCCGCACCGGCCCTGCGCCGTTCGGGTTACGGGGTGGTCAGGTCGAACCGGGAGACGGTGACCGAGCCGCCCAGGGCCTGGGTGGCGTAGTTGAAGATGCCGAAGCGGTAGCCCATGAAGAACTGCCAGGCGTTGTTGAGGGTGAACGCGGAGCCCAGCGCGGTGAAGTTGGTTCCGTCGGTGCTGTAGGAGAAGCGGGCCTGGCGTCCGCTGCCGGGCCTGATGTCGGCGTTGACGCGCAACCAGATCCGCCCGCCCGAGATCGAGGCGGAGGCGTTCTCGCTGCCGGTGCCGGTGGTGTTCCAGCTGCTGTCCATGGTGAGCCCGTTGGTCATGACGACCCTGGTCGTGCCGTTGTCGCGTTTGACGCCGATCCACGCCGACTGGTCGCGCAGCATCGCCAGGCCCGCCCGGTCGCCGTCGCGCATCGTCGAGTAGTCGAGGGTGATCGTGGCGGTCGAGGTCGGTCCCTGGATGCGGTGGGTCAGGGTGTTGCGGGCGTTGTAGAGGTCGTTGGTGACGGTGGCGGTCTGCAGGCGCAGGCCGCTGCCGACCGACCAGCGGCTGTTGTCGGGGTTGTGGTTCCACTCGTACTGCGGGCCCAGCGTGCTCGCGGTGAAGCTGTCGCTGCCGATCATCGGTTTGACCTGGCGGGGCGGGGTGGGCAGGTTCGGCTTGGGGTAGCTGGCACCCCAGGCGCCGTTGACGAGCTGGAGCTGCGGCCAGCCGTCCGACGTCCAGGTGACCGGCGCGAGCACCGGGATGCGCCCGCCGGGGTAGGAGTCGACGAAGGCCAGGTAGTACCAGGCGCCGTTCTGGGTCTGGACGAGGCCGCCCTGGTGGGGCACGCCGCCGCCGGAGACCGGGCCGGGCAGGTTGAGCAGCAGCTGCTGCATCGTGTACGGGCCCCACGGGCTCGACGACTTGAGGATGTACTGCCCGTTGGCGGGACGGGTGAGGAAGATGTAGTAGCTGCCGTTGCGCTTGTAGAAGCGGGCCCCTTCCAGGGTGCCGACGCTGGACGGGGTGGTGAACACCTGCTGGGTGCGCACCTGGCTGAGCCCGTCGGACGACAGCTGCGCGACGCTGATGTTGGAGTTGCCGTAGGCGACGTACATGGTGTCGTCGTCGTCGACGAGCAGACCCGCGTCGTAGTAGCAGTTGTTGATCGTGGATCGCTTCGACCAGGTGCCGTCCACGGCCGAGGCCGTGTACACGTAGGTCTTGTTGAACTCCATGCAGCCCATCCAGTAGAAGGTGCTGTTGGAGGGCCGGTAGTTGAGCGTGGACGCCCAGATGCCCTTGACGTAGGCGCGTCCGTTGCCGTTGAGGTTGTACGCGTTGGAGTGGTCCAGCGTCGGCACCGAGTGCCCGGCGAACTCCCAGTTGACCAGGTCGTACGAGCGCAGGATCGGCGCGCCCGGGGAGTAGTGCATGGTCGAGGCGGAGTAGTAGTAGGTGTCGCCGACGCGGATGATGTCGATGTCGGCGAAGTCCTGCCACAGCACGGGGTTGGCGTAGGTGCCGCCCGACGGCGGCGGCGAGGACGACGCGCTCGGCGACGGGGTGCTGCCCCCGACGCGGACGAGCTGCCACTGCTGGTTGGCGCCGCCCC
>NZ_JBHTAC010000053.1:0-59522 GCF_042663325.1 Catellatospora aurea
GGGCACCGGGGTGGGGCGGCGGTCCGCTGGGATCAGTTGAGGATGTCGCTGGAGGGTGGGTTGAAGTCCCGCACCGGCTTGTCCTTCAGGGCGAATTTCAGCGAGTTCGTCACCGCGTCCAGCGGCATGTTGTAGTTGCCGTCGCCGGCCACGTTCTTGACGTAGTCGGGGTCGGCGATGAAGCTCGCCGCGGCCAGCTCGGGCGTGAACCCGACGAACCAGGCGGCCCGGGTGTCGTCGGTGGTACCGGTCTTGCCGGCGATCGGGCGCTCCATCATCGGGTACACCCGCGAACCGGTGGACCAGTCGCCGCAGCTGCCGCGGGCGGCCTTGTATCCGGTGACGCAGCGCGCGGCGTCGGTGGCGGCGCGGGCGACGTCCTGACTGAACGCCCGGTTGCACTGCGGGGCGGCGGCCTCGACCTGCTTGCCGTCGACGGTCGCGGTGAACTCCTGGCCGTCCGGGGCCTTGATGGACAGCACCGGGCTGGGCTTGCAGTACATGCCCTCGGCCGCGACGGTCGCGTACGCGTTGGCCATCTCCAGCGGGGTCGTGTCGGCCACGCCGAGCGTGAACGCGCCCCACTTGTCGGCGTGCTTGGGCGAGGCGTGCAGCCGGTCCACGTCGGTGTGCCAGACCAGACCGATCCGCTCGGCCATGCGCACCGCCTTGTCCGAGCCGACCGCCTGCTCCAGCTGCACGAAGTAGGTGTTCACCGACTTGCCGAAGCCGGAGTACATGTTGTGCTTGCCGGTCATGCTGCCGCTGGCGTTGGACGGGCACCAGCGGTTGCCGCAGGCGGCCGGCCCGCCGGGCTCCACCACGTAGATCGAGGTGTAGCGGTGCGGGGCGTAGAACGACTTGGACATCTTCATGCCCGAGTCCAGCGCGGCGAGCATGGTGAACATCTTGAACGTCGATCCGGCCTGGTAGCCCGGGATGTCACCGCCGCCGAGCAGCGGCGCGACCGTGTTCGGGTAGCTGCCCTTGACGTTGAACGAGCGCTTGATCGGGTCGGAGTTCGGGCCGTTCTTGCTCTGGTCCATCGAGTAGACCCGGTTGACGGTCATGCTGAGCACCCGGCCGGTGCCGGGCTGGATGACGACGTTGCCGTACGCCAGCCGCATGTCGGTCTTGGACCGGCTCAGCAGGTCCTTCATGCCGAACGCCTGCAGCTGCGGGTCGAGGCTGGTGACCACCTTGTAGCCGCCGGTGCGCAGCTTGTCCAGGCGGGCGACCGGGTTGGGCCCGAACGCGGGCTGCTGCATCCACCAGTTCTTGAAGAAGTCGCAGAAGAAGCCCCAGTCGCGGGTGCTCGCCGGCACCGAGCCGCAGTCGCGCGGCGGGCTGCTGAGCTTCAGCTTGATCGGTTCGGCGGTCGCCTTGTTGGCCTGCTCGGTGGTGATGAACTTGAGCTCGGCCATCCGCCGGATCACGTAGTTGCGCCGGTCGAGGGCCGGGCCGGTCTGGTTCGCCGGGTCGAACGCCGACGGCGCCTTGACCAGTCCGGCCAGCGTGGCGGCTTCGACCAAGGTCAGGTCCTTGGGCTCCTTGGAGAAGAAGATCTGGGAGGCGGCGTAGATGCCGTACGCCCGGTGGCCGAAGTAGGCCATGTTCAGGTAGCCCTCCATGATCTGCTGCTTGGTCCACTGACCTTCCAGCTTGATCGCGAGGCGGATCTCGTTGAGCTTGCGCTGCGGGGTCTGCTCGGTCGCCGCGACGGCCTCCTGGGCCGTCTGGGCGCTGTCGCGCAGCGCCATGCGGACGTACTGCATGGTCAGCGTCGACGCGCCCTGGGAGACCTCGCCCTGCTGGCGGTTGGCCACGAAGGCGCGGGCGATGGACTGGAAGTCGACGCCCATGTGGGAGTAGAAGCGCGCGTCCTCGGCGGCGAGCACAGCGTTGACCACGTTCTGGTTCATCGAGCCGAGCGGCACGAACTTGCGGTGCTCGTCGTAGAACATCGTGATCAGCGACTTGCCGTCGTTGGCGTACACGTACGTGGTCTGGCCGACCTGATGCTCCTTGAGCTGGGTCGGCAGGTTCTGATAGATGGCCGCGCCCTTCATGGCTCCGATGCCCGCCGGTACGGCCAGCGGTAGCGAGGCGAGGGCGAGCACGACCCCACCCAGGACGCCGGTGCGGAGCATCCCGCTGTACCGGCCGAAAGCGCTGATTAACCGCTGCACCATAGCCACGAATATAGGCAGCTCAGCATACCGAAGTGAGGAAGATTCACTAAAGCGTATGCGGATGGTCCCGTGTGGAGAAGCTCAGCCCCGGAAGCAGTCGGCAGGCCTGCCCGCCACGTCCGCCGGCTGGTGGGCGTAGACCAGGCCGGCGTGCGGATCGTCGGGCCGGCCGACCGACGCCGTAGTGATCACCAACGTGTCCAGCCGGGGTCCGGCGAACGCACAGCTGGTCACCAGCGGGGTCGGCAGCGCGACCACCCGGTCCAGCCGCCCGTCGGGGCTGTACCGGCGCACCGCGCCCCCGGCCCACAGCGCCACCCAGACCCCGCCCTCGGCGTCCACGCACATGCCGTCGGGATGGCCCTCGTCGATCCGCGCCAGCGTGCGCCGCGCCGACGGCTCGCCCGAGCCGAGGTCGTAGTCGTAGGCGTCGACCCGGCCGGTGGGGGTGTCGATGTGGTACATCGTCGTGCCGTCGGGCGACCAGCCCAGCCCGTTGCTGATGGTCAGCCCGGTGAACACGGTGGTGAGCGCGTCCGCGCCCGGGTCCAGGCGGTACAGCGCCGCCGCGCCGGGGCGCTCGTCGTAGGCCATCGTGCCCAGCCAGAGCCGCCCGGCCGGGTCGGCCTTGGCGTCGTTGGCGCGCAGCCCGTCAGTGTCGCCCGGGAAGCCGGGCAGCCGCTGCTCGCCGCCGCCGGGCAGCAGGCGCACCGGCCCTTCCGGCAGGCAGGCGACGAAGCCGCCGCCGCACACCGGCACCGCCGCGCCTACGTGCGCCGAGGTGCTCACCTCGCCGGACTCGTCGCCCTCCACGGAGCGCCACAGCACCCGGCTGCGCAGGATGTCGACCCACCAGACCCGGCCGTCCCGGTGCGCGTATAGCGGCCCTTCACCCAGCTCACAGCGCCGGGAGTCGAAGACCTCCACGTCCGACATCCGGGTCACCCCTCAGCCCGCCACGCGGGCACGACGGTCGCCTGCACGTTCCACCTTAAACGCGGCCGAGCGGCTCAGAAGGCGCTCCGCCACATCGAGATGTTGCGGTATCGCACCCGCCAGGGCGTGACGCCGATCTTGCCTTCGGTGGACACGCCCAGGATCACCCGGCCCTCCGGGAACTGCGTGTTCACCACCGGCACGACGACGCCATCGGCCTTGGTGAGCTCCGTGCCGCCCAGGAACAGGCGGACCTCCGATCCGGCGGCGGAGATCGCGACCCGGTGGAACCGGCCGAGCGCCAGTTTCTTCTCCAGCGGGAAATCGACCAAGGTCCGGCCGTTGCTCGGGTCGTCCTCGGCATGGCGCATCAAGCGGACCTTGTCGTCACACACCCTCAGCTCGTAACCCTGCTGGGCGCGATACCGGAACCAGATCCCTGCGCAGGCGCCCTCGTCGACCAGCGCCACGTCCACCTCGACCCGGAAGTCGCCGAGCGTGTCGTCCGGGCCGCTGCACTGGTAGCTCCAGTCCTTCAGCGTGGTCACCAGGAACGACTGGTTCTCGTAGCGGCACGTCGCCCCGTCGGGGTCGTCCTCGCGCTTCGTCCAGCTCTGCGCCCGGTTCAGCTTCTCGACCCGGTACGGGGCGGGCTTCGAGGGCTTGGGCGAGGCCGACGGGGAAGGCGAGGCCGAGGGGGACGGTGTCGGTGACGCGCTCGGGCTCGGGGACGGCGTGGGGGACAGGCTGGGCGAGGCGGTCGGGGACGGCGCGGCCGCGAAACCGGCCGGCAGTGGCAGCGCCCCGGTCAGCAGCGCCACCGTGAGGCCGCCCAGCAGCAGCGTCGTCGCCCCGAGCCCGGCAGCGACCGGCTTGGCCCACCGGCCGCCCGGCCGGCGCCCGGCGTCCGGTTGAAGGTTGGTCAGGTCGGCGTCGACCACGGCGAACTTGCTGCCCGCCTCGGCCGCCGCCGCCGCCTGCCGGGGCAGCTCGCCGGAGCTCAGCGCCCGGTCCGGCCCCCGGGTGAGCAGCCGGTCGAGCAGGTCGCGGGCCGTCGGGCGGTCGGCGGGGTCCTTGGACAGGGCCGCCTCGACCAGCTCACGCAGCGGCCCGGTCAGGCCGTCGAGGTCGGGCTCGGCGGTCATGATGCGCACGGCGACCGCCGGCATCGAGTCGGCGGCGAAGGTGACCCGGCCGGTGCCCGCGAACGCGACCACCGCGCCCCAGGCGAACACGTCCGCGGCCGGGGTCAGCGCCTTGCGCGCCTTGGTGTCCAGGCGCTCCGGGGCCATGTACGCGACCGTGCCGATGAGCTGGTCGGTGCGGGTGTTGCCGGGCTGCCCCTCGACCGCGCGGGCGATGCCGAAGTCGATGACCTTCGGGGTGCCCGGGGCCAGCAGCACGTTGCTGGGTTTGAGGTCGCGGTGGATGACGCCCGCGCCGTGGATCGCGGTCAGCGCGGTGGCCACGCCGATGGCCAGGCCGTGCAGGTTCGCCGGGGTCAGGGGCCCGCGCTGCTGCACGACGCTGGACAGGCTCGGGCCGTCCACGTACTCGACCACCAGGTACGGCGACTCGTGGTCGGGGTCGGCGTCGAGCACCTCGGCGGTGCAGAACGGCGGCACCTCCTTGGCCCGCTCCACCTCGCTGCGGAAACGCTGCCGGAACTCGGGCTCCCCGGCCAGGTCGGCGCGGATCACCTTGACCGCGACGAGGGTGTCCTGCGGGTCGCGGGCCAGGTAGACGCTGCCCATGCCGCCCTCGCCGAGGCGGCCCAGGAGCGAGTAACCGCCCAGCTCACGAGGGTCGCTGGGCCGCAGCGGCCGCGAAGCGTCGGCGCCGACCATGATGGACTCGTTCTCCCGTTCTCGATGCCCGCCAAGGCCGCGGCTCAACACGCCGCGGCCTTACGGACTGTCCCCGCTGAGTCACGCGACATCCTGCCATCCGCGGGCCGTCGCCGTAACCCTGCCGCGTCACCAGACGCGCGACGGGGGCCGGGAGGTTGCTCAGCTCGTGATGCGGTGCAGGATCAGATCGTGGACGTGGTGAGACTTCTCGTCCCCGCGGAACTCCATCTCGTACACGTGCGTGCCGACGTTGATGGCGATCGCTCCGGTCGAGAAGAACTGCCCCGCCCAGGACTTGTTGCTGACTACGCTCACGCTGGTGATCTTCGTGTAGGGGATGCTGGTGATGGCGGTCTTCTTGCCCACGAAGGACTTGTCCTGAATGATCACGCGGCGGTCGGTCAGCCCGATGAAACCCGTGCCCGCCCCGATGGCGTCGTACACGGCGATGACCTGCTCGCCGGGCAGCAGCCCGCTCTGGATCTGCTGGAGCTGCTCCTTGCGGTCGTACACGATGCTCGTCGTCATGCCCCGACGCTAATCGCGCATCGCAACCTCAGCCGTGTCATGCGGAGCCCGCTCCGCATGACTCTGCCGGGCTCCTGATCAGCCGCACCAGTCGGCCAGGACCTCGGCGGTGTGCTCGCCGGGCAGCGCCGGGGGCCGGTCCAGCTCGGCCGGGGTGGCCGAGAAGCGCGGCGCGGGTGCGGGCTGCGTCACACCGTCGTGCACCACGTAGGTGCTCCGGGAGGCGAGCTGTGGATCGGTCGGCGCGTGCCCCATCGACAGCACTGGGGCCACGCAGGCGTCGTTGTCGGCGAACAGCTGAGCCCAGTGCGCCTGCGGCTGCTCCGCGAAGCGCCGTGCCAGCAGCTCGCGCAGCTGCGGCCAGGACGCGCGGTCGTACTGCGGGGTGTCGGCGGGCAGGTCCAGCCGGGCCAGCAGCTCGGCGAAGAACTGCGGCTCCAGCGCGGCGACCGCGACGTGGCGGCCGTCGGCGGTGGCGTACACGTCGTAGAACGGCGCGCCGCCGTCGAACAGGTTCACGCCGCGCTCGTCGAGCCAGGTGCCGCCCGCGTGCATGCCCCACTGCATCGCCGTCAGGTGGGCCACGCCGTCCACGATGGCCGCGTCGACGACCTGCCCCGGGCCGCCGCCGCGCACCCGCCACAGCGCGGCTAGGATGCCTGCCACCAGGTACATCGCGCCGCCGGCGAAGTCGCCGAGCAGGTTCAGCGGGATCTGCGGCGGCCCGCCGGCCCGGCCGATCGCGTGCAGCGCGCCGGTGACCGCGAGGTAGGTGAGGTCGTGCCCGGCCGTGTGCGCCCGCGGCCCCTCCTGGCCCCAGCCGGTGATCCGGCCGTACACCAGCTGCGGGCGGCGGTGCAGGCACACGTCCGGCCCGAAGCCCAGGCGCTCGGCGACGCCCGGCCGGAAGCCCTCGATGAGCACGTCGGCCCGGTCGGCCAGGCGCAGCAGCAGGGCCACGCCGGCCGGGTCCTTCAAGTCCACGGCGATCGCCCGCTTGCCGCGCTGCAGCAGGTCGAACCGCGGGTCCACGGCCGTGACGCCGCCGCCCGGACGGTCCACCCGCACCACGTCCGCGCCCAGGTCGGCCAGGTACATGCCACAGAACGGACCGGGGCCGATCCCCCCGACCTCGAGCACCTTCAAGCCGTCCAGCGGACCCATGGCGGTGATCGTACGCAGCTATTCGCGGCTGAAGGTCCACACCCCGTTGGTGTCGATCACGACCACGACCGTGCCGCGGGGCAGCATCGTCTCGCCGGTGAAGTCGCCCTCCTGGCTGATCAGCGTGGCGCTGTCCGAGCCGATCGCCTGCACCGTGAACCTGCCGGTGCCGCGGTGGTCGAACGCGACCTTGACCGACTCCGCCGCCGTACGCGGGATCAGCAGCACGTCCGCGCCCACCCCGGACGCGTTGCCGCTGAACGTCTGCGCGGACGCCAGCGGGCGCACCACCATGCGCCAGCCGCCCTCGGCCTGGATGCTCACCGCGTCGGGCCGCATCTCGCCCAGGTCCAGCGGGCGCACGCCCTCGTAGCTCTCCGCGGCGCTGACCAGCGTCTGGATCTCCTGGCCGTCGGCCTTGACGGTGCGCACGACGAACGGGCCCGTGCCGGAGTAGGTGAGTGCGACGGTGTGGAAGGTGCTGCCCAGTTCGACCGGCACCACCTGCGGCCCGGTGCCCTCGAAGACCTGATCCTGCGGCAGTGCTTCGGCGGCCTGCCGGCTCGGGGTCGGGATCGGACGGCCCTGCGCCTGCTGCGTGGGCGAGCCGTCGGGCTGCGTGCCCACCTCGGTGGCGCTCGGGTCGGCGACCGCGCCGGACGAACCGCCGATCCGGGTGGCGACGAAGCCGCCGACGCCCACCACGGTGCACAGCAGCAACCCGGCCGCCCCGGCCAGTCCCCATACCCACCAGGGCTTGCGCCTGGCCGGAGCCGCGTGCGCGGGCACATGCGTCGCCGCGTGCGCCGGCACGTGCGCCCCGTCGGGGCCCTGCGTGCCACCGGCCGCCGGGTCCGACGGCGCGGCCGCGATCGCCATGGCGGGCACGGCCCCGCCCGCGACCGGCACGTCGGTCGCCGGCACGTCCGCGATCGGCACACCCGCGACGGGCACGGCGACCGGCGTGTCCGGGGCTGGTTGCGCCGACGGCGGGTCCACCGGCGACGGCCAGGCGATGCCCGAGGTCAGCGGCGGGGCGGTGACCGGTCCGTAGACCGGCGCGACCGGCCCGGTCACCGGCACGATCGGCTCGAATCCGGGGGTGTCCGCCGGGTCGAGCGGCTCGGGCCCGGCGACCGCGTTCGCCGCCACGAGTTCGGGTTCGGGATCGGCGGGTGCGGTGTCCGGTTCGGACGACGGCGGGAGCTGCGCCGCCATGGCGCTCACCGGTTCCGCGATCCGGTCGCCTGCCACCGGCGCGTCCTCGCCGCCGGCCGGATTCGCCCACGCCGGTGCGGCGGACGCGGCGGGTTCGGTTTCCCAGGCCGGGTTGGTCTGCTCGTCGGTCCAGGCCGGCGGGGCCGCATCGGGCAGGGCCGGTTCGGGCGCGGGCTCGGTGATCCAGCCCGGTTCCGCCGACAGCACCGGATCGACCGGCCAGGCCGGCTGCGGCCGCTCGTCGGACCATGCCGCCTGCGCGGCCGCGTCCATCGCCATCGCGGTCTGGGCGGCCAGCACCGGCTGCGCGGCTGGGGAAAGGTCCGGCTGCGCGCTCGCCGCCGGCTGCGCGGCGTCGACGGCCGCTGTGGGCGCGGCCGCGTCCATCGCCGTCACCAGGTCAGCCTGTGCGGCCGCGTCCATCGCCGTCACCGGAGCCGGCGGCTCGGCCCCATCCATGGCCGTCACCAGGGCCGGCTCCGGCTGCAAGGACGGCTCGGGGCCGGTCGCGGCGGGTTCGGCGATCTCGTCGGCCGCCGACCAGGCAGACGCCGCTTCCGGCACCGGGTCGGACACCGTGACACCGGCCACGGGCTGTCCGTCGGTCTCCGGGGAAGCTCCGATGAGTTCGTCGAGGCTGGTGAACGCATCGTCGTCGGGCAGTTCGAACATCAGCGTGGGGTCGTCGGCCCCGTCGCTGACCCAGAACTGCCAGCCCTCGGGTGCGGCCGGCCAGGCCGGGTCGGGCCGCCAGCCCGCCGGGGGCGTCCAGTCCTCCGGCGGCGTGGGCCATCCCGGTGGTGAGTGGTACTTCCAGCCCATCGCGCCTACCCCCGTCGTGCTAGCCGCGGCGCACTGCGGTGTGCCGCGTAACCGGGGGTGACCTGATAATACGTGCCGGGTGCGGTCCGCGGGCGTGATCCACTGACGACGCTGCGCCGCCGTGACCTTGTCGCGCGCCGCCCACCTCTGGTGTCATACGGGGGTATCGATCGTCCGGTGGCGGAGGCAGCGGTGGCGCGTACGAGGGAACCGGGCCGGGCCCACCGGGAGCGGCTGCTGCACATCCTGGCCCGGGGGCCGGAACGGCCGTCGGAGCTGGGCCTGCGGGCCTGGCTGGGAGTGGCCCGGCGCACCGTCGTGGAGCTGCTCAACGACGAGCTGGCCGACCGGGCGGCGGCGCTGACCTACTACAGCGTGACCTCGATCCTGCCCGGCTTGCTGGTGCTGGTCGCCGGGGTGGGTCTGTTCGGCCGCCCGACCAGCGACGCGGTCGCCGAGAACCTGAGCGAGCTGACGCCGCCGCCGGCCCGGCACGCGGTGCTGGAGATCATCGACAACCTGCGCTACGACCAGCGGGCGGCGGGCGTCGCGCTGGCGGTCGGTCTGGCCATCGCGTTCTGGTCGGCGACCAGCTACATCGGCGGGTTCATGCGCGCCGCGAACGTGATCTACGACGTGCCGGAGGGCCGGCCGCTGTGGAAGACGGTCCCGGTGCAGCTGTTCGTCACCGCGGTGACCGGGGTGTCGCTGGCCGCGAGCGCGCTCGCGGTGGTGCTCAGCGGCCGGGTGGCCACCAGCGTCGGGCGCGCGTTCGGGGTCGAGGACACCACCGTGAAGATCCTCGACATCGCGAAGTGGCCGATCCTGGTGGTGGTGATCAACCTGCTGCTGGCGCTGCTCTACTGGGCCGCGCCGAACGCGCGGCTGGGCGGGTTCCGCTGGATCACACCGGGCACGATGGTGGCGATGGCCACCTGGATCACGGTGTCGGCCGGGTTCGCGTACTACATCGCGACGTTCGACTCCTACAACCGGACCTACGGCGCGCTCGGCGGCGTCATCGCCTTCCTGGTATGGCTCTGGCTGACCAACGTCGCGGTGCTGCTGGGGGCGAAGTTCGACGCCGAGCTGGGCCGGGCGCGGGCCATCGCGGCGGGCATGCCGCCCGACGCCGAGCCGTACCTGCCCCTGCGCGACGTGCCCAAGCAGGAGCCCCGCAACGGGCTGCCCGCCCTGGAGGCGGGACCCGAGGAGCTGCCCGCGGCACCCGAGCGGCCCGTGGCCGAGCCGGCGGAGGAGGTACGGCCCGACGAGGGCCGGTCGTGAATCAGGCCAGGGCGCGCTCGACGGCCCCGACCAGCTCCGGCGACTCGGGTGTGACCTGCGGGCGCAGCCGGGCGGTGACGGCCCCGGACCGGTCGACGACGAACTTCTCGAAGTTCCACTTGACGTCGCCGGCCTCGCCGTCGGCGTCGGCGGTCTGGGTGAGCAGGTCGTACAGCGGGTGCCGGTCGGCGCCGTTGACGTCGATCTTCTCGGTCAGCGGGAACGTGACGCCGTAGTTGACGTCACAGAACTCGGCGATCTCCTCGGCGCTGCCCGGCTCCTGCCCGGCGAACTGGTTGCACGGCACGCCGAGCACGACCAGCCCCTGCTCGGTGTACGCCTCGGCGAGCTTCTGCAGCCCGGTGTACTGCGGGGTCAGCCCGCAGCGGGAGGCGACGTTGACGACGAGCACGGCCTTGCCGCGGTACTGGGCGAGGTCGGCGTCGCCGCCCTGCAGGGTCTTGATCGAAACGTCGTAAAGGCTCATGGTGGCCAACCATAGCGCCGGTGCCCGGACCGGTTCCCGTCTGCCACGATGTCGGTCATGACGAGCATCGAGCCCGATTCCGGGGTGAGCCCCGCGGCCCGCGCGGCCCGTGCCGCGGGATGCGCCTTCGTGTCCCTGGCCGTGTGGATGGGCGTGGCCTACGCGGTGATCCAGCTGCGCGGCTGCACGGGTGAGGGCATGCGGTGCCTGGGCGACGCGATCGGGATCATGTTCCTGTGCCTGCTGGGCGCGGCGGTGTCGATGTGGGGGATGCTGCGGCTGGCCCGGGTGCGCCCGGCGTGGCCGGTCGCGGTGGCCGGGCCGCTGGTGTTCCTGCTGCTGGCGTTCGGCCTGGCGGGCCGGTTCTTCCTGGGCACGCCGCAGCTGTGGGTGGTCGCCATCATGGCGGCGTACGCGCTGGGCGCGGTGCTGGCCGATCGGCGGGTGTCGGCGCGGGCGCGCTGGATCACGGTCGGCGCGCTGGTCGTGCTACTCGTCGCGGGGCTGTTCCGGTTCTGACCCGGAGGCCGCCGCCGACCTGAGTGACCGTTCAGGTTACTTCGCAGTAGGCTGCTGTCATGCGTGATGCGGTGATCATCGGAGCGGTCCGTACCCCCGTCGGCCGGCGCAACGGCGGCCTCGCCGGCGTGCACCCCGTCGACCTGGCCGGGCAGATCCTGCAGGACCTCGGCGACCGCACCGGGTTCGACCCGGCCGACGTCGACGACGTCATCCTCGGCTGCGTCTCGCAGACCGGCGAGCAGTCCTGGAACATCGGCCGCAACGCGGTGCTCGCCGCGGGCTGGCCGGAGACCGTGCCCGGCACCACCCTGGACCGCCAGTGCGGCTCCAGCCAGCAGGCCGTGCACTTCGCCGCCGCGACCGTGCTGTCCGGGCAGGCCGACCTGGTCGTGGCCGCGGGCGTCGAGTCGATGAGCCGGGTGCCGATGGGCTCCTCGGTCGGCGAGCTGGGCTTCCCGTACGGGCCCGAGGTGCGCAGCCGTTACGCCGGGGTGCCGGGCTTCGCCGGGGACGCCCCCGTGCCGTTCAACCAGGGCGTCGGCGCGGAGATGATCGCCGCCCGGTGGGGCTTCAGCCGGGCGCAGCTCGACGAGTACGCGCTGGCCAGCCACCAAAAGGCGGCCGCCGCCTCGGACGGCGGGCTGTTCGCCGCGGAGATCGCCCCGGTCGGCGACGTGTACGCCGACGAGGGCATCCGGCGCGAGACGTCGCTGGAGAAGCTGGGCCAGCTGGCGACCCCGTTCAAGACCGACGGCGTGGTCACCGCGGGCACCGCGTCGCAGATCTCCGACGGCGCGGCCGCGATCGCGGTCACCACGTCGGCCTGGGCCGCCGAGCACGGCTACGCTCCCATCGCCCGCATCCACACCGCGGTCGTGGCCGCCGACGATCCGGTGATCATGCTCACCGCACCGATCCCGGCCACCGCGAAGGCGCTCAAGCGGGCCGGCCTGTCCATCGCCGACATCGGCGCGTACGAGGTCAACGAGGCGTTCGCGCCGGTGCCGCTGGCCTGGCTGGCCGAGACGGGCGCCGACCCGGCCCGGCTCAACCCGCGCGGCGGCGCGATCGCGCTGGGCCACCCGCTGGGCGCCAGCGGCGCGCGGCTGCTGACCACGCTGGTCCACCACATGCGCGACAACGGCATCCGTTACGGGCTGCAGACGATGTGCGAGGGCGGCGGCATGGCCAACGCCACCGTCATCGAGCTGCTGTAGCGCCGGGCCGCCCGCGCAGCTTGTCGCGTACGGCGGCCGCCTCGGCGTGCCCCAGCTCCTCGAAGATCTCCAGCGCCCGGGTCCAGTAGGCGGTGGCGGCCGCCGCGTCGCCCACCGCGTGGTGGCTGTCGCCGAGATGGGCGTTGGTCTCCGCCTCGCCGAAGCGGTCGCCGAAGTCGAGGTACAGCGCCAGGGTCTGCTCGTAGCAGCCGATCGCCTGCGCGTGGTCGCCGAGCTGGTGGTGGGCGTAGCCGAGGCTGTCCAGGGTGTGCGCCTGACCGTTGCGATCGCCCAGCTCGGTGAACAGGGCCAGGGCCCGGTGGCAGTGTTCCAGCGCGGCGCGGTGGTCGCCGGCGAGCGTGCGGTACCAGCCGATGCCGTTGAGCGCCCGCGCCTGGCCGGGCAGGTAACCGGCGGTGATGTACAGCGCCAGCGCCTGCTCGGTGTGGTGCAGCGCCTGCACGGTGTCGCCCTGCATCTCCAGCGCGACGCCGAGGTTGTGGTGGGTGTGGCCCTGCCCGGCGTGATCGCCGACCGCCCGGTACTGCTCCAGCGCCGCGTGGAAACTCGCCAACGCGTCGGAGTGGCGGCCCAGCCGCACCTGCGTACGGGCCACGTGCCGGTGCAGGTGGGCCTGGGCGGGCCGGTCGCCGAGCCGGGCCGTCGCGCCGAGCGCGGCGGTCAGCACGGTGATCAGATCGGACCAGTGCCCGCGCCGGTCCAGGTAGGTCGTCAGCTGCCAGGACAGCTGCCAGGCCCGCCGGTCCCAACCGGCGGCCGCCGCCCGGTTGACCGCCGCCACCAGGCAGGCGTGCTCGGCGGTGAACCAGCGCACCGCCGCCGCGGCGTCGCCCGGGTCGTCGACCAGCGCGCCCTCGGCCGGGTCGTCGACCGGCAGCGGCTGCCGGACGGCCTCCAGCCGCAGGTCGGCCTGCCGGGCGGTGTGCAGGTAATGGTCGAGCAGCCGGCCGAGCGCGGCGAGGCGCTCGGGTTCGGGCTCGTCGCCGTGGGCCAGCTCGGCGGCGTAGCGGTGCAGCAGGTCGTGGCACTGGTAGCGCCCCGGGACGTGCTCGGCGACCAGGTGCGCCCGTTCCAGCTCGTCGAGCGCGGCCTGCGCCGCCGCGAGCGGCGCCCCGATGAGGCTCGCCGCGGCAGGCACCGCCAGATCCGGGCCCGGATGCAGGCCGAGCAGCCGGAACAGCCGGGCGGCGCGGGCGCTCAGCGCACGGTAGGACCAGGAGAACACGGCCCGTACGTCGGTCGCGGCGTCCCAGCCGGTGAACGCGTCCAGGCCGGCGCCCTCGGCGCGCAGCCGCTCGGCCAGCTCGGCCAGCGGCACCTCGGCCGAGATCGCGGCGCGGGCGGCGGCGATCGCCAGGGCCAGCGGCAGGCCGCCGCACATGCGCAGCAGCCGCCCGACCGCCTCCGGTTCGGCGGCCACCCGGTCGGCCCCGATCCGGCGGCTCAGCAGCTCGCGTGCCTCGGTGTCGTCGAGCAGGCCCAGGGTCAGCGGCCGTGCGCCCTCGGTGGCGACCAGCGCGGGCAGCTGGTCGCGGCTGGTGACCAGCACGAGGCAGGTCGGCGAGCCGGGCAGCAGCGGGCGTACGTGTTCGGCGTCGCGCACGTTGTCGAGCACCACCAGCACCCGCTTACCGGCCAGCAGGCTGCGGTACAGGCCGAGGCTGCCGTCGAGGGTGGCCGGGATGCGCTCGGGCGGCACCGCGAACGCGTCGAGCAGGCTGCGCACCGCCTCGGCGGGCCCCATCGCGATGCCGTCCGGGTCGTAGCCGCGCAGGTTGAGGTAGAGCTGGCCGTCGGGGAAACGCTCGGCGACGCGGTGCGCCCAGTGCACGGCCAGGGTCGTCTTGCCCACGCCGGCGGTGCCCGAGATCGCGGAGATCACCACGGTGGTCAGCCCGGTGGCGCGGTCGGCGGGCAGCAGGCCGGCCAGCCGGGCCAGCTCGGCGGCGCGGCCGCTGAACACGGGCGTGTCCGCGGGCAGCTGCGCCGGGACGGTGCCCACGGGCCCGGCCGGGGCGACGTCGGTGAGCGTGTCCAGCTCGGACACGGTGAGACGGTCCAAACGCGGGTCGTCGCGTAGCACCGCGGCGTGCACGCGGCGCAGTGCCGCGCCCGCGTCGATGCCCAGCTCGTCGGCGAGCCGGGCGCGGGCGGCCCGGAACACCTCCAGCGCCTCGGCTCGCCGCCCGGCCCGGTAATGGGCCAGCATCAGCAGGGCGAGCAGGCTCTCCCGGTACGGGTGGGCGGCGGCCAGCGCGGCCAGCTCGGCCCCGGCCTCGGCGTGGCCGCCCAGGTCCAGCCGCAGGCCGAGGCTCTCCTCCCGGGCCCGCAGATGCTCCTCGGACAGCCGCCCCACCTCATCGGCCAGCAGCGCGTCTGCGGGCAGATCGGCGTACGGCTCAGCGCGCCACAGCGCGAGCGCCTGCTCGAACAGTTTCGCGGCGGCGTGGTCGTCCCCGGCCCGGCGCGATGTCCTGGCCTGGCCGAGCAGGTCGGCGAAGGCGAGGCTGTCCAGCTCGGCGGCGGTGGCGGCGATCCGGTAACCACCCGGACCGTGGGAGACGCGGGCCGGGTCGCCGAGAGCGGTGCGCAGGCGGTGCACGTACACCTGCAGGGTCTTGCGGGCGGTGGCGGGCGGGTTGCCGTCCCAGAGCGTGTCGGCCAGCCGGTCCGCGGAGATCGGCTGGTTGGCCCGGCTGAGCAGCGCGGCCAGCAGGCGGCGCAGCATCGCGGCCGGCAGCTCCACCGGCTGCCCGTCGCGGTGCACGGCCAGCGGTCCCAGCACGCCGAAGGTGATCACACTTGCTCCCATGTCCCGCCCAGGGTGTCCGACCGTCGCTTCGATGGTCAAGTCAGCGCGCAACCGCCGCGCAACCGGCCGCCCGCAGGATGGCGGCCGGCGCATTGGGGCGTGGCGATGCGGCCTGTCGGTCTGTCAACGGGGGCGGGCCGCCGGGCCGCCCTGCGCCGTGCGCAAAGCCGCTGGCGTGAGCGGGGTCCGGCACGCTACAACACCGGTATGCGTGTGACGGCGTTCGATCCCCGGCTGGGGCTGCGCGAGCAGCTGACGTGCTGGCACGAGGTCGCGGCGGCCGCGGGCGCCCATGACGACCCGACCCACCGTTCCCTGCCCCCGGCGGCGCGGGCCGCGGCCCTGCTGGCGCCCCGCCCGGACGGTCGGGTGCTGCACTGGCTGGGCTGCGCCGGCGGCGAGGTCGTGGGGCTGGCCGAACTGTTCCTGTCCGATCGGGAGAACCTCGGCTGGGGTTTCGCCGAGGTCACCGTGCATCCGCGGCACCGCCGGTCGGGCCACGGGTCCGCGCTGCTGGCCGCGATGCGCGCGGCCGCGGCCGAGCAGGGCCGGGACACGCTGGTGCTGAGCGCGGCGCAGGGCGGCCCCGGTCCGGCCTGGGCGGCGGCGGTGGGCGCGCGCAAGGCCCAGGAGCTGTGGGAGTCCGAAGCCGACCTGGGCACGCTCGACCCGGCCGCGCTCGGCGACCGCCCCGCCGCCGGCTACCGGCTGGTGTGCTGGTCCGACGAGGCACCCGAAGAGCTGCTGGCCTCGTATGCGGCCGCCGTCGACGCGATGGCCGACTCGCCCGACGGCGGGCTCGGCTACCGGTCCGCGCCGAACACGCCCGAGCTGGTGCGGGCCCGGGAGCGCTGCGCGCGGGCGGCCGGTGTGCAGCGGCGGGTGGTCGCGGCGGTGCACGAGGCCGGCGGCACGGTGGCCGGGCTGACCGTGCTGGAGATCCCGCTGCTGGCCCCGGAACTGGCCCACCAGGACGACACCGTGGTGGTGCCCGCGCACCGGGGACACGGGCTCGGGCTGTGGATGAAGGCCGAGATGGTGCGCCGGCTGGCCGCCGACGGCGGGGTGGTGCGCCGCGTGCACACCACCACCGACCCGTCGAACAGCCACATGCTGGCGATCAACGAGCGGCTGGGGTTCCGCCGCGTCGGCGTGCGCGAGCAGTGGACGCTGCCCGTCTGATCACTGCACGCAGAACTCGTTGCCCTCGGGGTCGGCCAGCACCACGTGGTGGCTGCCCGGCTCCTGCACCTCGCGCAGGATCGTCGCGCCCAAAGCTTCCAGGCGCTTGACCTCGTCGTCGCGGCGCTCCGGACCCGCGTGCAGGTCCAGGTGCAGGCGGTTCTTGCCCTGTTTGGGCTCGGGCACCCGCTGGAACAGCAGGCGGCGGCCCAGACCGACGCCGGTGAACGGCTGCACCGGGTCGTCGGGGTGGCGCACGGCGACCAGGTCGCGGAACGCCTTGCGGCCGCCGGTCTCCACCCAGACGTCCGGGCCGATCGCGCCCTGCGCGGCGAGCTGTTCGACGAGGGCCGAGTTGTCCTCGACCTCGTATCCCAGGGCCTGCGCCCAGAACGCCGTCTGCGCGTGCGGGTCGGCGCAGTCGATGACGACCTTCCAGTCCAGTGCCATGGCTGGTCTCCTTTCCATCCGGTGGTTACCTCTGCCAGGTAACCACCGGCCACCGACAGCATCCGGCCGCTGAACGCAGCAAGGTGCGCGCCCTGCGGGAGCGGCGCGCACCTGGAACGGGTCAGATCAGCTCCTGTCCCCGCCACCCTTGTTCTGCTTCCAGGACCAGGGGCCGGGCAGGTCCACCCGGTGTGCCCGGGTGCGGGAGTTCCACGACCAGCGGCCGATGCGGAGACTCCAGGAGGACAGGCCGCCCTGCGTGAAGTTCAGGCGCAGGGGGCCGAGTTTCCAGGTCTTGCGGAACAGCAGGCTCATGCACCCCATGTAACCGCACACGCACCACTCAAAACGTGTCGGCGCGTGCCAGAAGTCCGGCGCGGTCGAGCGGGTCCACTTCGGTCGCCGCGACCGTGCAGGCGTGAGCCCCGGTGATCGCGCCGTAGCGTGCGCAGACGTCCGGCGGCAGGCCCTGTGTCAGACCGTACAGGAAGCCGGCGGCGAACGCGTCGCCCGCGCCGTTGGAGTCCACCACCGGCCGCGGCGGCCGAACCGCGGCGAACCGGCGTACCGCCTCGTCGTCCCTGGTCAGCAGGTGGCCGCCGCGGTCGCCGTCGGTGGCCACGGCGATTCGGGCCCGGCCCAGCGCCAGCACCCGGCGCAGCGCGGCTGCGGGGTCGGCCAGCGCGGTGGCCGAGACGAACACCACATCGGCGGCCGCCGCGAACTGCTCGTGGTACGGGTTCTCGCCGTCCCAGTTGTGCAGGTCCGTGGAGACCGTCACGTCCAGCGCCGCGAGCTGCGCCAGGGCGAACGAGCCCGGATGGGTGATGCACACGTGCACGTGCCGGCAGCCCGCGGCCAGCTCCGCCAGCAGCGGCTCCGGGAAGCGGTCGTGCTCGCCGCCGCGGCTGATGTCGTACAGCGACAGCCGCCGCCCGTCCGGGCCGACCAGGTTGACCGCACGCTTGGTGCCGGTGCTGCTCGGCAGTTCGGTGAGGGCGATGCCCGCCCTGGCGTGCAGGGCCCGCACCAGCGCGCCCTCGGGGTCGTCGCCGAGCACGTCGACGTGGTGGGTGCGCAGACCCAGCGCGGCCAGCCCGAGCGCGAGGAAGTCCCCGGTCTGCCCGGCCCGCGTGGTGATCGCCGGAACCATATAACTGTCCGCATAGGGCAGCGGCAGCTGCGGGACCTCGACGATGGTGTCCACCCCGGCGCCGCCGAGCACCAGTACGTCGAAGGGGGCGTGATGAGGAACACGCATGAGGTGTCGCCTTCCGCGTCGATGGGTAGTCGACGTTTCAGCCCGTACGGTCCGCAGGCAGGTCATGCGGTGTCCGCCGAGGTCGCGACAGGTCGCTGTCGATGATCACGGACGCGGCGGGTGACGTCAAGACGTCACCCGCTCGACAGGCGACATTGGCGAACGCCTTCTAGGCTCCTGGAGCTGTGCCCCCGGTGCGACTGCCGGGGATTCGAAAGGGGAGGGACATGCACGTGAGGACACGACGTCTGGGTATCGCGGCGGTCGGCCTGATCGCGGCCGCGGCGCTCGTCGCCGGCTGCCAACCGGCCCCCAAGGCCGAGCCCGGCGCGACGCCGTCGGCCGCGGCTTCGACGCAGGCGCAGGCCTCGGCCGCCGACGCGCTCACCGCGGCGACGGGCAAGCTGAAGACCACCACCGCGAAGATCACCATGACCATGGGCGGCGCCGCCTCGATGAAGGCCACCGGCAGCGTCGACGGCCCGAACAAGAAGGTCGCCATGAACATGGTGATCGGCGCCATGGGGCAGAACCTGACCATGGACACCGTGCAGATCGGTGAGGAGGTCTGGCTGAAGTACGCCGGCGTCCCGGGCCTGCCCAAGGACTGGATGCACGTCGACGTCACCAAGCTCGGCCCGAACAGCACCGTGCGCAAGTCGCTGGAGGACCCGTCGTTCAGCGAGAACCTGCTGCGCACCGCCGCGCAGGTCAGCTGGGACGGCACCAACAAGGTCAAGGGCACCATCGACATGACCAAGTCGCCGACCATGAACGCGGCCGCGGCCGCCGCGCTGGGCGACAAGGCCACCGCGGTGCCGTTCACCGCCACGCTGGACGACCAGGGCCGCCTGCTCACCATGACGATGGCCGTGGGCGACGCCGTGCCGCAGGCGGGCATCACCGACATGGTCGTGACGTACTCCGCCTACGGCGAGCCGGTGACGGTCGAGAAGCCGGCCGGCAAGATCGTCGAGGCGCCGGTCGAGCTGCTGGCCAGCCTCTGACACGTCGCGGTCCGGGCCGGGGCTGATCCCCGGCAGGGCCCCATTCGCCGCTTTCACCAGGTCTTCCGGCCCGGTGAAGGCGGCGTTTCCCGTTCGGGGGCGCGGGTAGGGGTGAGAACGTGATCTCGTACCCCGCCGTGAGAGGTGACGCCGTGACGCCGACCAGCACCGGCAGCTGCTGATGGAAGCCGAGCAGCTGATGCGGGCGGCGGTCGTCGTGCTCGCGGCGATCATGGTCGCGGTGGTCGTGGGCTGGCTGTCGCGGCTGGTGGTGCGGCTGGTCGCCCGCCGCAAGTACCGCCGGTTCCTGGAACAGCTCAGCCAGGCCTGCCGGTGGGCCTTCCGGGCCGTGCTGCTGGTGGTCGCGCTGATGGTGGCGCTGCCGTTCACCGGGCTGACCGGACCGGCCCGCGAGGTCGTGCACCACGCGCTGGTCATCGCTCTGATCGCGACGTCGGCCTGGCTCGCGGTGCGGGTGCTGTTCGTGCTGGAGGACGCCGCGTTCCGGCGGCTGCCCGTCGACGTCGCCGACAACCGGCGCTACCGGCGGGCGCGTACCCGGATCGGCATGGTGCGCCGCCTCACCGCCGTCACCGTCACCCTGCTGGCCGTCGCGTCGATCCTGATGACCTTCGCGCCGCTGCGCGCCCTCGGCGCGTCCCTGCTCGCCTCGGCCGGGCTGGCCGGTGTCGTGGCGGCGCTGGCCGCGCACGCCACCCTGGCGCACATCTTCGCCGGCCTGCAGCTGGCCTTCACCGACGAGCTGCGCCTCGACGACGTGGTGGTGGTCGAGGGGGAGTGGGGCCGCGTCGAGGAGCTGCGGCTCACCTACGTCGTGGTGCGGCTGTGGGACGAGCGGCGGCTGGTGCTGCCCACCACCTACTTCACCACCACGCCGTTCCAGCACTGGACCCGCAACGACGCCCGGGTGCTCGGCGCGTCGATCCTCTACCTGGACCACCGCATGCCGGTGGACGCGCTGCGCGAGCAGGCGCAGCGCGTCGTGGAGGCGTCGCCGCTGTGGGACCGCCGGGACTGGGTGCTGCAGGTCGTCGACACCACCGAGACCGCCATGGTGGTGCGCGTGCTGGCCTCGGCCGACGACGCGGCGAAGGCCTACGACCTGCGCTGCGAGATCCGCGAGAAGCTCATCGCGTATGTGCGCGAGCACCACCCCGAGGGACTGCCGCAGACCCGTGTCGCCGTCGTCCCGCCGCCCGAGCAGCCGTGATCAGTAGCGCACGCTGATCCGCTGCTCGACCGCGTCGACCCGCACGTCCCCGCCGACCGGCAGGATCAGCTGCGGGTCGGTGTGGCCGATGTCCAGGTCGAACACGAGCACCGCGGCCGGGGCGTACGCCGCCACGGCCCGCCGGACCGCGTCGGCCTGCTCGTCGCGGTACACCGCCTTCTGCTCGGGGGTGGGCCGCCGCTCGAAGTTCCAGGCCATGGGCCGCCCGACCAGGATCGCGCCGAAGCGCTCCAGCAGACCGCGCTCGCCCATGTTGCGCAGCGTCCGGAAGACCTCCGCACCGGCGGGCATCTCCTCCGAGGTCTCCACGACCAGCACGTGCCCGTCGAACCGCTCCGGCGGCGCGACGAAGCCCGCCTGCAGGAGCCAGGACAGGATCTCCAGACAGCCGCCCCACAGCGGCCCCTCGACGACGCGCCGGGCCCCCTCCCAGCGCCAGCCGTCGACCGGCCACATACGCGGCGGCACACCGCGCAGCGAGGCGTCCGCCCAGTCGTTCGGCTCGTCGCCGTGGTCGGCCGAGGCGGTCAGCTCCTGCCAACCGGAGTCGAACAGGGCCGCGCGCAGGCTGCCCGCAGACAGCGGGTGCATGGCTCCGCCGCGGGCCAGCGAGGTCATCACCGCGCCGCCGTGGAAGGCGACCACGCCGAGGTGGAACAGGTGGTTGAGCAGGTTGGTGTTGTCGGAGAAGCCGAAGAACGGCTTGGGGTTGGCCCGGATCACCTCGTCGTCGAGGTGGCGCAGCACGGTGATCTGGTCGTCGCCGCCGATGCTGGCGATGACCGCGGCGATCGTCGGGTCGGCGAAGGCCGCGGTGATGTCGCGGGCCCGCTCGCGCGGTGTGGCGGCCGCCGCGCGGGTGGTCGGGAACTCCACCGGGACCAGCCCGAACTCGTCGCGCAGCCGGGACAGGCCCAGCTCGTACACGTCCGGGAAGACCGCGGGCACCCCGGCGCTGGGGGACAGGATCGCGATGCGGTCGCCGGGGCGGGGCTTGGCTGGATACACCATGTCGGGCATGGGCGGAAACTAGCCGATCCACCCGATCGGGGCACCCGATTTCAGTCGAGCAGGCCCTGTTCCTCCGCGCGGGTGATCGCGTCGGCCAGCACGTCGAGGTCGACGACCGCGTCGCGGATGGTGGCGGCCACCTCCTGCAGCGGCTCGATCTCGGCGGCGCGCACCGAGCACAGGTCGGCCTCGGAGTCGAACTCGACCTGGTCGAGCACCTCGGGCGCGCGTTCGGCCAGCAGCACCTGCACCACGCCCTCCCAGGCGTAGCCGTTGCCGAGCCAGCCCTGCTCGTCGAAGATGTCCACATAGTCGTCGAAGTCGTCGAAGGTCAGGCTGAACTCGCCGGAGCCGTGCTCGACCAGCTTGCAAGGGTCGAAGTCGGGGTCACGTGCCATGTCCGCGACTATAGGCCTTGACCTGTGTCACTGCGGTTTCGCCGAAAGGCCGACTTCACCTCCGCCGAATCGGTGAATTTCACGGGTCAACCCGCTGTTCGCGGCGCGTCCACCCGGGCGGCACGCCTGGCGGGCCGGTGCGGGCCGACGAACGAGGCCGCGCGGCTGCCCCGGTGCCGTCCGCGTGTCGCGCTCGCGGGCCGAATTCGGCAGGTGTGAGCAGGAAGAAGCCCTCTGAGTGGCGAATCAGCGGTTCGACCATCTGTGCGACCGCGCGAGAACATGGCAGGCTTTCTCATCGTGACGATGGTCAGGCAGTGGCAGCGGGTCTCGGCGTACGGGTTGGCGCGCGAGGGCGACACCGTGCTGCTCGTGCAGATCGGCCGCAGCGCCCACGGGGACCTCGGCAAATGGATGCCGCCTGGCGGCACCATCGAGCACGGCGAGCACCCCGCCGAGACGGTCGTGCGCGAGTTCGCCGAGACCACGGGCCTGGAGGTGCGTGTCGACGCCCTGCTGGAGGTCGGCTCCGACCACCGGCAGCTGACCGGCGGCATCGACTTCCACGGCGTGTTCATGCTGTACGGCGTGACCGTGCTCGGCGGCGACCTGCGCCCGCAGCCCGACGGCATCATGGTCGAGCCGAGCTGGCACTCCGCGTCCGAACTGGACCAGATCCCGATGCTCGACGCGGTGCGCGACGTGCTGCGCGCCGCCGTCAAGAAGTAGGTCCCGCCTCCCGCCGGGCCTCGGTCCGTGCCTGGCGCAGCGCCTCGGTGATGCGCGGACCCCGGCGGGCGAAGCCCAGCTGCGCGGTGGCCTCGGCGATCACCTCGTCCTCGGTGCGGTTGAGGCCGTCGCTCTCGATCCAGCGAATCAGGTCCACCAGCGTCTGCTGCGGCACCTCGGTGATCTGGGCGGCGGCGGGCAGCTCGGGTTTCGGGCCGCTGCGCCCGGTCGCCGACGGCAGCCGCAGGGTGACGCCCTCGGCCACGGTGTCCACCGGCAGCCCGGCCGACTCCGACACCGCCAGGTCGTACACGGCCCGCGCCTTGGCGATCTCCACCTCGCGCTGGCGCATCCAGTCCGTCGACCAGATCCGGTGGAAGCGCCAGCCCAGCCGCTCCAGGTGCTGCTGGCGCAGCCGGTCGCGGTCGCGCACCGTCGGCGAGGCGTGGTAGGACGCCCCGTCGGCCTCGATCGCCAGCACCAGCCGCTCCGGGTCGTCCGGGTGGGTCGCCGCGAAGTCGATCCGCTGCCCGCCGATGCCGTGCTGCACCACCAGCGGGATGCCCGCGGCGGTGAGTTTGGCCAGCACATCCGCCTCGAACGGGTTCAGCGCCGGGGAGGTCGTCGCGGCCGGCGACTCGCGGCGGCCGCCGGAGGAGGCGTACGCCAGGAAGTCGCGCAGCATCACCGCGCCCTCGGCGCGCAGCCGCTGCGGGTCCATGTCCAGGTGGGTGAACGAGCTGACCACCGTCATCCGGCGGCGCGCCCGCGTGATCGCCACGTTGAGCCGGCGGTGGCCGCCCTTGGTGTTCAGCGGCCCGAACCGGTACAGCATCCGCCCGTCCAGGCCCTTCGGGTAGCCGACGGTCAGGATCACCGCGTCGCGCTCGTCGCCCTGCACCCGCTCGATGTTCTTGACGAAGAACGGCTCGTGCCCGTGCTCGGCGAAGTACGGCTCCAGCTCCGGCCTGCCGGCCAGCGCCCGGCGCAGCGCGGCGTCGACGCGTTCGGCGTGCGTGATGCCCATGGTGATGACGCCCAGCGACTCGGCGGGCCGCTGCGCGGCGTGGGCCAGGATCAGCTCCACCACTCGGCGCACCTCGGCGGAGCCGCTCTCGGCGGACGCGTCCGGGTCGGCCTCGCCGCTGACCAGAACGTGGCTGATGCAGTCCCCGGCGTCCGCGCCCGGGAACGTGGTCAGCGCGTTGCCGTTCGGGCTGTACACGTGCCGGTCGGAGAACGCGATGAGCCGCTCGTCGCGGCTGCGGTAGTGCCAGGCCAGGTGCCGCACCTGCGGCAGCGGCAGGGTGTGCGCGAACGCCTGCAGCAGCGACTCGACGTCGTCGCCGAGCGCGGTGCCGTCGTCCGGGAGGTCGGCGTCGCCGTCGGCGCGCTGGAAGAAGTTCGTCGGCGGCAGCTGGTGCTCGTCGCCGGCCACCACGACCTGCCGGCCGCGCATGATCGCCGGTACGCCGTCGACCGGCTCGACCTGGCTGGCCTCGTCGAAGATGACCACGTCGAACAGCACCCGGGGCGGCAGCACCTGGCTGACCAGCAGCGGGCTCATCGCCCAGCACGGCTTGAGCGCGGTCAGCGCGTCCGGGGCCTGCTCGAACAGCCGCCGCACCGGCAGGTGCCGGGCCTTCTTCGCGGCCTCCCGGCGCACCAACTGCTGCTGGTCGGGGAACTCGTCGAGCACCGCCATCAGGTTGCGGGCGGCCAGATGCCGCACCCGCTGCGCGGCGGCGGTGATGTGCGCGGCGTCGGCGATGTGGAACTCGGTCACCGCCGCGTGCAGCGCCGCGCCGTGGAACGCCGACAGGTGCTCGTCGGTGAAGCGCACGTGCTCCAGCACCGAGCTGAGCCACGCGTGGTCGAACGCGGCCCCCCGCTGCGCGGTGTCGCCTCCGACGCCGCGCGTGGCCAGCTCGTCCAGCAGCCGCCGGGCGCGCCATTCCACCAGGCCCGCGGCCAGCTCGTTGCGGCGCGCGGTGCGCAGCAGGTCGGCCTGGTCGCCGGCGAGCCGGTCCAGCTCCGGCTGCAGCAGCGCCAGGTCGTCGTTGTCGATCGGCACGTACCCGCGCAGCGGCTCCAGCGCCCCGGTGAACTCGGCGAACGCGGCCAGCGCCGCGGTGGCCGCCGGGCTGGTGCGCGGCGGCCGCCCGTCGCGGCTGACCACGCGCCAGCGGGCCAGCTCGTCGGCCGCGGCGACGGCGGCCTCGTGCAGCTCGGCGGTGCTCGGCCGGCCCGGCGCGATCCACCACGCCCGGATCTGCTTGAGCACCTTGCGGCGCTGCCAGAAACCCATGCCGCCGCGCTCGGCACCGGCCGCCGAAGCGGTGACCCAGGCGGCGAGATCCGCGGTGTACGCCTCCGGCCGCAGCCGCCGCAGCGTGACGTCCACGTCGGACAGCAGCGCGGCCATCTTCTGCGCGGAACTCAGGGTGCCCGGCACGGACAGGCCCAGCTGGGCGGCCAGCTCGGTGATCTGCTGCCGGGCCGGGGCGAGCGTCGTCGCGGCCTGCCCGGCCAGCGTGTACGCGAGCTGCGCCGTGCCGCGGTCGGGCACGGTCGAGCGGACCCACGGACCCGGGCCGGGCTCGGGGTCGAACGCGCCCAGCTGCGCCAGCTCCGTCAGCGAGGCGCGCAGCCGGGCCGCGGCCGGCGCGTCCAGGCGGGCCAGGTCCTCGCCGGCCCAGCGCTGCGGGGTCATGTCCGCCGGGCTGATGCCCAGCAGCCGCGACTGCAGCTCGAACATGGACAGGCCCCACGGGTCGTGCCGGGTGTGCAGCGCCGCGTGGTGGCGGGCCAGCGCGCCGCGCGCGTCGACCAGGCTGCGGTCGGTGTCCTCGGTGGTCGGCCGGGTCTCGTGGCGCGCCCGCTGCAGCCGCGAGTCCAGCGCGCGGGCCAGCTCGCGGCGGCTGCCCTGGTCGCCGTGCAGGTTCTGCACGAGGTCGTCGAGGCCGACCTGGTTGAGCCGGTCGAGCACGGCGTCGATGGCGGCGCGCTTCTCCGCGACGAACAGCGCGGTGCGGCCCCGCGCCGCCAGCGCCATGATCATGTTGGCGATGGTCTGGCTCTTGCCGGTCCCCGGCGGACCCTTGACGACCAGGTGGTGCCCGGCGACCGCCGCGTTGACCGCGTAGCTCTGCGACGAGTCCGCGTCCAGCACCAGGAACTCGTCGCCGGGGGGCAGCCGGTCGGGGGCGTCCGGCTCGACCGGCGCGGTGGCGTACAGCTCGCTCAGCGCCCGCGGGTCGCCCGCCAGCGCGGCGATGACCTCGCTGCTCTCCAGCAGCTCCCCGTGCTCGGTGATGTCGGCGACCATCGGCAGCTTCTCGTACAGGAACGTGCCGACCAACAGCTCCGGGCTCACCGTGAAGCCGCGCACGTCCTGCGCCGCCTTGGCCAGCTGCTCGAACAGCGGCGCGGGATCGTACGGCCCCTCCGGCAGCGCGTCGAGCAGCGTCTCCGGGTCGATGTCGAGCCGGTGTTCCTTGAACAGCTTGAACAGCAGCACCGGGTTGACCGTCGGCTCCGGATCGAGCGTCAGCGCGAAGTCGGTCTCCGCGGCCGACGTGGTGCGCACCGTCAACCGGTGCAGCAGCACCGGCGAGCGCGGCGTGCGGTCCGACTCCCACCAGCTCGCGATTCCGCTGGCCAGGTAACCGACGTCGACGCCCCGCTCCTCGGCCAGCGTGCGCATCCGGGTCCGGATGGTCCGCGTCCGCCGCATCGCGTCCGCGTGCGCGACCTCGTCGGCGAACAACTGACGCAGCGTCACCGTGCGGCCCGCCATCAGCACGGTCACCGCCTCCGGCCGCGCGCCGTCCAACCGCAGCGTCCCGGCCCTGAGATCGCGGTAGTACGCCAGCTGATTGCGCCCTGAATCATCCACCAGGGCATCAGCCCACCGCCTCGTGGCGAGCGCGACATGGGACGGCTGCGGAACGTTGCCAGACACGGTCACGGCCCAACGATGGCAGACTCCCGCACCCCCGCCAAGCGCCCGGCCGAAAGGAAGGGCATCGTCGGCTCGCGTCAGCGAGACGAGCAGTGGCACTGCACATCGCTATTGGTAGCGGAAGGGCACCTTCCAAACCGGTCACGGCGCGTGAGCAGGGCGGCTGGGCGCGGCGTGGTTCAGGATCACCTGCAGCAGGTCGTCGAGGCCGGCGGTGAACTCGGCGTCCCAGTCGGGCGGCTGCGCCAGTACCCCCGAAAGCTCTCGATGCGACGGCGCCGAGTCGCCCGCCGCCTCGGCGCGGGCGTGGCGGCGGGGGTCGGCCGGCGCGAAGCGGCCGGTGATCTCGCCTACCGCGTAGCCGAGCACATAGGTCGAGACCAGGCGCTCCAGGCGGGGGACCTGCGCCGGCGGCACGCCCGCGTCCAGCAGCGCGCCGTAGAGCGCGTCGACCAGGCGCACCGCGTCGGGCGTGATCGCGGGCCGGGACAGCAGCAGCGGATAGGCGGCGGGGTGACGGTGGGCCAGCGCGCGGCCCGCGTGGGCGATGGCGCGCAGCCGCACGTCCCACGCGCCGGGAGTAACCGCCGCGGGCAGCAGCTCGGCCAGCAGCAGGTCGACCAGGCCGTCGAGCAGGGCGTCCTTGTTGCCGACGTACGGGTACAGCGCCATCGGCGTGACCCCGACCCGGGCCGCGACCGCGCGCATGGACAGCGCGTCCAGGCCGCGCTCGTCGGCCAGCGCCAGCGCGGCGGTCAGGATCTCCCGCCGCCTGGCCTCGACACCCAGCTCCGCCATGCTCTACAGTGTAGATCTATACAGCGTAGATTACAAAGGAGGCGCGGCATGCTGGACGCGTCCTGACCGGCAAGGCGGTCACGCTCGGCGCGTTGCTGCTGTCCACGCTCGGCGGCGCGATGGTGCCGCTGTCGCTGCTGCCCGGCTGGGCGCAGACGATCGCACCCGCGTCCCCCGGGTACTGGGCGCTGCAGGCGCTGGGCGGCGCGGCGACCGGCGACACCGCGGCCGTGCTGCGCGGCTGCGGGGTGCTGCTGCTGGTGGCGTCAGTCGCCGGAGGCTACGCCGCCTGGCGCATGAACCGCGGCTGGGGGCGCAGCCGCCTGCTCTGACCCTTCACAGGTAGCAGCCGGTGGAGGGTTCGGGGGTGATCTGGACGAGGTCACGGTCGCCGCGCTGGATGGCGAACAGCTCCGCCAGCGTCGCGCCCGACGAGCTGAGGCCCACCGTGCTGCCCAGCCAGGCGCTCGCCTGCGCGAACGGCAGCGGGCCCACCTCGATCTGGGCCAGGCACCGACCGGGGCGGACCACGGCGGGATGCAGCTTGTTGAGCGGTTCGTTCGTGGTCAGGCCGACGAGGACGTCACGCCCCTGGGCGAGCAGGCCGTCGGTGAGGTTGAGCAGGCGCGACAGCGCCTGGCCGCTGGAGGCCTTCGCGGCCGAGGAGATCAGCTCGTCGCAGTCCTCGACCAGCAGCAGCCGCCAGCGGCGCTCCTCCTGCTCGTCGTCGCCGATGGCGACCTCCATCAGGTAGCTGGAGTCGTGGAACAGGTTCTCCGGGTCGAGCACGCAGTCGACCTGGCACCACGACGACCACGCTCGCGCGAGCGCGCGCAGCGCGGTGGTCTTGCCGGTGCCGGGCACGCCGTGCAGCAGCAGCAGGCGGCCGCTGATCGAGTCCGGGGTGAGCGTCATCAGGCGTTCCAGCGAGCCCGCGACGTCGGCGGAGTAGTTGTCCCGGATCGCGTCCCAGGCCGGGGTGGTGATCGGGCGGGTGCTGCGCTGCGCGCCGCGCTTGGCCGAGTGGTGCCAGAAGCCCATCGGCACCGTGTCGGCGCGCTCGGCGTGCTCCTCGCGCGCGTTGCGGGTGGCCGCGTCGAGGATGCGCAGCGCCAGCTCCTCGGTGGTCGCGGTGACCGTGACCTCGGCGACGCCGCCGCGCCAGCGCGCGGCCCGCAGCGTCCAGCCGTCGCCCGCGGCGAGGTGGCTGCGCAGGCCGTCGTCGGTGGCCACGCGCAGCAGATGTCCCTCCTCCGGCAGCAGGGCGGCGTCCTTGCGGACGCGGGGCAGGCGGGCGGTGTGGGCGTACGGCTGCTCGCCCGTGCTGAACGGGGCGAGGATCATCGCGTCGACGACGTCGCGAGGAGTGTCGGAGTCGTCGAGGGTGAGGTTCGTCGACAGCTGCGGCAGAGTGCCCATACGTCGATGATCTCGCAATTGGACCTGAGCACCTAGTGGTTTTCCACCCTGATATCGGCCCTGAGCTGGGGCCGCGCTCAGATCCCGAGTTTCGCCCAGGGCCCCCAGATCGCGATGGTCATCCCGTGGATGGCGAGCACGTTCACGAACAGCGTGTGCCCGTCCGGGCTGAACGCGCAGCCCGCGAACTCGTCGCGCTCACGCGAGACCCCGGCGCGGTTGGTCAGGCGGTTGAGCGCGATGTCGAGCACCTCCCCGCGCCGGGTGAGCCCGCGTACGTAGTTGTTGTTCGCGCCGTCCTCGCACAGGATGAGCGTGCCGTTGGGGCTGGTGGTGATGTTGTCCGGGAAGTCCAGTCCGTCCACGGCCGGGCACTGGTACACCAGCCGCAGCACCTCCTCCGCGCAGTGGTACGCCCAGATCTGCCCGTGGCCGTTGCCGTAGCCGCTGTCGAAGGGCCCCTCGTCCTTCTCCGGCCGACCACCGCCCTGCGTGGAGGTGAAGTACACGACGCCCTGCCGGTACGTGGAGCCCTCCAGCCGCGAGAACAGCGCCGCGCCGCCGTCGCGGCCCTGGTCGCCCACGTGCCGCAGTGCCTGGTGCTCGGTGGTCGGCGCGGGCACCCCTTCGGTGTACGGGAAGCGCGGCGCCGGGTCGTCGATGTCGACCCAGGTGACGGGGAAGACCGCGCCGGGTTCCTGCGCCGCGGCCAGGTCCAGGCGGGGGCGGCCCTTCACGGCCAGCGCCTGCAGCCGCCCGCCGTCGGCGATGCCGCGCCCGTCGGCCCGCAGCGGGTCCGGCGCGCGCGGCGGCAGGTAGCGGTAGAAGCAGCTGGCGAAGGCGAAGTTGTCCTCGGTCAGGTAGAGCGCGCCGCCGTCCGGGTCGTACGCCACCGACTCGTGCGCGAAGCGGCCCGCCGCGGTGATCGGCTCCGGCTCCACCGCACCCTGCGCGGGCACCTCGAAGATGAAGCCGTGCCGCTCCTTGAGCAGGTAGTTGCCCAGCCCGGCGACGTCCGGCCCGTTGACGGTCTCCTCGCAGCTGATCCACGTGCCCCACGGCATGCGCCCGCCGCAGCAGTTGGTGTGCGTGCCGCTCAGGCTGGTGTGCGAGCGCACCACCTCGCCGTACCGGGTCACCTCGACCGTGCTGGTGCCGCCGCAGGCCGCCGGATCGTAGGTGACGTTGGCCGGCCCGAACGCCTGCCCGGTGACCTTGACCTCGTGGTTGCGGACCAGGATCGTGTTGCCGCCCGGCGCCTGGAACGCGCCCATGCCGTCGTGGCTGCCCGGCAGGCGGCTGCCGTCGTCGAGCACCACCGGCCACTCGGTGTCGTGAAAGGAGCGGTACGCGAAGCCCTCCGGCACCCACAGCCGCGGTACGCCGTCGCGCAGGTCGGCCGCCGGCGCGAGCTTGATCCGGGTGGGCGGCTTCGGCGCGGCCTCGCGGGCCAGGAACCCGCTGAAGGGACCGGCGGCGAACAGGCCGCCCGCCACGGCCGCGCCGCCGAGCAGCGAACGCCGTTTGATCACCATCTGCGGGCTCACTTCCGTGCGTCGAGGGAGCTACGCAGGTGCAACGAGCGAACCACCCGCATGATCACGCATCGACGGCAAGGCGATCCTTACCCCCACCCGCGCCGCGCGACGGGCCACCCATGATCGCTCGACTTGCCAGGCAATCGTGCGTATCTTGAGCGCGAATTCGCCCACGTGCCTGGCAAGTCGAGCGATCTTGGCGGCCGTGCCGGCGCGTCCGGTGCGGCCCGGAGCGTGGCGGGGGTGTCGTATCCGGTGGTTAGCGTGCGGGCCATGGCATTGGATGTGAGTGTCGGGGCCGGGGCACTGGCCGAAGCGGCTGCGCAGTTGCTGCGGTTGCTGCCGGTGCGGGCGCACCAGCCCGCGCTGGCCGGGGTGCTGCTGCGCGCCGACGCCGAAGGGCTGGAACTGGCCGCCTCCGACGGCGAGGCGTGGGCCCGGGTGCGGGTGCCCGCCACCGCGCACACCGACGGCGAGGCCGTGGTGTCGCGGCGCGCGCTGGCCGACACCGTGGCCACCCTCGACGCCGCGCAGCTGCGCCTGTGCACCGAGGGCGCACGCCTGGCGGTGCGCACCGAGCGGGCCCGGTTCGCGCTGCCCACGCTCGACCTCGACACCTTCCCCCGCCCGCCGCGGGCCCCGGCGCGGCAGGGGACGCTCGCGGGCGCGGACTGGCGGGCCGCGGCCGCGGTCGCCGGTGCGGCCTCCCGCGAGGACGCGCTGCCGCTGTTCACCGCCGTGCGGATGCGCTCGGCCGGCGCGGTGGTCTCGATGCTGGCCACGGACCGCTTCCGGCTCGCCGCGGCGCGCCCGGTCTGGCGGCCCGAGCCCGGCGCGGAGCTGGACGTGCTGATCCCCGCCGCGCTGGTGGCCGAGCTGGGCCGCCAGGCGGGCCGGGCGGCCGAGGTGGGCCTGCACGCCGAGGACGGCCGGTTCGCGCTGTCCTGGCCCGGCTGGACGGTCGGCACGGCCTCCCTGGCGGTGGCCTTCCCCGACCGGCAACTCGACCAACTGCTGGCCACGCAGGCCGAGGCGACGGCGCGGGTGGACGCCGACGAGCTGGCCGCGGCGGTGGGGCGCGCGGCGCACTACGCCGGGCCGCGCGGCGCGGTCACCCTCGACCTCGGCGACGGCGAGCTGACCGTGCGCGGCAGCGACCCGCTGGCCGGGGAGTCGTCCGAGACGCTCAAGGCCGACCTGCTGGGCGACCACCTCACCCGGCAGTACCAGGCCCGCTACCTGCTCGACGCGCTACGCCCGTTCGCGGGCCGCCAGGCCCGCCTGGAGATCCAGTCCGCCCTGCGCCCCACCGCCTTCACCGCCGCGTCCCCCGACCCCGGCGTCGACCTCCGCTACCTCGTGGTGCCCCTACGCCCGACCGACCCCGCCGACCGCCCCTGACCCGCGCCCGGCCACCCCGGCACTCGCGCCCGGCCGCCGGGGCCGCCCTCGCCGCCTGCACTTTCGCGGAAACTGCAGGAACTACAGCGTCCATTCGCGCAGTTTCCTGGAAAGTGCAGCACCGGCGACGGCGGCGGCGCACCCGAGGCGGTCACCAGCGGGGGGCGGTGCCGGTGGCGCGTTGCTCGGCGGCGAGGGTGACGAGGTCGGGGTACCAGGGGCCGTCGGTGAGCAGGAGGCGGCGGGCCTCGTCGAGCGGGTGGGCGCGTACCTCCAGGACGGTCTCGCCGTCGTCGGGGTTGTCCGGCGCCCCCTCGATGCTCACCTCGGCGTAGCACCACAGCCAGGCCTTCTCCGGGTGCGGCTGGTGCGGCCGGTACGGCGCGGGCAGGTCGGACACCGCGTGGTGCGCGCCGATGACGTGCAGCGGGCCCCGCAGCACCGCGCCGGCCTCCTCGCGCAGCTCGCGGGCCGCGCACGCGGCGACGCTCTCGTCCGGCTCGCGCGTGCCGCCGGGCAGGAACCACACGTCGCGCGCGTCCCGGCAGAGCACGATCCGGTCGCCGTCGAAGCCGACCACGTGCACGTTCGTGACGAGCCGGTCCTCGGGCGGTGTGGTGGAGAACCGGCAGTCCGCACCGGCCCACTCCCAGCGCTGCGGCGCGAACAGCAACGGAAAACGGTCATGAGGGGACGTCACGGCCGGAGCGTAGCGCAGCCCGGCCATCCAGGCGATCTTGCTGGAACGCGCGGTCAGGACAGTGGGTTGGCTGCCGGGACGGCGAGCAGGTCGAGGAAGGCGTGCTGGGTGTTGCCGGTGTCGCGCAGCAGCTCACGGGCCTTGGCCAGGGGGATGAAGCGGCAGGTGACGACCAGGCCGGTGTCCCAGACGCCGGGGTCGCCGATGACGGTGTGCCGCCACTGGCCGCGCTCGTCGTCGGCGCGCAGGTGGAAGTAGACGTTGAGGTAGGGCCGCCGGGTGTCGGCGAACCGGCCGCTCTGCACGCCCACGACGCTGAGCACCGACAGCGGGCCGGACACCCCGGTCTCCTCGTACGTCTCCCGGACCATCGCGTCGTTGAGCAGCTCGCCCCGTTCGACGCCGCCGCCGGGCAGGTGCGTGCCGGGGGTGCTCGGATACTCGAAGACCAGCAGTTCCAGCGCGTCGTTCGCGCCCCGGGTGACGTATCCGGTGACCCGCAGCCGGGTGGGCCGGTGCGCGCCGATGCCGCTGACCGACACGAACAGCCCGACCTGCACCAGCGTGACCAGCACCGCGCCGACCGCCCACCACAGCGCGAAGTCGCCGAACACCGACGCGACCACGAGGCCGAGGCCGAGCCCGCCCGCGATCGGCGCGGTGACCTGCCACCACAGCGGTGCGGCGGCCAGTCGGCGGCGGTCGCGCCAGATCCACCACCAGGCCAGCGCCGACCCGGCGATCGCCAGCACCGCGCCGACGGTGTCGAGCAGGCCGGGGCCGTGCGCGTCGCTGAACGAGATCAGGCGCGGGCCGTCGTCGGGCACGGCCAGCAGCAGACCGCCCAGCAGGGTGCAGACCGCCCAGGCGGCGATGACGTGAGCACGGCGCACCTTCGGCTGCTCCTCCACTGACGACGGTGGTTGCACCATATCGGCCTGCCTCACCGTTGTGGGGGAGCGTCGTGGTGTCCGGCCAGCAGTTCCTGGAACCAGATCTTCGCCTTGATCGCGGGCCCGCGCAGCTGCGTCTCGCGCCAGGTGGACCGGGCCAGCTTCGCCTCGGCCTGCGGGGTCGGCCGCATGTAGCGCCAGCGGGCCCAGGGGGAGTGCGGACGGGCCAGCCGGATCGCGCCGACGATCAGCAGCACCGGGATGAACAGGCCGATCAGTCCCGTCCAGATCTTGCCCTTGACCAGGGTGAGCAGCACCAGGCCCAGGTGGGTGGACGCGATCGCCCCGGCGATGGCCCAGCCGAAACCGCCGGCCGCGGCGGCGGCCAGGATCAGCCGGTCGATCCCCGCGGGGCGTACGCCGAGCACCAGGAGCCCGGTCACCGCGACCGCCACGAACACGGCGTCGATGGAGGTGCGGCCCTTCTCTGACCAGTACACGTCCTCCAGGTGCAGGATGAGCGCGAACTCGTCGAGCACCAGGGCCGAGCCGATGCCGAACAGCGCGGCCAGGACCGAGCGCCAGAGCACGTACTCGTCCGGCACGACCAGCGCGGCGACGCCCGCCACCAGCATGAACACCACGCCGAAGACGACGTGGTGGATGTGCAGCCCGCCGCCGGGGGTGACGTTGCCGGGCCACCACTTCACCTGCGCCCGGATCATGCGGACCGAGAACCGGATGAACACGAACCCGAAGATCACCCCGGCGAAGAAGCAGAACAGCGGCAGCCGGCCGGTCTCCACGACCGTGCGGTGGAACCAGTCGGACACCGTCCCACCCCCGCCCCCCGTACCCGAGCTTTCATCATATTTGCTGCGTTAAGTCTAGTGAGTGCCTTATGTTCGTGTTGACGCCCCGGAGACTTCGCCGACGAGACGAGGTGGCACGTGGCTCCACCGGCTGCAGGCGCGGCGACCCGCGCGAACGGACGGAACTGGCGGGAGAAGGTGCCCCGCGTCTTCGCGACCTTCATCGCCGTCATCGCCCTGATCAGCGCGCTGGCCGCGATCGGCGGCGCGATCGGGCACAGCACCCAGCCGGTGCGCCGCGTCCTCGACGACGTCCTGATCCCGGTCCCCGCGAACCTCGCGTACGCGGCTTTCATGGCCGTGCTCGCCGCCGCCACCGCCCGGCGCAAGAAGATCGCCTGGTGGACGATGATCGTCTACCTGTTCATCGACGTAGGGTCGAGCTTGCTCGCGCTCGGCGTGATCACGCTGGTGCCCGAGGGCGAGCTGGTCGACGACGCCGGAGTGCCGCTGTTCAGCGGCTGGGGCCGGGTGGCCACCAGCATCGCGGTGCTCGTCGGCGTCGCGGCGCTGATCATCCTGTTCCTGGCCCGCGACCAGTTCTACGCCCGGATCCGCAAGGGCGCGGTGTGGAAGGCCCTGGCCGTCTTCGCGGGTGTCGCCGCGGTCGGCATCGGCCTGGGCTACAGCCTGGTCGCCGCGTTCCCCGGCACGCTCGGCTCCGACGCCGGGGAGCAGCTCGCGTACGCGGCGGAGAAGGTGCTCGGCGGTGCGTTCGAGTTCGACGTGACCCGCGACGGCGCCGCGCCCGGCTGGGTGAACTTCCTCCTCGGCCTGTTCGGCGCTATCGCGGTGTTCGCGGCGCTGTTCACGCTGTTGCGTTCGCAGCAGGTCAACGCGGTGCTGGAACCCGCCGACGAGGTGAAGGTACGCGGCCTGCTCGACCACTTCGGCGAGCGCGACTCGCTGGGCTACTTCGCCACCCGGCGGGACAAACTGGCCACGTTCGCGCCGAGTGGCAAGGCCGCGGTCACCTACCGCCCGGTCAACGGGGTGAGCCTGGCCAGCGGTGATCCGATCGGCGACCCGGAGGCCTGGGGCGCGGCGATCACGGCCTGGCTGGAGGAGGCCCGCAGCTACGCCTGGACCCCGGCGGCCATGGGCGCCAGCGAGGAGGGCGCGACCGCGTACCACAAGGCGGGTCTGAAGGTCCTGGAGCTGGGCGACGAGGCGATCCTGCTGACCGACCGGTACTCGCTGGACGGCCGGGAGATGCGCCAGGTGCGCCAGGCCGTCAACCGGGTCGAGCGGGCCGGATACACCTCGACGGTGCGCCGGCATGCCGAGATCCCGCCGGAGGAGATGAAGGACATCGCGGAGCTGGCCACCCGGTGGCGCGACACCGACAGCGAGCGCGGGTTCTCCATGGCACTGGGCCGCCTCGGCGACCCCAACGACGGGCAGTGCGTGCTGGTCGAGGCGCGCGACCGCGACGGCATCGTGCGCTCGATGCTGTCGTTCAGCCCGTGGGGCCGCCGCGGCCTGTCGCTGGACCTGATGCGGCGTGACCACGAGGCCGAGAACGGCGTCATGGAGTTCATGGTCACCGCGCTCATGAACTCCGCGCCCAAGCTGGGCGTGGAGCGGGTGTCGCTGAACTTCGCGGTGTTCCGGGCGGTGTTCGAGGAGGGCGGCCGGATCGGCGCCGGGCCGGTCCTGCGGCTGTGGCGGCGGGTGCTGATGTTCTTCTCCAAGTGGTGGCAGCTGGAGCAGCTGTACCGCTCGAACATCAAGTACCAGCCGGAGTGGGTGCCGCGCTTCCTGTGCTTCGGCGAGCGGCGCGACCTGGCCAAGGTCGGCCTCGCCTCGGCGATCGCCGAGGGCTTCCTGACCGTGCCGGGCACCCCGGTCGCCGCGTTGGACGCGACCGCGGCCCCGGTGCTGGAAGGCCTGCCCGCGCCCGTGGAAGCGGCGGCGCTGGCAGGCGCGGCGCACGACGAGAGCGTCAACGAGCAGATGGCGGTACGTCTGGCCAAACTGGAACGGCTGCGCGCCGCGGGCGTGGACCCGTACCCGGTGGGCTTTCACCCGACCGCGACCTGCGGGCAGATCCGGGCCCGCCATCCGGAGACGCCCGCCGACACCCGCACCGGCGACCGGGAGTCGGTGGCCGGCCGGGTGATGCTGCTGCGCGACCACGGCCACATCGCCTTCGCGACCATCCGCGACTGGGTCGGCGACCTGCAACTGATGATCGACCGGGACGTCGCGGCGTGGACCGAGGCGATCGACATCGGCGACCACGTCGGCGTCACCGGCGAGGTCGTCACCACCAAGCGCGGCGAGCTGTCGGTGCACGTGGACACCTGGGAGATCACCGGAAAGTGCCTGCGCCCGCTGCCGGACAAGCACAGCGGCCTGTCCGACCCGGAGGCCAAGGTCCGCCAGCGCTACCTGGACCTGATCACCAGCAGCACCGCGCGCGAGCTGCTGAAGGCGCGCAGCGCGGCGGTGCACAGCCTGCGCCAGTCGTTCAGCGACCGGGGCTTCATCGAGGTCGAGACGCCGATCCTGCAGCGCATCCACGGCGGCGCGAACGCCCGCCCGTTCACCACCCACATCAACGCCTACGACCTGCGCCTCTACCTACGCATCGCGCCTGAGCTGTACCTGAAGCGGCTGGCCGTGGGCGGCGTGGAGAAGGTGTTCGAGCTGGGCCGCACCTTCCGCAACGAGGGCGTGGACTACAGGCACAACCCCGAGTTCTCCATGCTGGAGGCATACCAGGCCTATGCCGACTACGACACGATGCTCACGCTGACCCGCGAGGTGGTGCAGTCCGCGGCGCGGGCCGCCAACGGCGAGTGCGTGATCATGCACGACGGGCAGGCGCACGACGTGTCGGGGGACTGGACCGTGCGCACCGTCGACGAGGCGGTCTCGTCCGCGCTCGGCGAGGAGATCACCGCCGACACCGACGTGGAGAAGCTGCGCAAACTCTGCGACGCCGCGAAGATCCCGTACGACCCGAAGTGGGGCCGCGGCGCGGTGGTGCTGGAGATGTACGAGCGGCTGGTCGAGGAGAAGACCGTTCTGCCGACGTTCTACAAGGACTTCCCGACCGACGTGTCGCCGCTGACCCGGCAGAGCCGCGTCGACGCCCGGCTGGCCGAACGCTGGGACCTGGTCGCCTTCGGCACCGAGCTGGGCACCGCGTACTCCGAGCTGACCGACCCGATCGAGCAGCGCCGCCGGCTCACCGAGCAGTCGCTGCTGGCCGCGGGTGGCGACCCGGAGGCGATGGAGCTGGACGAGGACTTCCTGCAGGCGCTGGAGTACGCCATGCCGCCCACGGGCGGGCTGGGCATCGGCGTCGACCGGCTGGTCATGCTGCTCACGGGGCGGTCCATCCGGGAGACGCTGCCGTTCCCGCTGGTGCGCGGAGCGCGCTGAAGGCCATATCACCTATTAGGGCATTTTGGTATCATGCCTATAAATAGGTCGCAGGAGGCCCCATGCGCGCCGGATCGGCACCCGGGAATCGACGGCGCGCGATCATCACCGCGCTGGTGCTGACCGTCGTCATCCTGGTCGGCGGATTCCTGCTCGGGCACCTGGCCGGCAGCCGCTCCCGCACGGGGCTCGGCGACCGGTCGGACCTGCCGAAGACCTCGCGCGACCGGGTCGGGCCGCACGCCCGGCTGGCACTGCCGCCGCTGCCGCCCCGGCCCCAGCCGATCACCGGCCCCGACCGCCCGCCGCTGCCCGCCGAGAAGGGCGGCCCGTTCGGCAGCCGGCTGACCACCGGCACCCCCGAGATCGCGCTGACCTTCGACGACGGCCCGGACGAGGTGTGGACGCCGCAGGTGCTGGCGCTGCTGCGCGACTACGGCGTGCGGGCCACCTTCTGCATGATCGGCGCCAAGGCCGCGAAGCACCCCCAGCTGGTACGGGATGTCGTCGCGGACGGGCACACCCTGTGCAACCACAGCTGGAGCCACGACGTATGGCTCGGCCTGCGCGACGAGCAGGCGGTGCTCGCCGACATGCGCCGCGCCAACGAGGCACTCACCGGCGCCGCGCCGTCGGCGCGTATCTCCTACTACCGCCAGCCGGGCGGGAACTGGTCGCCGGTCGTGGTGGCCGCCGCGCGGCGGCTGGGCATGACCGCGCTGCACTGGCGGGTCGACCCGAACGACTGGAAACTCGGGCCGTCGTACCGCATCGCGGCGGACGTCACCGAGCAGGCCGCTCCGGGCGCGATCGTGCTGCTGCACGACGGCGGCGGCGACCGCGGCCGCACGCTGTCGGCGCTGCGCACCATCCTGGCGAACCTGATCACGCGGTTCCACCTGGCGCCGCTGCCGCCGGGCATGGAACAGCCCCGGCCGTCCGGAACCGATTGGTTCGGACGACCGGGGCAGTGACTCACCGCCGCGGTGGCGTGCGGTTCATCGGGTCAGTGCGTCGACGACCTGCTGGGCACGGGTCTCGTGCTTGGCGTAGTGGTACGGGAACGCCGAGACCTGGACCTCCTGGATGGCCAGGGTCAGCGGCATGTCCTGCCAGCCCTGGACGTTGTCCAGCGCCTTGTAGAACTGGGTCGCCGCGTACTTGGGCTGCATCAGGTCGCGCACGGTGCCCCAGCCGGAGGTCGGGCGCTGCTGGAACAGGCCGACCGAGTCGTGGTCGGAGCCCTCACCCTGGTTGGTGTAGTTGTACGACTCCGCGTAGACGGTGCTGGCCAGGTTGTACAGCTGGCTCTCCTGCATCGCGCAGGCGATGGCCGCGACGTAGGCGCGCTTGGGCAGGCCCAGCTCCTTGCCGGCCTGCACGATCGCCTGGGCGTTGCGCATCTGGGTCATGTCCAGCCCGGCGACGGGACGCAGGACGGGCTGGGGGGCGGCCTTCGGCTTCGCCGCGGCCTTGGGCTTGGCCTTGGGGGCCACCTTCGGCGCCGCCTTCGGGGCGGCCTTGGGCGCTGCCTTCGGGGCTGCGGCCTTCGGCTGCGCCTGCGGGACGGCCTTCGGGGCCGCCGCCTCGACGGGCGTGACCGCGCTGATCGCGGCGCGGTCCAGCGACCGCGTCGCGGCCTGCGCCGCCTCGGCCCGGCTCGCGCTCTGCAGGGTGACCTGGTTGTCGGGTGCGCTCGCGCCGGCCGCCACTCCGCCGACCGTGGCGGCGCCCAGGGCGCCGACGAGGCCGGTCACTGCCATCAGCTTGCGCGAGTCGGCCGACTTGAGCCGGCTGATCGCCTCCGCGAGGGACTTGAGGGGACTGGACAGGGGATTCTGGCGGGTAGCCGCTCGGTGACGGCCGACTCCGCGCTGCTCGTGTGCTCCGTTGCCACGCATTCGCCGAGCTTATGAAGGCGATCGGCCACTGCCCACCCGCAAACAGTGGCCGGGGCCACTGCTGAGCGCTGAAAAGGCGCAGGTCACGCCCCTAGTCCATGCTTTCGTAGATTGTTGATGTAGTACTTTCGGCCGATGGTAATACGGACATTTCACGCGTCTGCGGTGCTTGACCAATCGGCCTGAAACGGGCCGAAACCGGATAGCCTGTGAGTGGTACTCAGGCGGGAGCGCTATGGACTGGAACCTGCTGGCCTGCGCCCGGCACCACCTCACGTACTCCCCGGATGAGCCGGAACTGCGCGATCACCTGTGCGTGCCGACCGGGGAAGGGCCGGCCTGGCGCTGCCTGCGCTGCGGGAACTACGTGCCCGGGCCGCCGCGCGCCGCCGGGCCCGCCGACGAGGCGCCCGTGCCGCTGCGCGGCCAGCTGCTGCGCGACGCCGTGGTGCTGCGGGCGCTGGCGGTCGAGCGCCTGGTCCGCGGGGTGCTGCTGCTTCTCGGGGCGTACGCCGTCTGGCGCTTCCGCGGCGAGCGGCTCGCCGTACAGGCCGAGTTCGACCAGGACCTGCCCCTGCTCCAGCCGCTGGCCGACCGGCTGCACTGGAACCTCGCCGACTCCCCGCTGGTGCACCTCGTGCGCACCGCCCTGGCCACCCGGCCGCAGACGCTCACCCTGATCGCCGGCGCGCTCGCCTGCTACGGGCTGCTCCAGCTCACCGAGGCCACCGGGCTGTGGCTGCTGCGCCGCTGGGGCGAGTACCTGACGGCGGTGGCCACCGCGATCTTCATCCCGCTGGAGGTGTACGAGCTGGTCGAGCGCGTCACCTGGGTCCGGGTCACCGCCCTGGTGATCAACATCGCCGCCGTGGTCTTCCTCGTCTACCGCAAGCGCCTGTTCGGCGTGCACGGCGGCCGCGCCGCATACGACGCCGAACGCCACCACGCCAGCCTCCTCCAACTCGCCCGCGCCGCCGCCGCCACCGCCCCCTGACCCCGGCCGCCCCGGCCGCCCCGGCCGCCCCGGCCGCGCGCGGCCCGCCCGCGCCTGCCGCAACTCTTAAAGAGTCGCGCCTACCTGAGCCTTCTTATGCCGCGACTCTTTAAGAGTTGCGGCGGGAAGGGGCGGGGCGGGGCGGGGGAGACGTGGAGCGCCCGCTCGGCGGGGCCGGGCGGGCGCTGGTGCAGGTGGTTTGGCCGGGTCACTGGCCGAAGAGCTTGCCCATCATCTGCTGGAGTTGCTGCGGGTCGGGCAGCTGGCCCTGCGGGGTCGCCTGGTTGACGATCTCGGGCAGCACCTTGGCGAGGTCGTCGGCGGCCTGGCGCGGCGTGGTGCCGGCCTGCTGGGCCACCTGCTCGAGCGTGCCGCCACCCAGCGCCTGCTGCAGCTGCGCGCCGGTCACGGTCTCGTTCTTGCCGGTACCGACCCAGGACTGCACCTGGGGGCCGAGGCCTGAACGGCTGAGCTGATCCACCAGACCGCTGAGGTTCGCCTGACCGCCACCGCCTCCGCCACCGGACATCTGGCTGAACAGACCCTTGAGCAGGCTCTGGATCTGCGGGTCGCTCATCAGCTTCATGATCTGGTTGAGGTCGACTGCCATTTCCCGTTACCCCCGTACTCGGTGCTTGGACACTCTTCCTCGACCCTAGGGGGTCGGCCGAACGGCTGAGGCAAAAGCGGTGAAATGCCTCCAGGTGCTGGCGGCGTTCGTCCAGAATGTGCCGCATGACGGAATACACCGATCAAGAACGCCAGACCCTGCGCACCGCGGCCTTCGGGGCGGTCTTCCTGGTATCCCATGCCGACCCCGGCTTCTTCGCGAGTTTCAAGGAGAGCATCGCGGGCGCCAAGGCGCTCGCCGGCGCGTCGCCCGAGCTGCAGAGCGTCTTCAAGTCCGGCGGCCTGCCCGAGATCCCCAAGGGCTCCCCGGCCGAGCTGGAGTCCGGTGTGCTCACCGCCCTGCAGCAGTCGACGGGCATCCTGCAGGCCAAGTCACCGCAGGACCTGACCGAGTTCCGCTCGGTGATCACCGCCGCCTGCGACCAGGTCGCCAACGCCTCCGGTGGCGTCAAGGACACCGAGACCGCCGCCATCGCCAAGGTCAAGTCCGCCCTCGGCGCCTGACCGCCCGCCGTTCGTTCAAGATCGCCAGACTTGCCCGGCACCTGTGCGTATCCGCTTTCAAGATACGCACAGGTGCCGGGCAAGTCCGTTGATCGTGGCGTGGTCCGCCTAGGGCAGCAGGTGGGCGGCGGCGCGGAGTTGGGTGGCGTGGCGGTGGAGGTCGGCGACGATCTCGGTGACCGTGGATTCGCGCAGGCGGGCCAGCGGGACGGAGACGCTGATCGCGTCGACGGCGGGCGTACGCAGCGGCACGGCGACGGCCAGGCACATGATGCCCTCGGTGTTCTCCTCGCGGTCCTCGGCGTGGCCGGCCTCGCGCACCCGCGCCAGCTCGGCGTGCAGGGCCTCCGGCGTGGTGAGGGTGTGCGGGGTGAGCGCGGCCAGGGGCCAGTCGAGCAGCCGGTCGACCTCGTCGTCGGGTCGCACGGCCAGCAGCGCCTTGCCCAGCGCGGTGGCGTGGGCGGGCAGCCGGCGGCCGATCGCGCTGAACAGCCGCAGCGGATGCGCCGACTCGCGTTTCGCTATGTAAACGACGTTCGGCCCGTCGAGCCGACCCAGGTGCACGGTCTCGCCGAAGCGGGTCGACAGGGCGTCCAGGGTGGCGTTGACCAGCCCGACCGAGTCGTCGCTGTCCAGATAGGTCGCACCGACCTGCAGCGCGCGTAGGCCGAGGCCGAAGCGGGTGCCGGTGGCGTCGGTCTCGACCCAGCCGCGCTGGGCCATCGTGCGCAGCAGACCGTGCAGGCTGCTCTTGGGGATGTCCAGGTCACGGGACAGCTCGACCAGCCCGCGCGGGCCGCCGGCGGCGAGCGCCTCCAGCAGCTCCAGGGTGCGGTCGGCGGACTTCACCGGCGGGCGGTCGGCCCCCTGCTGGTTCATTGCCAATCCCTTCGTCCGCCACTATGGTCACATACGTGACTGCTGTTCACCAACATGAACGTTCATCTGACATCGTCCGGCTGCTCGCCGGTGACCGGCTGCTGCCGGTGGTCATCCTCCCCGACGCCTCCGCCGCCGAACCGCTGGCCGCCGCGATCTCGACGGGCGGGCTCCGCTCCATCGAGGTCACCCTGCGCACCCCCGCCGCGCTGGAGGCGATCAAGCGGCTCGCGGCCTCGTCGGACCTGCTGGTCGGCGCGGGCACCGTGCTGAACCCCGAGCAGGCCGAACGGGCCGTCGAGGCCGGCGCCCGCTACGTGGTCTGCCCCGGTTTCAGCGCCGCGGTGGTCCGCCGCTGCCAGGACCTCGGCGTGCCCGTGTTCCCCGGCGTGGCCACCCCGACCGAGATCCAGATGGCCCTGGAGGCGGGCCTGGAGGCGGTGAAGTTCTTCCCGGCCGAGCAGCTCGGCGGCGCTGCGATGGTCAAGGCGCTGTCCGCGCCGTTCCCCAGCGTGCGCTTCGTGCCCACCGGCGGGGTGACCACCGCCAACCTGGCCGCCTACCTGGCCGTGCCGGCGGTGCTCGCCGTCGGCGGCACCTGGATGGTCGCCGCGGATCTGCTGGCCGCCGGGGACTACGCCGAGATCACCCGGCGCACCGCCGCGGCCGTCGCGGCGACCCGCCCGGCTGAGCCCGAAGGAGGCTCCGATGCCCGTTGACGTCCGCCCGGCTGAGGACTGCCGCTACGACCTGGTCTCGCTCGGCGAGGTGATGCTCCGGCTCGACCCGGGCGAGGGCCGGGTGCGCACCGCGCGCTCGTTCCGCGCCTGGGAGGGCGGCGGGGAGTACAACGTCGCGCGCGGGTTGCGCCGGTGCTTCGGTTTGCGTACCGCATTGGTCAGCGCTTTCGCCGACAACGAGGTGGGCCGGCTGCTGGAGGACATGATCCTCACCGGCGGCGTGGACACCTCGCTGGTGAAGTGGCTGCCGTACGACGGCATCGGCCGCACCGTGCGCAACGGACTCAACTTCACCGAGCGCGGCTTCGGCGTACGCGGCGCGGTCGGCGTCTCCGACCGGGGCCACACCGCCGCCGGGCAGCTGCGCCCCGAGGACGTGGACTGGGAGCACCTGTTCGGCACGCTGGGTGTGCGCTGGTTCCACACCGGCGGCATCTACGCGGCGCTGTCCGACACCACGCCCGACGTGATCGAGGCGGCGATGGCGGCCGCCCGCCGGCACGGCACCGTCATCTCGTACGACCTCAACTTCCGCCCCAGCCTGTGGAAGGCGATCGGCGGCAAGGCGCGGGCGCAGGAGGTCAACCGGCGGCTGGCCCGCTACGTCGACGTGATGATCGGCAACGAGGAGGACTTCACCGCCAGCCTCGGCTTCGAGGTGCCCGGCACGTCCGAGGACCTGTCCGACCTGGAAGCCGAGAACTTCGAGAAGATGATCGGCCAGGTCGTGCAGGAGTACGACAACTTCAAGGTGGTCGCCACGACGCTGCGCACCGTGCGCAGCGCGACGGTCAACGACTGGGGCGCGGTCGCCTGGAGCCGCGACGGCTTCGCGCACGCCACGCACCGCCCCGGCCTGGAGATCATGGACCGGGTCGGCGGCGGCGACAGCTTCGCCAGCGGCCTGATCTTCGGCCTGCTCACCACCGGCGACCTGGGCCGCGCGGTCGAGTACGGCGCCGCCCACGGCGCGCTGGCGATGACGACCCCCGGCGACACCTCGATGGCGACCCGCTCCGAGGTCGAAGCCCTGATAGCCGGCGCCGGCGCCCGCGTCCAGCGCTGACCCGCCCGGATATCCGCAGGTCAAGACACCGAAAGGTAAGAAGGGCACCTTCTGCATCGCATAGCGATGTGAAGGTGCCCTTCTTTCGTTCAGGCGGCGGGGAGCGGGTGGTACAGGTCGCGGGCGTGGTCGGCGACGGCCGCGCCGGTGATGGTGGCCTCCAGCGGGAGCATGTCCAGGCAGAGGCGGATGGCGTCGGTCATCTTCACCAGCGGCACGCGCATGGACAGCGTGCAGTGCGGCACCCAGGCCCCGGGCTGGTAGAACGATCCGGTCTCGATGCCCGCCGCGGTCAGCCGCCCGTGCACCGCCGCGTGGTGGGCCAGCAGCTCGGCGGTCGGCACCGGCCCGAGCCAGAGCACGCGGCCCAGGAACTGCCCGATGTGGTCGAACGTGAGCCGGATCGGCGGCGCGATCGCCAGCCCGCGCAGCGCCGCCTCGACCGCGGGCCCGTCGAGCGCGTCCGCGCTGGTGATGGACAGATGCGGCCGGTGCTTGCGATGGGTGAGATCGCGCAGAGTGGGCACCCCCTCGGCCTCCAGCGCGTTCCAGAGGGTACGCAGCCGCGCGGTCGCGACGGGGTCGAGGTAGAGCTCCAAGGCAGCGGCCATGGTCGGACACAGTACCGCCAAGATCGCTCCCCAACGACCGAGTATCGACCCGCTGATCACGACGATCTTGCGTGGACTGTGGGTACGACACGCCCGCGACGGGCAAATGCCCAACAGTTCGCGCAAGATCGTCGTGATGGTCAGGACGGGTGGGCGGCGATGAGGGCGGCGACCATGCGGGGGAGGGCTTCGCCGATGGGGTCGCGGATCACCTCGTCGGCGACGGGGTCGTAGGGGGTGGGCTGGGCGTTGACGATGGTGGTCTTGGCTCCCTCGGTCATGGCGATGGCGCAGAGGGAGGCGGCGGGCTGGACCATCAGCGAGGTGCCGACCGCCCAGAAGACGCGGCAGGCCTTGGCGATCGCGCCGGCCTGGGCGAGTGTCTCGCCGTCCAGGTTCTCGCCGAACATGACCGTGCCGGCCTTGAGGATGCCGCCGCAGGACAGGCAGGCCGGGTCCGGGTCGCCGGCCTCGACCCGGTCCAGGGCGTCACGCATGGTGCCGCGCTCGCCGCAGCCCATGCAGCGCACCGTGAACATGGTGCCATGCAGCTCCAGCACCTTGCGCGGGGTCGAGCCCGCCTTCTGGTGCAGGCCGTCGATGTTCTGCGTGATGATGCGTACCGGGAAGCCCGCCCGCTCCAGCTCGACCAGGGCCAGATGCGCGGGGTTGGGCTGAGCGGTCCACGCCGCGTTGTCGGCGCGGGCCCGCCACGACGCGCGGCGCACGGCGGGATCGGACATGTAGTACTCGTAGGTGAACATCTTCTCGGCGGCCGGATCCCGGGTCCACACGCCCTGGGGTCCACGAAAGTCCGGGATCCCGGAATCGGTGGAGATGCCCGCCCCGGTCAGAACCGCGATCATCGGCTTGCGCTCGGTCATGACGTCCATGATTTCAAGGCGCTCAAATCAATTCGCCAGAGCGGGCGCGCACGGCCGCCCAGCCGCCGACGGCTCACCGCACAGGTAGCACCAGTCGGACTCGGCGGGCTGGAGCGTGCCGAAGGCAGGCACCTCCCGCGCATCGGGGACCTCGGTGGCACGCAGGGCGAACGCCCACAGATTCCACCGATCCATGCCCTCGTGGATCCAGCTGCCCAGTTCCGCGAAGAAGGCCAGCTCGTCGCCGACCCACCAGAGCAGTCCCGGGCCGCAGGCTTCCGTGCACACCGGCGGTAGCCCGATTCCGGTGATCGGCGGCACGACGTCGTTCGGGACCCTGAACTCGAAGCTGCGGTGGGGCCGATGACGCAGCTCCGCCAGCAACGCGTCGTTCTCGAGGCGTTGCTCGACACTGCGGCACAGGACCCGGTAAGGGACGGTCTCGCCGAAGTCGACGGCGACACGGCCGTCGGCCAGCACATCGAGACCCCAGGTCAGGTCCCCGTCCACGATTCCTTTGAACGCCCAGCCCTGCTCGGCGGCGCGGGCTGTCGGTCTGCCGTTCAGTCCGTACGTTATGGGGTTGCCGACGATGAGCTTGTAGGCGATGCCCCCGAAACGGTGCTCGAACCCGACCATCGCTTCGACGACCTCCGCCGGGGGCCTGCTCACCCGACCGGCCGTGCCGACGGCCCGCGCCTGCGCGCGGATCACCTCCTCGGGCGTCGGGTCCCTCCGGTCCGCCCGGGAGAGCAACTGCCGCAGCGGTCGGCTCACCGCCGGATCGTCGAGGATGTGCACGCCGCACAGGCTAGCCCGCCGGCGGGTCGTCGTGGGTCCGCGGCAGCGCCGGTCGGCACGGGTCGGCGGTGTTCCCGGCGTGGTCGAACCGGCCCGGTCGCAGGTCCCAGTCGGCCAGCAAGGCGACCAGTGCCGTCTCGTCGGCGGCGACGGCCTTCCGGACGAGTACGGCGCAGACGTCGTAATCGTCGGTGGACAGCAACCGCTCGTCGTACTCCCAGTGCGTGATCCGGAACGACCGGTACCTGTTGCGGCATTCCCAGCCGCGGCGGCGGGCGGACTCGTCGTGCTCGGTGAGGTCGGGGGTGATGTCGACGAACGCGCGGCGACCCGGTGCCGACGCGGTGACCTCGGTGACCAGCCGCCGCCCCAGGCGCAGCGCGGCCAGCCGGCCGCCCGCGAAGTCCACGATCCCGCCGCCGGGCCCGCCGACGCCGGTGCGCCGCCAGATCTGCCGGAACCGGTGCGCCGCCTCGACCTCCGACTCGCGGACCGGGAAGTTCGGCGGGCCGCATGGTTCGATGCCGCACCGGCGGCAGGGCTGCTGCTCGAAGCGCGACCCGCAGAGCGGGCACGTGTCGGACCAGTCCTCGCCGGAGCGGTAGGCGGTGATGAGGCGCGCGACGACCACCGGCAGCCGGTCCGTCGGGTGCAGTTCGGGATCCGGGCAGTAGGCGAGCCGGTACCTGCCCCACGTGTGCCAGGCGTCGGCCTTGCGCGCCGCGCGCCGCCCGTCCGCTTTCTCCGCGAGGCGCCGGGCGGAGTACGCCGACTGCTCGGCGGTCCAGAGGGCACGCGCCTCGGACAGTTCGTCCACAGCGCGGACCAGTGCCTCCGGGTCGTCCCCGAGCCGCTGCGGCATGGCGGCGCTGACCAGCAGGTGGTGCCAGGTCGCGCGGAAGCCGTACGGCGGGAACTTGACGACGCATTCGCGCAGCATGTGCATCCGCTGCAACAGGTCGAGCTCCGTGGTCCGTACCCGGCGCGCTGCGGCAGGAAAGCTGGTCACGGGCACGACAGTAGCGACCCGGCAGACTGCGCGGCGTGGACTTTTCCGGCCGGGGGAGTGCGCCGACGGCTCAGCCGGCGCTCGCCGGCGGGGCGGCTTCCCGCGGGCGGCGGTGGTAGCCGGGTCCGCCGGGTTCGTTCATCTCGCCGCGGTACACGCCGTGCAGGATCTCCGACTCGTACCCGGTGTACTCGGGCATGCCCGTCTCCCGGGCCACCGCCAGCTCGGCCTGCACGTCGTAAGGCACCCGCACGAACTGGATCGAGAACGGGGCCTCGGCCTCGGACCCGAAGACACCCTCCAGGATCACGTACACGGGAGTGGGGTCGTCCATGGCGTTGCCGACGCTGCCGGTGTTGAACAGGGTGCGCCGGGCGCGGTCGACCTCGTAGTACGGGTCGTGGGTGTCGCCGTACCCGACGACCGTGGGCTCGGGTCCGTCGCCGGTCGCCGGGGTGTTGGCGAACATCGACAGGAACTCCGCCTCGTCGTGGTCGAACCGCACGCGGTGGTGCACCGAGTCCGACGACGCGTGGTACAGCCGCACCCGCCGCCCGCTCATCAGGAAGTCGTGGCTGAACGGCAGCGCCCGCAGCCACTCGCCCTGCCCCGGGCCCAGCTGCGCCAGCCACCACGCCAGCGCCGGGCTGTCGTAGGCCCGGTCAGGGTCGGGCAGGAAGTCGTCCCAGTTGCCGAGGATGTTGACCTCGCACCGGGTACGGCAGATCTCGATGACTTCGCGCCCGCGCGGTCCCTTCCCGACGTAGTCGCCGAGGTTGAAGACGCGGCTGATGCCGCGGGCGTCGATGTCGTCGAGCACGGCCTCCAGCGCGGTGAGGTTGCCGTGCACGTCGGAGATGAGGGCGATGCGGTCGAGGGGTGGACGCATCCCATGATCCTAAACACGGGACGGCCACGCTGCCGTCCCGTGCCGTCAGCGGGCGGTCAGCGGTTTGACCCAGCGGGACCACTGCGGCTGCGGCCGGTATCCGGCGGCGGTCCACGCCGGGGCGGCGAGCTCGTTGTCGTCGAGCACCATCGCGTCGGCGCGCTGCCCGCCCAGGGCCGCGAAGCGCTGCTCGGCGGCGTCGAGCAGGGCCCGCCCGATGCCCTGGCGGCGGCGGTCCGGGTGCACCGCGTACCGGTAGAGGTGGCAGCGCCAGCCGTCCCAGCCGGCGATCAGCGAGCCGACGATCTCGTCGCCGTCCACGGCCAGCAGCAGCGCCCCGGGGTCGCGGGCCAGCAGCGCGGCCACCGCCGCGCCGGCGTCGTCACGGTCGGTGTCCTCGGCGGCGGTCTTCCAGAACTCGAGCACCGGTTCGATGTCGGCGGCGTCGGCGGTGCGCAGGGAGAAGGGCATGCCCGGGATTCTCCCCGCCGCGGTGGCGCGGCGTGCGGCCGCCTAGGCCGACCAGGGGAGGAACAGCAGGCCGACGATGCCGGTGGCCAGCGACATCACGGCGAGCGTCGCGGTCCAGACGACGCTCAGCGCGGTCGGCGTGGGGTTGCCGGCGAGGAACCGCCGGTGGACGGCCGCACGTTCTTCGGCCGGGACCACCTGGTCGAGCCATCCCTCCGACTCGGCGTGGTAAAACCGCGTCCACGCGCGGGCGTAGCTGACGCCGATGGCGCTCAGCGCGCTCAGCACCGAGGCCATGAACATCAGGATGGCCAACCGGTCGGCCAGGACGAGTTCGCCGGGGAAGGGCTGCGTGACGGTGGCCGCCACCGCGCACAGCAGCACGGTGCCGCCGAAGCCGAGCGCGGCGATGCCGTTGGCGGCCGACTGGTACTGCTGCACCCGGCGCGAGGCCATCAGCGCGAGCTGCAGGTGGGTTTCAGGGGTGGTGGGCACGGCATTTTCTAGCACGGCCCGGCAATACCATGGGGTCGCTGCGAGCGACGGGGGTGCGCGGCGGCACGACGGAGGTCAGATGCAGCGCAGGCGGACGGCACTGCGGGTACGCGTGCACGCGTTGCCAGGTCGGACCGGGCTGCGCCGGGTAGTGGTGCCGGACCCGCCGCTGCGCGACACCTACCAGACCCTGCTGCTGTGGCAGCACACGGGTGCGCTGACGGCGTCCCGCGCGGACCTGTGGCGGCTCGGCGCGCTGTTCCGGTTCGCCGCGGTGAGCCCGCACTCGGCGGTGTACGTGCCGCTGCGGCGCAACCCGCGCGACGAGTACGCCGAGCACTGGTCGAACGAGCAGGGCCTCGGCGACCTGGTGATCATGCGCAGGGACGTGGTCCTGCGGCCCGCGCACTGGACCGCACTGCGCACCCGGCTCGGGCGCGGCCCGCATCCCAGCCGGGCTGCTCTGGTGAGCGTGCCGTCGCCACGGCCGCCCCATCCTGAGCGGGGCTGGGACTGGCGCGAACACGGGCTCGCCGTGGCCGAGCACGGCGACACGCTGTTCTGGTCGGGCACGGCGCGCGCCCTGTACGCCGCCGGCGACGACCTGGCCTGGTGCTCAGGCCAGGTCTCGCGGCACGTCGACATCCGCCGGTTCGGCGGCCCGGCGCTGCTCAGCCAGTGGACCGGTCCCGGCTGGCCGTTCGGATCCATCGACCGCCGGGACGAGACCTGGGAGTGCATGATCCTGGCGGTGGACCCCCGGCGTCAGCCCTGACGGGTGACTGCTGTCGGGGACGTGGATCGTCCCGGTGGTCCGCGCGGCACGTGCCTGCACCGCTGCGGCACCCGCGAGCAGCGCCAGCGCCGCGAACAGCATCACCCGCACGGCCTGGTCGCCCACGAGCCGCACCGGGTGCAGCGGCAGCGAGGCCAGGCCGAGTGCGAACACCACGGCCACCGCGGTCCAGAATAGGGCCGGCCGTGGTACGTCCGCCGCCGCCGCCGACCCGTACCAGCGCCGCAGCAGGCGTTTCCGGCCGATGTGGACGAGCAGCGCCGTGGCGGCCGCGAAACCGGCCAGGTTGGAGCCGATGGACAGCAGCTCCCACCACGGCATACCCGGCCCCGCCTGGCGATGCAGGAACGGGAGGAGGACCCGGCCGCCGTCTACGGTCGGATGGGTCAGCGCGTCCCAGCCGATGTGGCAGACCGCACCGATGACCGCCGAGATCGCGGTGATCAGCCAGTGGTGCCGTGCCAGGCCCAGCGCGCCGTAGTCGCGCAGGGCCAGCGGCCCGCCCGCGGGCAGGTGTGCGGCGATCGTCGGCGCGGCCCACCGGACCAGGCGGGTGCCGACGACGGCCAGCGGCAGCGCCCACCACAGGGGCGCGTGCCACGCGTGGCTGTGGATCGTCACGCCGTAACCGTCGGCGGCGAAGGCGAGGTCGGGCGCGACCGTGCCGATCACCAGCGCGACACCGTCGAACCAGCGGGGACGCCACAGCTTGAGCGGGACGACGGCGACGGGATGGGTCGGCAACGTCAGCGGCATGATCCGATCGTAGAGATCGCCCGCCGTCCCGCGGCCGGCCGTCAGGGCCGGCGGGTGTACGCCGTCAGGAACGCCAGCTCGTCCGCGCACAGGTCCAGGGTGCGCGACACCGACCGGTTGCCGTGTCCGACGTCGCCCTCCCGGCGCAGCAGCACCGGTCGTCCGCTCGTCGTGGCGTGCTGCAGCGCGGCCGCGAGCTTGCGGGCGTGCAGCGGGTCCACCCGGCTGTCGCCGTCGAACACGGTGAACAGCACGGCCGGATAGTCCGTGCCCTCGTGCACGTGGTGGTACGGCGAGTACGACAGCAGCCAGCCGAGCTGCTCCGGGTCGTCGGCGGTGCCGTACTCCCCGGCCCAGGTCGAGCCGAGGCCGAACAGTTCGTAGCGGACCATGTCCAGCAACGGAGCGGAGCAGACCACCGCGGCGTACGCCTGCGGCCGCTGGGTCAGCGCCGCCCCGACGAGCAGGCCGCCGTTGGAGCCGCCCATGACCGCCAGCTGCCCCGGCGTCGTGGTGCCCGAGGCGACCAGCCAGTCCGCGGCGGCGTGGAAGTCGTCGAAGACGTTCTGCTTGTGGGCGAGCATGCCGTCGCGGTGCCACTGCTCGCCCTCCTCGCCGCCGCCGCGCAGGTTCGCCACCGCCCACACCCCGCCGGCCTCCGCCCAGGCGATGGCCATCGGCGAGTACCAGGGGGTCAGCGAGATGTTGAAGCCGCCGTAGCCGTACAGCAGCGTGGGCCGCGGGCCGGTGGCGGGCGCGCCGGGCGCGACGACGAACATGCGCACGTCGGTGCCGTCGGCGGAGGTGTAGGTGACCTGCTCGGTGACCACGTCGCCGACCGCGGCCGCGCCGGGCGGGCGGGCCCACAGGCCGACCGTGTTGTCGCGGGCGTCGAAGCGGTGCACGGTGCCGGGCGTGGTGTGGTCGCCGTAGCTGAACCAGGCCTCGTGGCCGCCGTCGCGGCGGGACGTGAGCGGGCCGAGGCTGCCCACCCCGGGCAGCGCCACCTTGGCGACCTCCTCGCCGGTGTGCAGCTCGTGCACGGTCAGTTCGCTGAGCGCGTGCCGGGTCGTCGCCACCAGCAGCACCGGCGTCCGCAGCGCGGGGCCGTCGAGGATCTCGTAGTCCTCCAGCACCGCCCCGGGGTCCTCGGCGATCAGCTCGCGCCAGTTCGGGTACGCGAGGTCGACCGGGTCGGCCACGCACAGCCGCCACCGCGGCGCGTCGCGGTTGGTCTGCAGGTAGACCAGGCCGTCGTGGAAGTGCGCGTGGGTCATCGCGTCGACGCCCTGCTGCACGGCGCGCAGCGCGGGCGCGTCCGGCGGGCTCGCCGCCAGGTCGGCCAGCCACAGGTCGTTGCGCGGATCGGTGCCCTGGGTCTCGCTGATGGTGAGCCAGCGGCCGTCCCGGGACACGCGCGGCATGAAGTAGCGGCCGCGGGGCGAGCCGTCGCCGAGGATCAGCGGGTCGGTGTCCGGGTCGGTGCCGAGCCGGTGCAGGTACACCCGGCGGTGCAGTTTCGGGTCGTCGCCCTCGACCGCGCCGGGGGCGAGGAAGCGCGAGTAGTAGAACGCCTCGCCGCCGGGCAGCCAGGCGATGGCGGTGTGCCGCATCCGGTCGATCGGCCCGTCCACGACCGCGCCGGTGGCCACGTCCAGCACCCGCAGCAGCGGCTCCTCGGTGCCGCCCACCGACATCGCGTACGCCAGCAGCGTGCCCTCCGGCGACGGGTAGTACCAGTCGAGCGTCGTCGCGCCGGTCGGGTCGGCGGCGTTCGGGTCGAGCAGCACCCGCTCGGCGCCGTCCGGTTCGATGACCAGCAGCACCGCGTGGTCCTGCGCGGCGGCGCGCCGCTGGAAGAAGCCGCGCTCGCCGTACCAGACGGGGGCCGTCACCGCGCCGACGGCGAGCAGCTGCGCCAGCCGGTCGCGCAGCGCGGCGCGCTCGGACCAGCCGGCCCGGTGCTCGGCCAGCAGCTCGTCCTGCGCCTGCGACCAGGCCGCGGTGTCCGGGTCGGCGGGGTCCTCCAGCCAGCGGTAGGGGTCGGCGATCCGGTGGCCGTGGATCTGCTCCACGAGGTTCAGCCGGGCGGCGGGCGGGTAGGCGAAGGGAGCGCGGTCCGTGGACATGCCGTAAAGGATGCACTACACGCGGTGTTGTCGCACGTGCGAGCAGCGGCGTATGCCGCTGGCCGATAGACCCGGCAAGCCGGGCATCGGGGACACGGCCGACCGGTGGGCGAAAGCCCGCCGCACGCGGAGCAACGAGCCTAGGGTGACGCATATGCGAGGTTTGATCGTCGAGGCGGGACGCCCGGACTCGGCCCAGTGGGTCGACGACCTGCCGGAACCGGACGAGTCCGAGGGGCAGGTGCTGGTGCAGGCGCTAGCCGTGGGCGTGTGCGGCACCGACCGCGAGATCGTCGCGGCGGAGTACGGCACCGCGCCCGGCCCGGACAGCCGGCTGGTGATCGGGCACGAGTCGCTGGGCCGGGTCATCTCCGACGACTCCGGCCGCTGGCAGCCCGGCGACCTCGTGGCCGGCATCGTGCGCCGGCCCGACCCGGTGCCCTGCGTCAACTGCCTGGTCGGCGAGTGGGACATGTGCCGCAACGGCCGGTACGTGGAGTGCGGCATCAAGGAGCGGCACGGCTTCGCCCGGGAGCGCTGGCGCGTCGAGCCCGACTTCGCGGTCGGCCTGGACGCCTCGCTGCTGGAGGTGGGCATGCTGCTGGAGCCGACCAGCGTGGTCGCCAAGGCCTGGGAGCACATCGAGCGCATCGGCCTGCGTGCCCGGTACGAACCGCGGACCGTGCTGGTCACCGGCGCCGGCCCGATCGGCCTGCTGGCCGCGCTGATGGGCCGCCAGCGCGACCTGGAGGTGCATGTGCTCGACCGCTCCACCGGCGGCCCCAAACCCGACCTGGTCGCCGGCCTCGGCGCGACCTACCACACCGGCCAGGTCTGCGACCTGGACTTCGCACCCGACCTGGTCCTGGAGTGCACCGGCGCGCCGCCGGTCATCGCGCAGGTCATCGACCAGGTCGGCCCGAACGGCACGGTCTGCCTCACCGGCGTGTCCAGTGGCGGCCGCAAACTGTCGCTCGACCTCGGCGGCCTCAACCGCGACATGGTCCTGGAGAACAACGTCGTCTTCGGCTCCGTCAACGCCAACCTGCGCCACTGGCAGGAGGCCGCGCACGCCCTGCGGTCCGCCGACCCCGACTGGCTCTCGGCCCTGATCACCCGCCGCGTTCCCGCCGCCGACTACGCCACCGCCCTCGAAAACCAACCCGACGACATCAAAGTCGTCCTCGACTTCGCCGCCTGACCCGCCCCGAGCAAAGGAAGGGCACCTTCCCATCGCCACGCGATGTAGAAGGTGCCCTTCCTAACGGTCGGGTGCAGCTGAGCAGGGCTGATGGCGGCTGGTGGCGGTCAGGCGGTGGTGGCGGCGGTGGTGGCGAGGATGACCTCGGCGAGCAGGGCCGGGTCGTCGCTCATCGGCACGTGGCCGCAGCCCGGAAGGGTCACATGCCGGGCCTGCGGCAGCCGCTCGCGGGCGGTCCCGGCCTGGCGCGGCAGCAGGATCCGGTCGCGGTCGCCCCAGGCCACGGTCACCGGCACGGACGGCACGCCGCGGAATTCGTAGCCGCGGGCGGCGGCTCGCGCGACCGGCCGGAAACCGGCCGCGCCGCGCAGCGCCAGGGCGTCGGCGACCGCGCGTTCGGCGTCGAGCCGGCCGGGGTGGCGCATCAGCATCGCGAACGCGAGCGCCCGGGTGCGGGAGGGCCGCATGTTGGCCCGTACCACCGGCTGCGGCAGCAACGTGCCCCAGCGCATCGCAGTGAGCACCGTGAGGGCGTACCGCATGTGCCGGCGCGTCCAGAAACCCGCCGGGGAGATCGCCGTCGCCGAGGCGACCACCCCGGCCGCGGCCAGTTCGAGGGCGATCGCGCCGCCGAGGCTGTTGCCGGCCACGTGCGGGCGGCGCAGCCCCTGCTCGTCGAGCCACTGGGCGACGGCGGCGACGGTCTGCGGCATGTCGGCGGGCATTCCGCCGGACGGCACCGGCGAGCGGCCGAAGCCGGGCAGGTCGATGGCGATCACGTCGTGGTGCTCGGCCAGCCGGTCGAGCACCGGCTCCCAGGCCCGCCAGTGGTGGCCGATGCCGTGGATCAGCACCAGGGGCTCGCCCGCGCCGCGGCGCTCGTACGCCACCTCGATCATGACCTTCCTCCGTCGAGGGTCTCCGCGCTGTGCGCGCCGAAGGACCGGCCCAGAGCCGCCACCTCCTGTTCCAGTCGGGGCACCAGCGACCGCGACCGCCGCCCCACCAGCCGGTCGCTGAACGCGCTGTTCACCACGGTGCGCAGCAGCTGCACCCCGGCGATGGCCCGCGGCACGTAGACGCGCCTGCGCCGGTGCTCGACGCCGTGGACGAACGCCCGCGCGCACTGCTCGACGGAGCTGGTCGACCCGACCGGCCAGGGTAGGCTGCCGAACGCGGCCCGGAACGCCGGGAGGTCGTCCTTGGCGTCGCGGACCAGGTCGGTGTCCACCCAGCCCGGGTGGGCGGTGCCGACGGCGACGCCGTGATGGGCCAGCTCCAGCCGCAGCGCGTTGCCGAAGTGCTCCACCCCGGCCTTCGCGGCGCAGTACGCCGACATGCCCGGCAGCGCGGTGAACGCCGCCGTCGACGAGACCAGCAGGTAGTACCCGCGGGCGGCGATGACCGGCGCGGCCGTGGCGGCGGCTGTGCGCATCACCCCGATAAGGTTCACCTCGACGGTGCGGGCCAGTGCCTCGACGTCACCGGTCGCGACGGTGCCCAGGCCCGCTATGCCCGCGTTGGCGATCACGCAGTCGATGCGCCCGAACCGTCGCAGCGTCCCGGCGACGGCCGCTTCGAGCGCGGCCGAGTCGGTGACGTCGGCTTCGTACCAGGCCGCGCCGTCGAGTTCGCCGGCCAGCCCGCGCAGCCGGCCCGGCTCGAGCCCGACCAGGGACAGCCTGGCCCCACGCGCGGCGGCCAAGTGGGCGGTGTGCGCGCCGATGCCCCGGGCCGCGCCCGTGATCAGCACGACCTGGTCGCGCAGCGGTCGTCTCATGCTCGCTCCTCGCGAAGCTCGCTCATCGCGCCTCCTCGGCGGCGGGGGTGCGGGCCGGCACGGGCCGGTAGGCGGCGGCGTCGAAGCGGCGGGTGCGCAGCCAGTAGGACCAGGTGTAGCCGGGCCACAGGGTGGAGTTGCGGCCGTCGGCGTCGAGATACCAGCTGCGGCAGCCGCCGCTGGTCCACACCGTGCCGTCCATCGCGCGGTCCAGCGCGGCGTTGTAGGCCCGCTGCGCGTCCGGTCGGGGCTCGATCGCGGCGACGCCCGCGGTGTCGAGGTGGCGCAGCGCGCCCAGCACGTACGTGAGCTGGCACTCGATCATGAAGACGACCGAGTTGTGGCCGAGCCCGGTGTTCGGGCCGAGCAGCAGGAACAGGTTCGGGAAGCCGGTGACCGCGATGCCGCGGAAGGCGGACATGCCGCCCGCCCAGTGCTCGGCCAGCGTGCGCCCGTCGGCGCCCCGGATCGTCTGCGCCATCGGCAGGTCGGTGACGTGGAACCCGGTGCCGAACACGATCGTGTCGGCGGGATGCTCGCGCCCGTCCGCGGTGACGACGCCGCCGGCGGTGACCCGGGTGATCGGCTCGGTCACCAGGTCCACGTTGGCGCGGTCCAGCGCCGGATAGAAGTCGTTCGACAGCAGGACCCGCTTGCAACCCATCGTGTACGAGGGGGTGAGCCGCTCGCGCAGCACCGGGTCGGCGATCGACCGGCGCAGGTGGCGGCGGGCCATGGCCTGGCCGAACCGCATCAGCGCCGGGCGCAGGAACGCGGTGGCCTGCAGCTCGCGTCCCCAGTACACCCCGGCCCGCAGCAGCCAGTGGGTGAACGGCGCGGAGCGGAACAGCCGGCGCTCGACGGCGCTGATGCGCCGGTCGCGGCGCGGCAGCACCCAGGCGGGGGTGCGCTGGAACAGCGTCAGCGCGCCGACCCGCGGCGCGATCTGCGGCACGAACTGGATCGCCGAGGCCCCGGTGCCGATGACGGCGACCCGCCGCCCGGTCAGGTCGAGGTCGTGCCGCCAGCGCGCCGAGTGGAACGTCTCGCCGCCGAAGTCCGCCAGGCCCGGCAGGTCCGGGATGGACGGCTCGGTGAGCGGCCCGCCCGCGGCGACCAGCACCTGTGCCGTGTACGCGCCGTGGGAGGTGTCGATCCGCCACAGCCGCGCGGCGGGGTCCCAGGCGGCGGCGTGCACCTCGTGCCCGAGCCGCAGGTGCGGGCGTATGCCGTCGGCGCAGCGGCGCAGGTAGGCCCAGATCTCCGGCTGCGGTGAGAAGCTGCGGCTCCAGCCCGGGTTGCGGGCGAAGGAGAAGGAGTACATGTGCGAGGGCACGTCGCAGGCGCAGCCCGGGTAGGAGTTGTCCCGCCAGGTCCCGCCGACCTCGTCGCCCCGGTCGAAGACCAGGAAGTCCCGGTGGCCCGCGCCGCGCAGCCGGATCGCCGCGCCGATCCCGCCGAACCCGGCCCCGATGATCGCGATGCGGGTATGGCGATCCGCGCTGCTCACGGGTGACCTCCTCCGTGGTACCGATGGGTACCAGCCCTTGCCCGAGAAATTACCACCGGGTAACAGGGCGGGGAAGGCCCGAAATCGTCACGAGCCACCGGTACAGTCTGCACCCATTCGACCCTGACTCGCCCCGACCAGCGGAGGAGCCATGGCCGCCCCCACCCGGACGCCCGAATCGGTCCGCCGTGACCTGACCACGGCACTCGCGGCGTGCGTCGCCGAGAAGGGCTACGCATCGACCACCATCGCCGACATCGTGGCGCTGGCCCGGGTCTCCAAACGCACCTTCTACGAGCACTTCGCCGCCAAGGAAGAGTGCCTGATGGCGCTCTACGAACACGTCTGCGACCGGCTGATGCTGATCATCCGGGCGGCGGCCTCCGGCGACCAGCCGTGGCCGGAGCGGATCAGCGACGGCGCGGCGGCCTACCTCGGCGCGCTGGAGACCATGCCCGCGTTCACCCGGACCATGCTGATCGAGGTGCAGGCGGCCGGGCACCGCGCGTTCACGCTGCGCCAGCTGACGCTGCAGCGCTTCGCGGGCACCCTGGTGGATCTCGTCGAGGTGGGCCGGCTCAGCGATCCCGACCTGCGGCCGCTGTCGCAGGGGCAGGCGCTGGCCATCGTCGGCGGCATCAACGAGCTGCTGCTGCACGCGATCGACCCGTACACCGGGTCGGCCGGCGAGGACGTCGAGGGCCGGTTCGCCGCGCTGCACAGTGACGTCGTGCGCCTGATCTCCGCCGTGCTCAACCACCGCGACTGAAACTTTCACCGCTGGTCAACGCATAGACACATGGTGTTGTGTCGTGCTTGTTTCGTGTGCGACGATGACCGCACTCGCGTAGGGAGCACACGCGATTTCACCGCCGAGGGCACCCGGTGTCACACCGGGACGGCGTTGTCACGGACCGCGTTCCGGTCGTCTGCGTTCACCTTCAGTTCCGCCCGCCGGGCAGGGCACCCCGCACCACCTCCGTGGCGTCTCGGCGCGGCCCTCTTCCGGCTGTCTCTGCGGCGTCCACACCGGACCCCTGCCCGGGGATCCGGAAACGGCCCAAGGAGAAGGCAATGAGATTCCCGATCAGGCTGTCCGGAAGGCGCAAGGTAGTCGCGCTGACCGGTGCGAGCGCCCTCGTGGTCGCCGGCCTTGTCACGCTCCCCGCGGCGATCGCGCACGCCGCGCCCGGTTGTGACATCACGTACACCTCCAACGACTGGACCGAGGCCCCCGGCAGCGGCGGCTTCACCGCGTCCATCACGGTCAAGAACACCGGCGACCCGATCACCAGCTGGTCGCTGAAGTTCGCGTTCCCGTCCGGCCAGACGCTGACCGCCCCCGGCTGGTCGGCCACCTGGGCGCAGTCGGGCGCCAACATCACGGGCACCAGCCTGTCCTACAACGGCACGCTCGGCACGGGCGCGTCGACCAGCATCGGCTTCAACGGCCGCTGGAGCGGGGCCAACACCAAGCCGACCGCGTTCACGCTGAACAACACCACCTGCACCACGGGAGGCGTGACCCCGTCGCCGAGCACCGGCCCGAGCAACAGCCCGAGCCCGCAGCCGAGCGCGAGCACCAGCCCGAGCCCGCAGGCCCGCTCGATCATCATCACGCCGTCGTCGGTGAGCGTCGCCGAGGGCAGCAGCTCGTCGGTCACCGTCAAGCTGAGCGCCGCGCCGACCTCGAACGTGACGGTCGCCCTGGCCCGCAGCGGCGACACCAGCATCAGTGCGCCGTCGTCGGTCACGCTGACCCCGTCGAACGCGGTCGCCGGTGTGAGCGTCGCCATCTCCGCCGCCGAGGACAGCGACCAGACCAACGGCACCGCGACCGTGGCGGCGTCCGCCTCGGGCTACACCGGCGCCTCGCTGGCCGTGACCGAGATCGACAACGACATCACGCAGAGCGGCAAGGCCGACAACCCGTACGCGGGGGCGCGTGGTTACGTCAACCCGGAGTGGAGCGCGAAGGCGGCGTCCGTGTCGGGTGGCAGCCGGGTCTCCAACCTGTCCACCGCGGTGTGGCTGGACCGGATCGCGGCGATCGAGGGCACGTCGGGCAGCAGCTCGAACGGGTCGATGGGCCTGGAAGACCACCTCGACGAGGCGCTGCGGCAGTACAACGCGGGTTCCGGGCCGCTGACCG
>NZ_JBHTAC010000054.1:0-59270 GCF_042663325.1 Catellatospora aurea
GCCGATGGTACTGCAACGGGGACGTTGTGGGAGAGTAGGACACCGCCGGACAAACGTTCCATACGAGGGCCTCCCCGCCAGGGGTAGGCCCTCGTATGCGTTGTGCCGCCGATTCACGGCGGCATCAGGAAGGATGTACCCGTGAACTCGAGTTCCAACGACAAGCCCGGACAGGACTCGTCCGGCCAGGCCGGCCGCGGAGGCGGTGGGCCTCGCTCCGAGAGGGGCGGGTACGACCGTTCTCACGGCAAGCGCGAAGGTTTCCGACGCGACGGCGACCGTGCCCGTGGTTTCGACGGCGGCTACGACAAGCCGCGTGGCACCGGTGAGCGCGGCGCGCCCCGGCGTGACGGTGACGACCGCGGCGGTTTCCGCGCCGGCGGCGACCGTCGTGAGGGCGGCTTCCGCAGCTCAGGTGACCGTACCGGTGGTGACCGGGGCGGGTTCCGTGGTGGTGACCGGGACCGCACCGGTGGCAGCCGTGAGGGTGGTTTCCGTAGCGGTGGCGACCGTCCGAGCTACGGCGATCGTTCCGGCAGCCGTGAGGGTGGCTTCCGCAGTGGCGGCGACCGCGGTGGGTTCTCCCGCGGTGGCGACCGTCCGAGTTACGGCGACCGTTCCGGCAGCCGTGAGGGCGGGTTCCGTGGTGGTGACCAGAACCGCACCGGTGGCAGCCGTGAGGGTGGTTTCCGCAGTGGCGGTGACCGTCCGAGCTACGGCGACCGCACGGGCGGCAGCCGCGAGGGTGGCTTCCGCAGTGGCGGCGACCGCGGTGGCGACCGCCCCGGCGGCGACCGTCGTGAGGGCGGCTTCCGCAGTGGCGGCGACCGCGAGCGTTTCGGCGGCGGTGACCGTCGCGAGGGCGGTTTCCGGGGCGGCGACGATCGGGGTGGCGACCGCGGCGGCTTCCGTAGCGGTGGTGACCGTCGTGAGGGCGGCTTCCGCAGCGGTGGTGACCGTCGTGAGGGCGGCTTCCGCAGCGGTGGCGACCGTCCGAGCTACGGCGACCGTACCGGCGGCAGCCGTGAGGGTGGTTTCCGCAGTGGCGGCGACCGTCCGAGCTACGGCGACCGCACGGGCGGCAGCCGTGAGGGTGGTTTCCGCAGCGGCGGCGACCGCGAGCGTTCCGGCGGTGGTGACCGTCGTGAGGGCGGCTTCCGTGGTGACCGTCCCGGTGGGGACCGTCGTGAGGGTGGCTTCCGCCGCCCGTCCGAGGACCGTGGCGGTTACCGCAGCGGTGGCTTCGGCGACCGTGACCGTACCGGCGGCAGCCGTGAGGGCGGGTTCCGTGGTGGCGACCGTGACCGGACCGGTGGCGACCGCCGTGAGGGCTTCCGCAGCGGCGGTGACCGTCCGAGCTACGGCGACCGTACGGGTGGCACCCGCGAGGGTGGCTTCCGTTCGGGTGGTGACCGCGGCGGGTTCTCTCGTGGCGGCGACCGTCCCGGCTACGGCGACCGCACCGGTGGCGACCGTCGTGAGGGTGGCTTCCGCAGCGGCGGCGATCGCGACCGCTTCGGCGGCGGTGACCGTCCCGGTGGCGACCGTGGCGGGTTCAACCGCGGCGACCGTCCCGGCTACGGCGACCGTTCCGGCAGCCGCGAGGGCGGGTTCCGCAGTGGCGGTGACCGCGAGCGTTTCGGTGGCGGCGACCGTCGTGAGGGCGGGTTCCGGGGTGACGACCGCGGTGACCGTCGTGAGGGCGGGTTCCGTGGTGGCGACCGTCCGTCCGGCGACCGTCGCGAGGGCGGCTTCCGCAGTGGCAGCGGCCCCGCCGAGCGCCGTGAGGGCGAGCGGTCCGCCGAGGGCACGGAGGCCCGCGAGTTCGAGGGTACGGGCCGTCCCGGTCCCGCGCTGCCCGACGACATCACGGCGGCGGACCTCGACAGCGAGGTGCGTGCCGAGCTGCTCTCGCTGGCCAAGCCGGTGGCGGACACGGTCGCGCGGCACCTCGTCGCGACCGGTCAGCTGATCGACGACGACCCGGAGCAGGCGCTGGAGCACGCGCTGGCCGCCCGTCGGCTGGCGTCGCGCATCGCGGTGGTCCGTGAGGCCGTCGGCCTGGCCGCGTACCAGACGGGTGACTGGGCGAGCGCGATCGCGGAGATCCGTACGTACCACCGGATGACGGGGCGGCAGACGCACCTGGCCGTGCTGGCCGACTGCGAGCGGGCGCTGGGCCGGCCGGAGAAGGCGATCGACCTGTTCCGCGGTGTCGAGCGCGACAAGCTCAGCCAGGGTGAGGCGCTGGAGCTGCTGATCGTGGCGGCCGGCGCCCGGGGCGACATGGGCCAGCACGAGGCGGCTGCGGCGATGCTGCAGGTGCGCGAGCTGACCGTGGAGTCTAACGAGGACTGGTCGCCGCGGCTGCGGTACGCGTACGCCGACGCGCTGCTGGCGTCGGGGCGTGCCGAGGAGGCTCGGGAGTGGTTCGCCAAGGCGGCCGCCGCCGACACCGACGCGGTGACCGACGCGGCTGAGCGGCTGCTCGAGATGGACGGCGTCGAGATCGAGGACGAGCCCGAGGTGGACGACGAGCCCGCCGACCGTGCCACCAAGGCCGAGGCCGAGGCCGAGGCCGAGGACGCGGACGAGGACGACCTCGACGGCGAGGACTACGACGACGAGGATGACGAAGACCTCGAGGACGAGGACGACGAAGACCTCGACGAGGACGACCTCGACGACGAAGACGATGACGACGAAGACGATGACGACGAGGACCGCGACGGCGGCGCCGAAGACGAGGACGACGACGACCTCGAGGACTTCGACGAGAAGCCCACGGCCGCTACTGTCGACACCCCCGCGACGAAGGCGGAAACAGACAAGTGACATCGCTCGTCGAGAACTATGACCTGGTCATATTCGATCTCGACGGCGTGCTGTACCTCATCGACCGCCCCATTCCCGGGGCGGTCGATGCGTTGGCGCGCCTCAGGGATCAGGGCATGGCCGTGCGCTTCGCGACCAACAACGCGTCGCGGCGTGCGGCCGAGGTCGCGGCGCTGCTGCGGGGCATGGGCATCGCCGCCCAGCCGCAGGAGGTGCTGACCTCGGCCGGTGCGGCCGCGGCGCTGCTGGCGCAGCGGCTGGAGCCGGGTGCGCCGGTGCTGGTGCTGGGCGCGCCCGCGCTGCGCGGTGAGGTGACCGACGTCGGGCTGCGGCCCGTCGACAGCGCCGACGACAACCCGCGCGCGGTCGTCCAGGGGTTCGGGCCCGACCTCGGCTGGAAGCAGCTGGCGGAGGCGTGTGTCGCGATCCGGGCGGGGGCCTGGTGGATGGCGACGAACACCGACCGGACCCTGCCGACGCTGCGCGGGCCGTTGCCGGGCAACGGTTCCCTGGTCGCGCTGCTGGTGCACGCGCTGGAGCGGGAGCCCGACGTGGTGGTGGGCAAGCCCGAGCCGGGCCTGTTCGCGACCGCGGCGGCGCAGGCGTCGGCCCGGCGGGTGTTGGTGGTCGGCGACCGGCTGGACACCGACATCGCCGGTGCGCACCGGGCGGGCATGGACAGCCTGCTGGTGCTGACCGGAGTCTCGACCGCCGTGGAGGCGGCCGCGGCGAGTGGACAGCTGCGCCCGACCTACGTGGCAGCCGATCTGGGGGGCCTGTTCACTGCGCCTGCGGTTCCGGCACTGTAGCGTTGGTCCGCGGAACGGTACGGGACGCTTACGGCGTCCCGAACCGGGCATCAGTCGGCAGGAGAGGTGGTGACCGCTGTGGCGAGCAAGTCGGGCGAACCCGTGCAGGACGTGGTCAAGGCGTACCTGGAGCTGGCCTTCGGGCTGACCGAGGCGTCGAAGAAGAAGGCGGAGAAGACCGTCAAGAAGGCGGCCAAGGAGCTGCTCGGCAAGAGCGGCGCGACCGCGTCGCAGCTGCAGACGATGGCCGAGGAGCTGGTCACCACCGGCTTGCAGAACCGTGAGGCGATCACCCGCATCGTGCGGCTGGAGCTGGACCGTGCGCTCGGCCGGGTCGGCCTGGCCACCGCCGAGGAGGTCGCCACGCTGACCGCCCGGATCGAGGACCTCGAGGGCCAGCTGCGCGAGGCGAAGGCCGACCGGCCCGCGTCCACGACCAACGGGTCCTCCGCCGCCGCGAGCCCGGTGGTCGCCGCCGCGCCGGTGGCCAAGAAGGCCGTCGCCAAGAAGGCGATCGCTCCGGCGCAGGCCACCGCCCCGGCGAAGGCGGCGGAGGCGGCCAAGCCGGCGGAGCCGGTCACGACCCCGGCGGCGGTCGCCAAGCGGGTCCACAAGGCCACGCCCCTGGTGAAGGCCGCGCCCGCGAAGAAGGCGCCCGCAGCGAAGGTGGAACCCGCCCAGGAGGCCCCGATCAAGGGCGCCGCGGCGGCCCGCAAGCCGGCGAAGGCCGTGGCGAAGAAGGCCGCGAAGGCTCCCGCCGGGGTGGACGCCGCCACCGCGATCGACGCCGTCGCCAAGGCGACGTCCGGCAGCCCCGAGCCGGTGGCCCCGGTCGCGTTCAGCTCCGCCCCCGACGTGCCGGTGGCCGCGAAGAAGGCTCCGGCCAAGAAGTCCGCGGCCAAGAAGGCCCCCGCCGGTAAGGCGGCCACCGCGTGACCTCACCGCAGCTGCCGCTGTCGTTCTCGCCGTCGGGGGTCCCGGCGCCGCGTCCGATGCCGACACCGGCGACGCTCATGCCCGGCCCGACCGGCCACCACGCGGTGGACGCGGCGGTCCGGGCCGTGGCGAACACCGCCGATCTGCCGCTGGCCGAGCAGCTGGCGGCGTACGAGGCCGCGCACAAGACGTTGCGGGAAGTCCTGACCGCGATCGAGGCCTGACGCACATGGCACGACGTACCCGCCTGGACGCGGAGCTGGTCCGCCGCGGGCTGGCCCGGTCCCGCGACCACGCCGGTGAACTGATCGCCGCGGGCCGGGTCGAGGTCAAGGGCTCCGTGGCGCACAAGGCCGCGGCCATGGTCGACCCGGCCGACGCGGTACGCGTGGTCGGCGAGTCCACCGGCGACGACTACGTGTCCCGGGGCGGGCACAAGCTGGCCGGGGCGCTGGCCGCGTTCACGCCGCACGGCCTGACCGTCGCGGGCCGCCGCTGCCTGGATGCGGGCGCCTCGACCGGCGGGTTCACCGACGTGCTGCTGCGCAGCGGCGCGGCCGAGGTCGTCGCCGTGGACGTGGGCTACGGCCAGCTCGCCTGGTCGCTGCGTACCGACGAGCGGGTGAAGGTGCACGAGCGCACCAACGTGCGCACGCTGACGCCCGAGGTGATCGGCGGTGTGGTCGAGCTGACCGTGGCGGACCTGTCGTTCATCTCGCTGCGGCTGGTGCTGCCGGCGCTGGCCGCGTGCACCGAGGGCGACCTGGTGCTGATGGTCAAGCCGCAGTTCGAGGTCGGCAAGGAGCGGGTCGGCACGGGCGGTGTGGTGCGCGATCCGGCGCTGCGGGCCGAGGCGGTGCTGGACGTCGCGGCGGCCGCGGGCACGCTCGGGCTGGGCGTGGCCGGGGTGACGGCGAGCCCGCTGCCCGGTCCGTCGGGCAACGTGGAGTTCTTCGTGTGGTTCCGGCGCGACGCACCCGCCCCCGCGGTGGACGACATCCGCGCCGTGGTGGAGGCTGGGGTGCCGAACGCACCCGACGCGGAGGACTGAATGACGGAGCGCGTGGCGCTGCTGGTCACCCATACCGGCCGGAAGGACTCCACCGATCACGCCCGCACCGTGGCGCGGGACCTGATCGCGGCGGGGTTCAGCGTGCGGGTGGTGGCCGAGGAGGCCGAGGACCTGGACCTGTCCGGGGTGACGCCCATGTCGGGCGCGTGCGCGGCCCAGGGCGCGGAGATCGTGTTCGCGCTGGGCGGTGACGGCACGCTGCTGCGCGCGGCGGAGCTGGCCCGCCCGGAGGGCGTCCCGCTGCTGGGCATCAACCTGGGCAAGGTCGGCTTCCTGGCCGAGGCCGAGATCGCGGACCTGGACACGGCGGTGCGCGACGTGGTCGCGCGGGAGTACAGCGTCGAGGAGCGGCTGACCCTCGACGTGACCGCCGAGCTGGCCGGTGAGGTCATCGCCGAGTCGTGGGCGCTCAACGAGGTCAGCGTCGAGAAGGGCAGCCGCGAGCGCATGCTCGAACTGCTGGTCGATGTGGACGGTCGCCCGCTGTCGCGCTACGGCTGCGACGGTGTGGTGTGCGCCACGCCGACGGGTTCTACGGCGTACGCGTTCTCGGCCGGCGGGCCCGTGGTGTGGCCGCGGGTGGAGGCGCTGCTGCTGGTGCCGATCAGCGCGCACGCGTTGTTCAGCCGCCCGCTGGTGACCGCGCCGGACTCGACGATCCAGCTCACCATCGACCCGTACACCGAGCACGCGCTGATGAGCTGTGACGGCCGCCGGGTGTTCAGTCTCGCGCCGGGCGCGCAGGTCACGGTGCGGCGCGGGGCGCTGCCGGTGCGGGTGGCGCGGCTGCGGCCGCGGCCGTTCACCGACCGGCTGGTGGCCAAGTTCGGGCTGCCGGTGGAGGGCTGGCGGGCACACGGGCAGCGGCACGCGACCGGCCACTGACGGAGGACCCCGACGGGCGGCGAGCCGCGCCGCGACCGGGTCCTTGATGGTGCGGAACATTCCCATATCGGCAGGTGCCCCGGCGGCCCGGCGTGACACTGTCGGAGGGGCGGGCTACTGTCATCTGCTGTGCTGGAAGAGTTGCGTATCACCGGTCTCGGCGTGATCGAGGACACCACCCTCCCGCTGACCCGTGGCATGAATGTCATCACCGGTGAGACCGGTGCCGGCAAGACCATGGTCGTCACCGGGCTGGGGCTGCTGTTCGGCGGGCGTGCCGACGCCGGCCGGGTGCGGGCCGAGCCGGGCCGCGCCACCGTCGAAGGCCGACTGCGGCTGGCGGGCAACGCGGCCAGTGCCGTGGCCGCCCGAGTGGCCGAGGCCGGAGCCGAGGGCGACGACGACGGCACGCTGCTGATGAGCCGCACCGTCACCGTCGAGGGCCGGTCCAAGGCCCACGTGGGCGGGCGCACCGTGCCGGTGTCGCTGCTCAGCGACGTCGGTGAGCAGGTCGTGGCGGTGCACGGCCAGTCCGACCAACTGCGCCTGCTGCGCCCGTCGGAGCAGCGGGGCGCGCTGGACCGCTTCGCCGGTCCGGAGCACGAGAAGCTGCTGGTGGAGTTCAAGGAGCTGTTCGGCCGGTGGCGTGGCGTGGCCGACGACCTGGCCGACCGGCGCGCCAACATGCGCACCCGGGCGCAGGAGGCCGACCTGCTGCGGCTGGGCCTCGACGAGATCACGCGGGTGGACCCGCAGGCCGGTGAGGACGAGGAGCTGCGGGCCGAGGCCCAGCGCCTGGAGCACGCCGAGGGCCTGCGCACCGCCGCGCACATCGCGCACCAGGCGATCGCGGGCGGCGGCGAGACCGACAGCGAGGACGCGACCAGCCTGGTCGGCACGGCCCGGCGCACCCTGGAGTCGCAGTCCACCGTGGACGCGAAGCTGGGGGAGTACGCCGCCCGCCTGGAGGAGGCCGCGTCGCTGCTCGGCGACGTCTCGGTGGAGCTGTCGACGTACCTGGCGAGCCTGGACGCCGACCCGGCGCGGCTGCAGCAGATCTACGAGCGGCGCGCCGCGCTGCGCTCGCTGACCCGCAAGTACGCCGACGACGTCGACGGCGTCATCGCCTGGGCAGACAACGCCCGGTCCCGGCTGGCCGCGCTGGACACTTCCGACGAGCTGCTCGACGAGCTGGAGCGGGAGATGAACCGGCTCGCCGGCGAGGTCGCCGAGCTGGCCGCGAAGCTGCGCGCGGCGCGGCTGGAGGCCGCCGGGCGCTTCGCCGACAAGGTGACCGTGGAGCTGGCCGGGCTGGCCATGCCGCACGCCCGCATCTCGGTGCTGGTCGTGCCGCGCCCGGCCGGTGACATCAGCCTGGTGGTCGACGGGGTCGAGTCCGGGGTGACCCCCGACGGCGCCGACGACATCGAGCTGCGCCTGCTGGCGCACCCGGGTGCGCCCGCGCTGCCGCTGCAGAAGGGCGCGTCCGGTGGTGAGCTGTCCCGGGTGATGCTGGCGATCGAGGTCGTGTTCGCCGGGGTCGGCGGCCCGCCGACGCTGGTCTTCGATGAGGTCGACTCGGGTGTCGGCGGCCGCGCCGCGGTGGAGATCGGACGGCGGCTGGCCCGGCTGGCCCGCAACCACCAGGTGCTGGTCGTCACGCACCTGCCGCAGGTCGCCGCGTTCGCCGACCGCCACCTGGTGGTGGCCAAGGACACCGGCGGCGCGATCACCACGAGCGGCGTGCGCGTCGTCGAGGAGACCGAGCGGGCCCGTGAGCTGGCCCGCATGCTGGCCGGCCTGCCGGACTCGGACCTGGGCATCGCGCACGCGGAGGAACTGCTGGCCGTGGCGGCCCGCGAACGCGCCGCCTGACCCCGTACCACCGCCGAGGGCGGTGCGCCCCACCCCCGGGTGGCGCGCACCGCCCTCGGCGCGTTGCGGGGCGGGTCAGTGCTGCCGGCCCAGTTCCAGGGCGACGACGCCGGCGGCGACCAGGGCCAGGCCGGCGACCTGGAGCCAGCTGAACCGGTCCTGGAAGAAGACCACCCCGGCCAGGGCGACCAGGGCCACGCCGATGCCCGCCCAGATGCCGTACGCCAGCCCGAGCGCCATGCCGCGTTTGAGCACCTGGCTCAGCAGCACGAAGGCGGTGACGTAACCCACGACCACCACCGCGGACGGGATCGGCTTGGTGAAGCCCGCGGAGGCGCGCAGGCAGACCGTGGCGACGACTTCGGCGAGGATGGCTCCGGCGAGCATGACGTAGATCACGCGGCTCACTGTAGGCGTCGATCATGGGGGTCGGCGCTGATGTGCCGTTGCGGTTACCGTTGATGTCGCGCGAGGTTTCAGACATCACAATTCAGCCCGTATGGGCCGATCAAGGGGTGTCGTACGCGCCAATACCGGACTGACATGCCAGGATGGCTGCGATGCGTCTTCCCACCTTGCGCCGGACCCGGCCCGCCGAACCGGGGATCCTCACCGGCACCGCACGGCTCGACCGCCGGACCAAACGTCTGGTCGGTCGACTGCGCCCTGGCGAGATCGCCGTGATCGATCACGTCGACATCGACCGGGTCGCCGCCGACTCCCTGGTGGCCGTGGGGGTGGCGGCGGTGCTCAACGCCAAGCCCTCCATCTCGGGCCGCTACCCCAACCTTGGTCCCCAGGTGCTGGTCGAGGCCGGCATCACCCTGCTCGACGATCTCGGCGAAGGGGTGTTCCAGCAGATCCGCGAGGGTGACTCGGTCCGGGTCGAGGGCAACACCGTCTTCGTGCGCGGTGAGCCGGTGGCGCACGGGGTGCGCCAGGACGGCGACACCATCGCCAAGGCCATGCTCGACGCCCGCGAGGGCCTGTCGGTGCAGCTGGAGGCGTTCGCCGCGAACACCATGGAGTACCTCAAGCAGGAGCGGGAGCTGCTGCTCGACGGTGTCGGCGTGCCCGACATCAAGACCCAGATCTCCGGCCGGCACTGCCTGATCGTGGTGCGCGGCTACGACTACAAGGCCGATCTGGACGTGCTGCGGCCGTACATCCGCGAGTTCAAGCCGGTCCTGATCGGTGTGGACGGCGGCGCGGACGCGCTGGTCGAGGCGGGCTACACCCCCGACATGATCATCGGTGACATGGACTCGGTCACCGACGACGTGCTGCGCTGCGGCGCCGAGGTGGTCGTGCATGCCTATCCCGACGGCCGGGCCCCGGGCCTGGACCGGGTGCACCAGCTCGGTGTGTCCGGGATCACCTTCCCGGCGGCGGCGACCAGTGAGGACATCGCGATGCTGCTGGCCGACGAGAAGGGCGCGACCCTGATCGTGGCGGTCGGCACCCACGCGACGCTGGTCGAGTTTCTGGACAAGGGCCGCGGGGGTATGGCTTCGACGTTCCTCACCCGCCTGCGGGTGGGCGGCAAGCTGGTCGACGCGAAGGGTGTGAGCCGGCTCTACCGGCAGAGCATTTCAGGTTCCTCATTGCTTTTGCTGGTATTGTCCGCCATTGCCGCTATGGCCGCGGCCGTCGCCGTGTCCACGGTCGGCAAGGCCTACCTGTCGCTGGCCGCGGAGTGGTGGGACGACGTGATGTTCCACCTGCAGCGGCTGTTCTAGGAACCCGGACGATCAAGAGGCTCTGACGTGATCAACTTCAGGTACCACGTGGTGTCCATGACCGCCGTGTTCCTCGCGCTGGCGATCGGGCTGGTCGTGGGGACCGCCGCGCTCAACGGCCCGGCGGCCGACGCCCTCGAGAAGAACGTCAACGCGCTGCGCGCGACCAACTCGCAGCTGCGCGACCAGGTGACCGGCCTGCGCGACCAGGCCAACCGCGAGGAGCAGTTCGTCACCGAGGCCGCGCCGATCATGCTGAACGGCAAGCTCACCAACCGTCGCATCCTGCTGCTGGTGCTGCCCTCGGGCCGCGACCAGGTCGAGGGTGTCGAGAGCATCCTCAAGACGGCCGGTGCCAAGATCGCCGGAACGGTCGAGCTGACCGACAAGTTCTTCAACCCGGACAACAGCGTCGAGCTGCTCGACCTGGAGAACAAGGCCGAGCCGGCCAGCGTGCCCACCACGGCGATCCCGGCCAACAGCGACGGTGTCGAGTCGTCCAGCGCGCTGCTGGCGGCGGTGCTGCTGGACCGCACCCCGGCCGTGCCCGCCCCGGACCGCGCCGCGGTGCTCGCCGCGTACAGCAAGCTCGGCTACCTGACCACCAGCGGCGCCGTGACCGGCCCCGCCGAGGCGGTCGTGCTGGTCAGCGGTTCGCCGTACACGGACAGCCAGGCGGGCGGCAAGAACGCGTCCGTGGTCACCACCGCGGTGCAGTTCGACCACGCGGGTGTCGCGGTGGTCGGCGGCGTGCTCGGCGGCGAGGGCAACCTCATGCTCGAGGTACGTGACGACGCCACGCTCGCCAAGACCATCTCGACCGTCGACAACGCGGAGACGGTGCAGGGCCAGGTCGCCGCGGCGCTGGCGCTGTACGAGCAGTTCGCCGACAGCAAGGCCGGCCACTACGGCGTCGGCCCCAACGCCAGCGCCCTGCTGCCGCAGCAGCAGAAGTGAGCTGACGTGGGTTTACTCGCCAGAGCGGCACTGATCGGCCTGGGCGCTTACGGCGCCCGGGCCGCACTGCGTGTGGTGCGCGACCAGCCCCGGGCCCGGGAGCTGGAGCGCACGAACTTCCGCGGCCGCACCCTCACCCTGGCCGGCGGCCCCGCGCTGGCGGTCTCGGCGAGCGTCACCAGCGCCCTGGGCGCGGGCGACCCGCGCACCGCGGCCGCCGCGCTGGCCGCGGGCCTGTCCGGCGGCGCGGTCGGCCTGTACGACGACGTCGTGGGCGCGCGCCCCGACCAGAAGGCCGACAAGGGCTTCCGGGGCCACCTGCGGGCGCTGCGCGAGGGCCGGGTCACCAGCGGGCTGGTGAAGATCGCCGGGGTGGGCGCGGGCGCGCTGGTCGCCGCGGCGCTGCTGCCCGATCGCCGCGGCCGGGGCAGGTTGGGCCGGGCGGCCGAGGTGGCGCTGGGCGCGGGCGTGATCGCCGGCAGCGCGAACCTGATGAACCTGCTCGACCTGCGTCCCGGGCGGGCGCTCAAGGCCGGTCTGCTGGTCGGTGCGCCGCTGACCGCCACCAGGGCGGGCGGCCTGGTCGCCGGTCCGGTCGGCGCGAGCGCGAGCCTGCTGCCCGCCGACCTCGGCGAGGAGATCATGCTCGGCGACTCCGGCGCGAACGCGCTGGGTGCGCTGCTCGGCGTCAGCGCGACCGCCCGCACCGGCCTGTTCGGCCGCGCGGCCATGCTCGCCGGGATCGCCGCGTTGACCGCCGCCAGCGAGAAGGTCAGCTTCACCAAGGTCATCGAACGCACCCCGGTGCTCCGCGAGATCGACGCCTGGGGCCGCATCCCGGCAGCCAAGCCGGGCACCACCGCGTCGCAGACCGCCCCGCGATCGGCCGCCGAGCTGCCCGCCGAGCCGTTGCCGCCCGTCACGACGGGCGCGGTGGTCACACCGGTGGCCCCTGCGGACGAGGCTGCGGTCAAGCCGAAGATCGCGAAGAAGTCGGTGAAGGCCGCCGCCCGGCAGCCTGCCCCGGCGGACGCGGCCCCTGCCGCGCAGGGATCGGACGAGGCCGACCACGCCGCGGACGCCGCCCCTGCCGCGCCGGTCGCCGACAAGCCGAGGCCACGAGCACGGGCGCCGCGCCGTACCGCTTCATGACCGTGACCGCTGACGACAAGGCCGCGGCCCCCTCGGCCGCCGGCCCGGCAGCGGCCCGCATCGCCGGCGCCGCGACGCTGATCGCGGGCCTGACCGTGCTGGCCCGCCTGGCGGGCTTCGCGCGCACCCTGGTGTTCTCGCAGACCGTCGGCGACGGCGGGCTCAGCGGCATGTACCTGGCCGTCAACACCATCCCGAACATCGTCTTCGAGATCGTGGCCGGTGGCGCGCTGGCCGGGCTGGTGGTGCCGCTGCTGGCCGGGCCGCTGGCGGCAGGCGACCGCGAGCAGGTGCGCCGCACCGTGTCCGCGCTGCTCACCTGGGCGCTGGCTGCCCTGATCCCGCTGGCGGCGGTGCTGTGGCTGGCGGCGGACCCCCTGGTCACCCTGCTGCAGGCGACCGCGCCACCGGAGCTGCATGAGGACGGCGTGGCGATGCTGCGGGTGTTCGCACCGCAGGTTCCGCTCTACGGCATCGGCATCGTGCTGACCGGCGTGCTGCACGCGCACCGCCGGTTCGCCTGGCCGGTGCTCGCGCCGCTGCTGTCGAGCCTCACCGTGATCGGCGCTTACCTGTGGTTCGCCGCCGAGGCCGGGGCCGATCCGGCGCCGGGCACGGTCAGCGGTCCGGAGCTGGCGATCCTGTCGGTCGGCACCACCGTGGGCGTGGTCGTGCTGACCCTGTGCCTGATCATCCCGGTCAGCAGGCTGAACCTGCGGCTGCGGCCGGTGTTCCGCGTCGAGGCCGCACAGCGGCGGCGGATGAGTTCGCTGGCGCTGGCGGGCGCGGCCACAGTCGTGGCGCAGCAGGTGGCGCTGCTGGTCGCGATCATCCTGGCCGGGCGCGTCCACCCCGTCGGTGATGGGGCGTCGGCCAACACGCTTTACAACTTCGCGATGACGCTGTACCTGCTGCCGTGGGCGGTGCTCGCGGTGCCTGCCGCGACGGCCGCGTACCCGGCGATCGCGACCGCTTTCGCCACCGCCGACCAGCACACGCTGCGGCTCACCGTGGCCCGTACCAGCCGGGCGGTGCTGCTGCTCAGCGGGCTCGGCGCGGCCGGGCTGGCCGCGGTGGCCGCCCCGGCGGCGGCGTTCCTGACCGAGGGCGACGGCGCGAGTGCGCTGGCCGCGGCGGTGCTCGCGTTCGCGCCGGGCCTGCTCGGCTACGGGCTGGCCGCGCTGCACCAGCGCACGCTGTACGCGGTGGGCGCGAACCGGCTCGCCGCGCTCGGGGTCAGCGGCGGCTGGGCGGTCACGCTCGCCGCCGCGGTGATCCTGTCCGGGCTGCTGCCGGACTCCCAGCGGGCGGCGGCGCTGGGCGCGGCGAACTCGATCGGCATGCTGGTGATGGCGGCGCTGCTGGCGGCGGCGGTCCGGGCCCGGGTGGGCGGTAACGCCCTGACCGGCCTGTTCCGTGCCGCGCTGGCCGCTTCGGCGGCCGGGCTGGCCGGGGCCGTCGCGGGCGTCGAGGCGGGCCGGGCGCTCGTCTCCGGGACCCCAGGCATCATGGGTCTGGTCGGACAGGGCATGCTGTCCGGTGGCGTGTCGCTTGTAGTCTTCCTGATCGTGTGCGCCCTGCTCGACCTGCCGGACCTGCGTCCGCTGCTCGAGCGGGTGAGCCGCCGACGCGGGTGACCGGGCGGGCACGGCGGGCGAGGGCAGGAGGACCGTTGACCACGGGGACGGAATGGACCGGCAGCGTCGTGCTGCTGCTCGCCTCCAGCACGGGCGGGATCGGCCAGCACGTGGCCGCGCTGGCCGAGGGGCTGAGCCGGGCCGGGTGCGAGGTGACCGTGTGCGGTCCCGCCGCGACCGAGCAGCACTTCCGCTTCACCGACCGCGGTGCGCGCTTCCACCCCGTCGAGATCCCCGCCGAGCTGCACCCCAGTGACATGCGGGCGGTACGCACCCTGCGCCAGTTCCTGGCCACCTCGCGCCCGGCCGTGGTGCACGCGCACGGGCTGCGCGCCGGGCTGGCCGCCGCGCTGTCGCGCCCACCGTGCCCGCTGGTGACGACCTGGCACAACGCGCCCCTGCGGGCCGGGCTGCGCGGCCGGGTGCACACCCTGGTGGAGCGGATCGTGGCCCGATCCTCCGCGGTCACCCTCGGCGCCTCCACCGACCTGGTCGCGCGCGCCCACGCGGTCGGCGCGGCGGACGCGCGGCTGGCCCCGGTGGCCGCCCCGCGGCTGCGACGCACCCGGCGCAGCCGGGCCGCGGTGCGCTCCGGGCTGGGCCTGCCCGACGGGGTGCCGCTGGTGCTGTCCGTGGGCCGGCTGCACCCGCAGAAGGCGTACGACATGCTCGTCTCCGTCGCGGCGCGCTGGCGGGACATGTCCCCGGTGCCGCGGGTGCTCATCGCGGGCGAAGGGCCGTCGTACCTCGACCTCGCCGCACAGATCTCGCAGCTGCGGTCCCCGGTCACCCTGCTCGGGCACCGCACCGACGTCGGCGACCTGATCGCGGCCGCCGACCTGGCCGTGGTCACCAGCGTCTGGGAGGCCCGCCAGCTGTTCGCGCAGGAGGCCCTCAGCGGCGGGCTGCCGCTGATCGCCACGGCGGTCGGCGGCATCCCCGAGCTGGTCGGCGACGGCGCGCACCTGATCGAGCCGAACGACCCCGACGGGCTGGACAGCGCGGTGCGCAAGCTGCTCGGCGACGAGCAGGCACGGGCCCGGCTGGGCGAGCGCGGCCTGGCGCAGGCCGCCACCTGGCCCGACGAGCAGGCCAGCATCGACGGCGTGCGCGCCGTGTACGCGGAACTGGCCGCCGACGACCGCGCGGGGCAGCGCTGATGCTCCGCCGGCCGGCTCCCCTCCCCACGGCCCTCCTGCTGACCCTGCTGGCGCTGCTCGGTCTCGCCCTCGCCGGGACGGCCTCCCCGGCGGCCGCCGGGCCGGTCGAGGACGACGAGGCCGACTACGTGCTCATCGCCGGCGCGCCCGGGCTGCGCTGGGACGACATCGACGCCGACCGGACCCCGAACCTGTGGAAGCTGGCCGAGCGCGGCTCGATCGGCTCGCTGTCGACCCGGTCCGCGCACACGCCCACCTGCCCGGCCGACGGCTGGCTGACGCTCGGCGCGGGCAACTACGCCGAGCGGACCGGGGTCGGCAAGGAACCCGCCGAGGGCGGCGCCGCGCCCGAGCCGGACTCCCCGCAGCTGTGCCCGAAGCTGGACGTGGCCATCGAGCGGCCGGACGCGATCGGGGCGTACCTGCCCGATCAGGAGGCCGTCGTCGAGCACCAGCGCAAGCTGCAGCACGGCACCGTGCCGGGGGCGCTGGCCGAGTCGGTGCGCTGCACCGCGGCGGTCGGCCCGGGGGCGGCGGTCGCGGCGGCCCGCTCGTTCGGCCGGGTCGACCGGTACCTGCCCACGCTGCCCGCGACGGACAAGGCGCGCAAGGCGCTGACGGAGTGCCTGCTCAGCATCGTGGATCTGGGCGCGATCGACGGGCGTACGCCGTCGCAGCGGCTGCGCCAGGCGGCCGCCGCCGACAAGCTGCTCGGGCAGGTGCTGGCGGCGCGGCCGAAGAACTCCACGCTGCTGGTCGCCGGGGTCGCCGACACCGAGGCCAGCTCGCGGCTGCACGCGGTGATCGCCGACGGCAAGGGCTTCGAGGGCGGCTACCTGACCTCGGCCACCACCGGCCGGGCCGGCTACCTGCAGCTGGTCGACCTCGCGCCGACCGCGCTGCACCTGCTCGGCCGCGAGATCCCCAAGCGGATCATGGTCGGACACGCGGCGGTGCTCGCCGACGGGCGTCCGGCGGACCTGGACCAGGCGACCGCGGCGGGCACCGACGCCGACCGGCGCGCCGCGGCGGCCCGTACCGTGTCGGCCTGGTTCTTCTGGCTGCTGGCGCTGGTGCAGATCGGCCTGTTCACGGCCGTGGTGCCGCTGCTGCGGCGCAGTTACCGCCATGCCGGGCCGACCGGTCCCACCCCGCCCCCGCAGCGGCTGGTGAGCGTCCTGGAGGTGCTGCTGACCGGGGCGTCGTTGGCGCTGCCGGCCGCGCTGATCGCCGGCGTGGTGCCGTGGTGGCGCTTCGGCCGCCGCGGGCTGATCTTCGGCCTGGTCACGGCCGGTATCACCCTGCTGCTCACCTTCGTCACGGTCCGGCTGCCGGTGTACCGCAAGCGCACCCTGGGCCCGGTCGGGGTGGTGGCCGCCATCGCCGCCGCCGTGGTCGGCATCGACCTGCTCACCGGGGCCAGGCTGCAGCTCAACGGCGTCGCCGGCTACTCGGTGCTGGAAGGCACCCGCTACGCGGGCATCGGCATGGTCGGCATGGGCGTGTTCTTCGCCGGGGTGCTGCTCACCGCGGGCACCCTCGCCCAGCTCGTGCCGCACCGCAACCGGCCGCTGCTGGTCAGCGCGATCGGCGCGGCAGGAGTGCTGCTGGTCGGCATTCCGGCGCTGGGCGCGGACGCGGGCGGCGCGGTCGCGCTGACCGCGGGGGTGTGCCTGACCGCGGCGCTGTGTCCGGGCGGCTGGCTCACGTTCAAGCGGCTGGCCCTGGCGATGGCCGCCGGGGTGGCGGCGACCGTGGTGTTCGCGCTGGTCGACGTGCGCCAGCCGGTGGACCAGCAGGGCAGCCTGGGCCGTTTCCTCACCCAGCTGTCCGACGGCACGTCCGGGCCGACGCTCAACCGGCTGCTCGACGCCAACCGCATCGCCCTGGTGACCAGCCCGCTGACCGTGCTGGCGCTGGTGTCGGCGGTGTTCCTGTGGGTGGTGCTGATGCGCCCGTGGGGCGGCCTGAAGCGGCTGTACGGCATCTACCCGCCCATCCGGGCGGCGGTGGCCGGCATCGGCCTGGCGTCGATCCTGGGCGGGCTGCTGGGCGGCGCGGCGCTGAACGTGACCGGCGCCGCGGCGGCCACCGCGATCCCGGTGCTCACGCTCGGGGCGATGCGGGTGCTCGGGCATGCGGCCGACCGGACCCGCGTCGCGGAGGAGGCCCCGTCGCCCGTGACGGTGAGCGACGACACCCCGGAGGCGGTTTCGGGTACGTAGCCCGCGGATGAACGCCTGACCCGTGTTAGGGTGAAACCCCGTGGTAGCAGCGCGGACGACCAAGCATATTTTCGTTACGGGAGGCGTCGCCTCCTCGCTCGGCAAGGGGCTCACGGCCTCGAGCCTCGGCACTCTTCTCACCGCTCGCGGTCTGCGGGTGGTCATGCAGAAGCTCGACCCCTATCTCAACGTCGACCCTGGGACGATGAACCCGTTCCAGCACGGCGAGGTCTTCGTCACCGAGGACGGTGCCGAGACCGACCTCGACGTGGGGCATTACGAGCGCTTCCTCAACCGTGACCTGTCGGCCAAGGCCAACGTCACCACGGGGCAGATCTACTCGGCGGTGATCGCCAAGGAACGCCGCGGCGAGTACCTCGGCGACACCGTGCAGGTCATCCCGCACATCACCAACGAGATCAAGTCCCGGATCCGGGCCATGGCCGAGCCCGACGAGCACGACCGCACCCCCGACGTGGTGATCACCGAGGTCGGCGGCACGGTCGGCGACATCGAGTCGCTGCCGTTCCTGGAGTCGATCCGGCAGATCCGCCACGACGTGGGCCGCGACAACTGCTTCTACCTGCACGTGTCGCTGGTGCCGTACCTGGCGCCGTCGGGCGAGCTGAAGACGAAGCCGACCCAGCACTCGGTGGCCGCCCTGCGCAACATCGGCATCCAGCCCGACGCGCTGGTCTGCCGCTCCGACCGGGAGATCCCGGCGGGCATGAAGAGCAAGCTGGCCCTGTACTGCGACGTCGACGCCGAGGCGGTGGTCTCCGCCCCCGACGCGCCGAGCATCTACGACATCCCGAAGGTGCTGCACCGCGAGGGCCTGGACGCGTACGTGGTGCGCCGGCTGGGCCTGTCGTTCCGCGACGTGGACTGGTCCACCTGGGACGACCTGCTGGAGCGGGTGCACCACCCGGTGCACGAGGTCACCATCGCGCTGGTCGGCAAGTACATCGACCTGCCGGACGCGTACCTGTCGGTGTCCGAGGCGATCCGGGCGGCCGGGTTCGGTCACCGCGCCAAGGTGAAGCTGAAGTGGGTGCCCAGCGACGACTGCCAGACCGCCGAGGGCGCGGCCAAGGCGCTCGCCCACGTCGACGGCGTGGTCATCCCGGGCGGCTTCGGCGTGCGCGGCATCGAAGGCAAGATCGGCGCGGTCAAGTACGCGCGGGAGAACCGCATCCCGACCCTGGGCCTGTGCCTGGGCCTGCAGACGATGGCCATCGAGGTGGCCCGGCACGTGGCCGGGGTCGCCAAGGCCAGCTCGCTGGAGTTCGACGAGCAGACCCCGGACCCGATCATCTCGACGATGGCCGACCAGGAGGACATCGTCGCGGGCAAGGGCGACCTGGGCGGCACCATGCGCCTGGGGGCGTACCCGGCGAAGCTGACGCCCGGCTCGATCGTGGCCGAGGTGTACGGCGCGACCGAGGTCAGCGAGCGGCACCGGCACCGGTACGAGGTCAACAACGCCTACCGCCGCGCGCTGACCAAGGCCGGCCTGCACATCTCCGGCACCTCTCCGGACGGCAAGCTGGTCGAGTTCGTCGAGCTGGACCGGGAGCTGCACCCGTACTTCGTGGCCACGCAGGCGCACCCGGAGCTGAAGAGCCGCCCGACACACCCGCACCCGCTGTTCTCGGGTCTGGTGGGAGCGGCGATCGCCTATGCTCAGGCCGACCAGCTGCCCGTCGGTGCCCCGGCGGCAGCGGCAAGCTGAGGCGGTAGACCCGCTCCGTAGAAGGGCCGCTGCCGAGGTCCTGACCTCCGGCAGCGGCCCTTCTGCCACTAAGCTACCTCCGTACCGAAAGAGCTCCGTTTGACGCAGGAGGGGTCATGCTCACGCGGCTTGAAGTCGACGGGTTCAAGAATCTGTTGAGCTTCAGCGCTGACTTTGGTGCCTTCACCTGCATCGCGGGTGAGAACGGAACCGGCAAGTCGAACATCTTCGACGCGCTTCAGTTTCTGAGCCTGCTCGCTGACATGTCCATGATGGAGGCAGCTCAGCAGGTTCGGGGTGTGCATGGTGAACGACTGGGTGATCCGCGGGACCTGTTCTGGAATGGGTATGGGGCTGCTGAGCACAGGATGTCGTTCGCGGCCGAAATGATTGTTCCCGCCGAGGTCGAGGACGATTTCGGTCGGATTGCGGCACCCACGATCTCCTTCCTGCGGTACGAGCTTGCCATCGGTTACCAACCGCCAAAGGGTGCCGAAAAGCTGGGCAGGCTGAGACTTCTTCATGAAGAGCTGCGGCACATCAACCAAGGCGATGCCGCCGGACGCCTAGCCTTCCCGCACAGCGCCAAAGAGTTCCGGTCCAGCGTGATCTTCGGAAGACGTGCCGGAAAAGCGTTCATCTCCACGACGATGGAGAGTGGAGAGCCAGTCATCAGCATCCACCAGGACGCTGGTAGCCGAGGCCGGCCCCGCCCCGCAGCCGCGTCGCGTGCTCCTGCAACCGTGGTCAGCACGATTACCAGCAGCGACGACCAGACGATCCTGGCTGCCCGTCGGGAGATGCAGTCGTGGCGACGACTTGCGTTGGAGCCCTCCGCACTCCGGACGTCGGATCGCTATGTCGATCCGCGGGAGATGGGTGCAGACGGTCGGCATCTCGCGGGTGCGCTTTACCGTGTGGCTGCGCTGGCTGAGGACGCTGATCCGCGAAAGGTCTATGCCAGCGTCGCTACCCGGCTGGCTGAGCTCTCGGGCGTATCGGTTCAAGGCCTTGAGGTGGTCGCCGATGATGTTCGAGAACTTCTGACGGTCTACCTGCAGGAGCGCGACGGCTTCCGGCTGCCAGCGCGTAGCCTGTCGGAAGGTACTCTGCGGTTCCTGGCACTGTGTGTGCTCCTCGAGGACTCGTCTGTTCAAGGCCTGCTCTGCATGGAGGAGCCGGAGAACGGCATCCACCCTGCGAACATCGGCTCGATGGTTCGCGTCGTGCAGGACCTTGCTGTCGACACATCGATGGCACCTGGGAAGGACAACCCCTTCCGCCAGGTCATCATCAATACGCACTCACCCTGGGTGGTGCAGTTGACCTCGCCCGATGACTTGTTGTTCGCAACCTCGATGCGTAGAACAGCTCCGGACGGTAGCCGTGCTCGAGGGCTGGTCCTGCGGCCCATGCGCGATACTTGGCGGGCGAAGGTCACTCCTGAGCTGGCGATTTCCAAGGCAGACATTCTTCCATATCTAGCTGCGCCAATCGGTGCTCAGCTGACACTGGACGGCTTCTGATGAGGCGGATCCTGTTTCTTGGCGAGGGAACCAGCGACGAGGGGATCGCTGTTCACGTTGAGCGCATCGCCGAGGGCTACGGCCTTGATGTCGCGCTCACGGTCCCAGATCTGGCTTTACTTCCACTGAAGGATCGGACCGTTCGTGGCAAGTTGGAAGCAGTGATGACGCTCGGGGCATCCTTCGACCTCGTCGTGGTCCATCGCGACAGCGACAATGTTGATCGACGCCAGCGCGAGCAGGAAATCCGAGAGGCTGTGGAGCTTGCCGTGCCGAAATGTCCCCACGTGGCGGTGGTACCGGTGAAGATGACTGAGGCATGGCTCGTTCTGGACGAGAGCAGTATCCGCTCGGTAGCTGGTAACCCGGGCGGTCGGATGCCGTTGGGCCTGCCTAGCCCACGAGAGGCCGAGCGTGTTGCGGATCCCAAGCAGGTTCTGAAGGAAGCACTGGTCACGGCATCCGGTCTAGCGGGACGGAAACGGACTATTTTTCAACGAGGTTTTTCACATCAGCGACGTCAACTTCTCGAACGGCTCGATCACAACGGTGCTGTTCGGCATCTGCCGTCCTGGCGGACGTTCGTCACGGATCTCCAGAACGCATTCTCGACGCTCTCTTGACGTATTCTCACGCGGGTGACGTTTGAATACGAGGTCGTCGGCAGCACCGAGCGGTTCAACGGGCGCGTCTTCCGGGTGGTCACCGACCAGGTGACGATGCCCGGGGGTGCGGTCGCCGGGCGGGACGTGGTGCGCCACGTCGGCGCGGTCGGGGTCGTCGCGCTGGACGACGCCGGCCGGGTGGTCCTGGTCCGCCAGTACCGGCACCCGGTTGGCCGCTACCTGTGGGAGCTGCCCGCGGGTCTGATCGACGTGCAGGGCGAGGGCCTGGCCGCCGCGGCGCTGCGCGAGCTGGCCGAGGAGGCCGACCTTGCCGCAGGCCAGGTCGACCTGCTGGTGGACATGTTCACCACGCCCGGCTGCAGCGACGAGATGATCCGAGTCTTCCTGGCCCGCGACCTGTCCGAGATCCCCGAGCACGAGCGCCACGCCCGCGCCGACGAGGAGGCCGACATGCAGGTCGATCTCGTCCCCTTGGACGAGGCCGTGGCCATGGTCTTCGACGGCCGCATCACCAACGGCCCGGCCGTCGGCGGCCTGCTCGCCGCCGCCCGCGCCCGCGACGAGGGCTTCAAGAACCTCCGCCCCGCCGACGCCCCGCTCCCGCCCCGCTGACGACCGCCGGGCGGGCGGTAAGAGGTAAATATCCGATTCAGCACTATCCTTGAGTTGATCGCAGGGCGGCAGGTCTGCCGTGTTGACACCATGTCAAGCCGGCAAGGCATCAGCTTGCATCCTGTCAAGCGCTTCGGGCCGTTTTCCGGGCCTAGACTGCCGCCGCGGGGGGTAGACCTGGGGCAACGGTGCCGTCGGGCCCTCCCGCAAGCGCAGGATCGAGGAAGGTGCAGTCGTGAAGGTCGGTATCCCCCGCGAGGTCAAGAACCACGAGTACCGGGTGGCGATCACCCCGGCGGGCGTACACGAGTTCGTCCGCAACGGACACGACGTCGTCATCGAGACCGGCGCCGGTCTGGGCTCCTCCATCACCGACGAGGAGTACGTGGCGGCCGGCGCGCGCATCCTGCCCACCGCTGACGAGGTGTGGGCCGAGGGCGAGCTGATCCTGAAGGTCAAGGAGCCCATCGCCGAGGAGTACCACCGCATGCGCGAGGGGCAGGTGCTGTTCACCTACCTGCACCTGGCCGCGTCCAAGGAGTGCACCGACGCGCTGATGACGCAGAAGGTCACCGGCATCGCGTACGAGACGGTCGAGACCGCCGACCGCGCCCTGCCGCTGCTGGCCCCGATGAGCGAGGTGGCCGGCCGGCTCGCCCCGCAGGTCGGCGCGTACCACCTGATGCGCTTCGCGGGCGGCCGGGGCGTGCTGCCCGGCGGCGTGCCCGGCGTGCGCCCGGCCAAGGCCGTCGTCATCGGCGCGGGCGTGTCCGGCATGAACGCCGCGACCATCGCCCACGGCCTGGCCTTCGAGGTCACCGTGCTGGACAAGAACATCAAGAAGCTGCGCGAGGTCGACCAGCAGTTCCACGGCCAGGTCCGCACCGTCATGTCGAACGCGTTCGAGCTGGAGAAGGCGGTGCTGGAGGCCGACCTGGTCATCGGTGCGGTGCTGGTGCCCGGCGCGAAGGCCCCGACGCTGGTCAGCAACGAGCTGGTGAGCCGGATGAAGCCGGGCAGCGTGCTCGTCGACATCTCGATCGACCAGGGCGGCTGCTTCGAGGACTCGCACCCGACCACCCACGCCAACCCGGTGTACAAGGTGCACGAGTCGGTCTTCTACTGCGTGGCGAACATGCCCGGCGCGGTCCCGCACACCAGCACCTACGCGCTGACCAACGTGACCCTGCCGTACGCCGTCGAGCTGGCCAACTACGGGTGGCAGGAGGCGCTGCGCCGCGACCCCGCCCTGAAGCTGGGCCTGAACACCCACGCGGGCGAGATCACCTACGGCCCGGTGGCCGAGGCGCACGGCCTCACCGCCGTGGACGTCGACTCGCTGCTCTGACCAGTGTTTTCCTGAGGCCGGTGGCGCTCGCGCGTCGCCGGCCTCATGCTGTTCACGTCGCGCGGTGACCGGGTCCGGCCGGGATCGTGAAGACACGCCGAGCCGTGGCGGTACGCCGAGGTGGTCGGTGACGTACAGTCGGACGACGACGACACGCATGCGGCCGGTCGGGGAGCTGATGGCCCACTCACGACGGTGCCTCATCCGGCCGGACGGATGTCGTCGGGAAGGGCGTAGCGGAGATGGCAGGCAACGGGCGCGCGGAGGCATGGACCTCGACGCTGCGGGCGGAACAGTCCCGCATGGACCTCGGTGCTGACCTGGGTCCGGCTGATCCGTCGGCCTACACCGCCCGCAAGGAGATCCCCGAACCGATGCCGACCGATCGGCACGGCCCAGCGCGGATCATCGCGATGGCGAACCAGAAGGGCGGCGTGGGCAAGACCACGACCACCATCAACCTGGGCGCGGCCCTGGCCGAGTACGGCCGCAAGGTGCTGCTCGTCGACTTCGACCCGCAGGGCGCGCTGTCGGTGGGCCTGGGCGTCAACCCGCACAACCTCGACCTGTCCGTCTACAACCTGCTCATGCAGGACGACGTGACCGCCGAGGACGTCATCATCAAGACCGACGTCGCCGGGCTGCACCTGCTGCCCGCCAACATCGACCTGTCGGCCGCCGAGATCCAGCTCGTCAACGAGGTCGCCCGCGAGATGGCGCTGGCCCGCGTGCTGAAGACGGTGCGCAAGGAGTACGACTACATCCTCATCGACTGCCAGCCGTCGCTGGGCCTGCTGGCCATCAACGCGCTGACCGTCGCCCACGGCGTGCTCATCCCGCTGGAGTGCGAGTTCTTCAGCCTGCGCGGGGTCGCGCTGCTGCTGGACACCATCGACAAGGTGCGCGAGCGGCTCAACTTCGACCTGGAACTCGAAGGCATCCTCGCCACCATGTACGACAGCCGCACCACGCACTGCCGCCAGGTGCTGCAGCGCGTCGTCGAGGCGTTCGGCGACAAGGTGTACCAGACCGTGATCACCAAGACGGTCAAGTTCCCCGAGTCGACCGTGGCCGGCGCGCCGATCACGTCCCTGGATCCCGCCTCGTCGGGCGCGCGCAACTACCGGCAGCTCGCGCGTGAGGTCATCGCCGCCGAGGCCGCCCGCCGGTGATCGGGGCCCACCGGCCTGCACCCGCGAACTGACCTGCTGGGATACTTGCGGCGTGAGCGATCCCGTGGTGACGGCCGACCCGGCCGGAGAGCAGTCGGCTGAACCGTCCGGTTCAGGCCGCTTCACCGTGCGGCTCACCAACTTCGAGGGTCCCTTCGACCTGCTCCTGCAGCTCATCGGCAAGCACAAACTCGACGTCACCGAGGTCGCGCTGCACCGGGTGACCGACGACTTCATCGCCCACATCCGCGCCATGGGCAAGGAGTGGGACCTCGACGAGGCCAGCGAGTTCCTCGTCATCGCGGCGACCCTGCTCGACCTGAAGGCCGCCCGGCTGCTGCCCGCCGCGCAGGTCGAAAACGAGGAGGACCTCGCCCTGCTGGAGGCCCGCGACCTGCTGTTCGCGCGGCTGCTGCAGTACCGCGCGTTCAAGCAGGCCGCCGCGTTCATCGCCGACCTGGAGGCCCACGGCGGGCGGCGCTGGCCGCGCTCGGTCGCGCTGGAGGAGCGGTACGCCGAGGCGCTGCCCGACCTGGTGCTCGGCATCGGGGCGGACCGGTTGGCCAAGCTCGCGCTCAAGGCGTTCACCCCCAAGGCGGCCCCGCCGCTGGTCTCCGTCGCGCACATCCACCAGGTCCGGGTCAGCGTCCGCGAGCACGCCGAGCTGCTGCGCACCCGCCTGTTCGAGCTGGGCACCGCCACCTTCTCCACCCTCACCGAGGACTGCGAGAACACCCTGGAGGTCGTCGCCCGCTTCCTGGCCCTGCTGGAGCTGTACCGGGAGGGGCTGGTCGGTTTCGACCAGGAACTGGCGCTCGGCGAGCTGACGGTGCACTGGACCGGCGGCGAGACGGCCGCCGGCGACCTCGCGGTCGACGACTACGACGGCGACGACGAGGCCAAACAGGCCCTGGCCGCCGAGGTACGGAACCGGCCCGACGACGAGCCCGACAGCGACGAGCCCGCCGACGACCGTGACGACGACGAGCCGGACGACGAGCCGGCCGAACCGGAGTCGGACGCGGACGATCCGGGTACGCAGGAGGCGGCGGCCGAGCCCGCAGCGCAACAGCCCGGCAAGGGCGGGGGAGCAGAACACCATGACTGACAACGAGTCCCTCGAACAGCAAGCAGCCTCCTGGGTCCCTCCATGGGCCCGCACCCCCACCCCCGAGGAAAGCAAAGGCACCTTCCCATCGGATTCCGTAGCGGAAGGGCACCTTCCCAACGCGGAGCCGGAGGCTGCGCTGGTGGAGGAGCCGGACACGGCTGCCGAGCCGGCGGACGACAGCCTCGACTGCGGGCCCGACGACCTGGCCGGTCCCCTGGACGCCGCCGGACCCGACGATGCGGCGACCGTGGCCGAACCGGGCGACCTGGCGGAATCCGAGCCACAGGACATCGTCGAGTCGCAGGACGCCGTCGAGTCGCGGGACGCGGTCGAGGCGCTGGCCGCTGTCGAGGACGAGCCGGAGGCCGCGGCGGCTGGCACTGCGGAGTGGGAAGGCGCGTTCGACGCCCAGCCCGCCGGCCTCGCCGAAGAGGCGGTTGCCGCCACGGACGAACCGGTGGCGCAGCCGGAGCCGGGCGAGCCGGACGAGGACGACGTGGCGGAGATCGTCGCCGTCGACGACCTCGCCGCGGCGCTCGGCCTGGACGAGCCGACCGTGCCGGCCTTCGACGTGGACGGGCCGGACGACAGCGGCGAGGCCGCCGTGGCGTACGCCGGAGCCAAGCTCGCCACCCCGCCGCCCGGCCTGGCCGAAGCCGACCTCGTGCCCACCCTGGAGGCGATCCTGCTGGTCGTCGACGAGCCGGTCAGCGAGCTGACCCTCGCCGAGGTGCTGGAGGTGCCCGCCGAGCTGATCGCGGGCACGCTGATCGACCTGTCGGCGTCGTACACCCGCCAGAACCGCGGCTTCGACCTGCGCCGCGCCGCGGGCGGCTGGCGGCTGTACACTCGGGCCGAGTACGCGCCCTACGTGGAGCGCTTCGTGCTCGACGGGCAGCAGCTCCGGCTCACCCAGGCGTCCCTGGAGACCCTGGCCGTGGTCGCGTACAAGCAGCCGGTGACCCGCTCGCGGATCTCGGCGATCCGCGGCGTCAACTGCGACGGCGTCATCCGTACCCTGGTCACCCGGGGCATGATCGAAGAGTGCGGCACCGAGCCCGAGTCGGGCGCCTTCCTCTACCGCACCACCAGCCTGTTCCTGGAGAAGCTGGGCCTCGACTCCGTCGACCAGCTCCCGCCGCTGGCCCCGTTCCTACCTGACAACGTCGAGGAGATCGCTGATGAGCAGCGCTGAAGCACGAACCGAAGGCGCTGAGCGGCTGCAGAAGATCCTGGCCCAGGCCGGTGTCGCGTCCCGCCGGGCCAGCGAGGACCTGATCGCCATGCGGCGGGTCACCGTCAACGGCAAGGTCGCCAAGCTCGGCGACAAGGCCGACCCGATCGCCGACGTCATCCACGTCGACGGCCAGCGCATCGTCACCGACGCGAACCTGGTCTACCTGGCGATGAACAAGCCGCGCGGCGTGGTCTCGACGATGGCCGACGACAAGGGCCGCGAGGCCGTCGCCGACTACATCGGCAACATCTCGACCCGGGTGTACCATGTGGGCCGGCTCGACGCCGACTCCGAGGGCCTGCTGCTGCTCACCAACGACGGCACCCTCGCGCACAAGCTGATGCACCCGTCGTACGAGGTGCCCAAGACGTACCTGGTCGAGGTCGTCGGGCCGCTGCCGCGGGTGGTCGGCCGGGAGCTGATGGCGGGCGTGGAACTGGAGGACGGCCCGGCGCGGCTGGACGACTACCGCCTCAAGCAGGCCATCGACAAGCAGGCGCTGATCGAGGTGGTGCTGCACGAGGGCCGCAACCGCATCGTGCGGCGCATGTTCGACCACGTCGGCTTCCCGGTGCAGCGGCTGGTGCGCACGGCGATCGGCCCGATCAAGCTCGGCGACCTGAAGGCCGGCCGGCACCGCCGCCTCAACGCCGGCGAGGTGGCCGCGCTGTTCAAGATCACGGACCGCAAGGGCCGCGGCGCGGCGCAGGAGGAGACGATCCGCGAGATCCCCGAGGTGTACGAGGACTAGGCCGCGTCGCCGGTCCGGGTCCCCCCGCGTGGGTATGGTGGTCGGGATCGCCGCACGCCAACCGCCAGGGAGCCGCCCGATGCAGCCGACGACCGTCACCGACCTGCCCGCCCTGCTCGCAGGGGACGCGGTGGCCGGCGCCGACCGGCCGCTGCTGACCTATTGCGACGACGCCACCGGCGAGCGCGTCGAACTCACCGCGGTCGAACTGGGCGGCCTGGCCGCGCGTACGGCCGGGCTGCTGCGCGAGGACTGCGGGCTCGACACCGGTTCCCGGGTCGCGGTGCTGCTGCCGCCGCACTGGCAGACCGCCGCCGTGCTGCTGGGCGCGTGGTCGATCGGGGCCGCCGTGTCGTTCCGGCCCTGGGCCACCGCGGGACTCGCCCCGGTCGGCCAGGGCGAGAACGATCCCCTGGACGCGCTGTTCGTCAGCCGCCAGCGGCTGGACAGCTGGCTGGAGCAGGTCCCGCAGGCGCGGCACCGCTACGTGCTCGGTCTCGCGCCCGGCGGCGCACCGCTCGGCGAGGTGCCGGACGGCTACCGGGACTTCGCCGCCGACGCCTCCCGCCACCCGGCGAACCTGCCCGCGTACGGGGCGTTCGGCAGCACCGACGCCGCGAGCCCCGACGGCACCACCTACCGGCAGTGGGGCGGCCTGGCGCAGGGCGTCGCCGACCAGCTCGGCCTGCGCGCGGGCGACAGGCTGCTGGTCGACGTCGCCAAGCACGAGCAGCCCGTGATGTGGCTGCTGACCCCGCTGGCGGCGGGCGCGTCGGTGGTGCTGTGCGCGAACCTGGACCGCGCCAACCTCGACGCCCGGATCGCCGCCGAGGGCGTCACCCGGGTCATCTGAGCGGTCAGGCGTCCTGGCGCAGGTAGGTGGCGTGGCCTTCGCGGACGAGGCCGCCGTCGAAGACGAGGACCTCGTTGACCAGCTGGCCGCGGTGGTTGCGGTAGTTGATGACGACGGTGTCGATGCCGGCGTACACGGCCTCCACCGTGAAATGAAGGCCCGGCAGCCGTTTCAGGCCTTCGTCCCAGTACTTCCGCAGCGCGTCCTTGCCGCGTACGACCCCGCCGGTCTCCGGGAACAGCTGGGCCGCCAGCGGTGAGGAGAACACGACGTCGTCGTGGAAGTGCGCCAGCACCGCCGCCACGTCACGCGCGTTCCACGCCGCGACCCAGCGCCGGCTGAACTCCGTCGCCTCCAGCTCGTTCGGCATAGGCACCCCCGTCCAGGCAGTGGGCCCCGCCCGCCGGGACCCGACGCCTGAAACTAACCCGATCCGGCGGCCGTACCCGGGCAGTGTCCGCTCCGTGGAACAGGCCGCGCTGCGGTCCGGTGATCCGCCGGGTTCAGTTCAGCAGTGCGTTGACGATCAGGGTCGCGTTGTCCTCGTGCTTGGCGTACGCGTCGGGGAACGCCGAGATCTGCACCGACTGCGCGGCGCGGGTCAGGGACATGTCCTCCCAGCCGTCGATCTGCACGAGGCGGCGGTAGAACGCGCCGGCCGCGTACGACGGCTGCATGATCTCCTTGACGGAGCCCCAGCTGCCGCTGGCGCGCTGCTGGAACAGGCCGATCGAGTCGTGGTCGGAACCGGTGCCCTGGTGCGGGTAGTTCAGCGACTCGGGCACGACGTGGCTGGCCACGTTGTAGAGGCGGCTCTCCTGCATGGCGGTGGCCACGCCGACGATCATCGCCCACTTGGTCAGGCCCATGGACTGGGCCTTCTTGACGATCGCGGCGGCGTTGTCCATCTGCTGGCGGTCCATGCCGGCGACCAGCTTCACGACCCGTACCACCGGCTTGGGCTTCGGCTTGGGTTTGGGTTTCGGCTTGGGCTTCGGCTTGACCGCGGGCGTGCCTGGCTTGGCGGCCCGCAGCTGCGGCAGGCGGTGCAGCAGCGCGCTGCTGGTCACGTCACTGGCGGCGAGCATGGCGGGGGAGGCCACGGCGTTGCCGGGCAGCAGCTCGGCGGTCGGCGGCTCGACGACGGCGGGGCCGCCGGCGCCGGAAAGGATTGCGACGGCGCCGACGCCGGCGAGCGCGGCTGTGGTGAGCAGGGGAGCGAGCAGGCGTTGCGCTCGGGACCGCTCGCGGCGGTGCCGAGCTTGCCAGCCGTCGTCACGGCGGTGCCGACCGGAGGCGGGGGAGCCTTCGGTGTGGGCGGTGCGGCGGTCTTGCTGATCACGGGGGGTATGCGGGGGCATTGGCCGATATTAAGAAGGCATAAGCCCAGGTAAAAGGGGGTGCTATCAGATTTCTCCCAGGGTGGTGCTGATTTGGCCCGAATTGCTCGTACTTGTTCTCAAGATTGTTTCTGACCAGGGGTTTCGTGAGGCCGCCTCGCACTTCGGGAGCGCCCGTCCTGCCGGGATGATCGATGAAGTCGGGCGCGGGCCTGCGCCGGCCCGGCAGCGTCGGGCACTAGCATCGGGCGGGTGACACAGACCCTGCATGCCGACGCCGTACGACTGCTGACCGACTGGCGCCCGCCCGCCGACGCGGCGGCCGACTGGACCGAGACGATGGCGCTGCTGGAGCAGGGTCCCCGGGTGATGGGCAAGCCGCACCCCGACGGCCACGTCACCGCCAGCGCGATCATCGTCTCCCACGACCGCACCCGCATCCTGCTCTGCCTGCACGGCAGGCACGACATCTGGTGCCAGCTCGGCGGCCACCTCGAACCCGAGGACGGCGACCTCGCCGCGGCCGCCCTGCGCGAGGCCACCGAGGAGAGCGGCATCGCGGGCCTGGTCGTCGACCCGGTGCCGGTCGACGTGGACGTGCACCACGTGAACTGCGCGGGCAGCCCCAACCGGCACCACGACGTGATCTTCCTGGTGCACGCGCCCGCGGACGCGGTGGCGCAGGTCAGCGAGGAGTCGCACGAGCTCGGCTGGTTCTCCCCGGACGCGCTGCCCAGCCCGCTGGGCACCGACACCGCGCGTGTGGTGCGCAACGCCATGGCCCGGCTGGGCTGAGCCAGGTGAGGGTGCCGCACGAGCCCTGGCCGGCCGACGAGGCCGAGGCGCTGCGTCAGCAGCTCGCCCTGCGCGAGCGGGTCGAGCCGGCCGCGCCGCTGCCCCTCGTGCGGACCGCGGCCGGGCTGGACGTGTCGTACGACGGGGAGACCGGGCGGGCCGTGGCCGCCGTCGTCGTGCTGGACCTGGCCACGCTGACCGTCGTCGAGGCGGTCACCGCGGCCGGCGAGGTGAGCTTCCCGTACGTGCCGGGCCTGCTGGCGTTCCGGGAGCTGCCCGTGCTGGTCGACGCGCTGGAGCGGCTCACGGTCACCCCGGACGTGCTGGTGTGCGACGGCTACGGGATGGCGCATCCGCGCCGCTTCGGGCTGGCCTGCCACGTCGGCGTGCTCACCGGGCTGCCCGCGTTCGGGGTGGCGAAGACGCCGTTCACCTCGGCGCACGCCGAACCCGGGCCGGGCCGGGGCGACTGGTCGCCGCTGACCGAGGACGGCGAGGTGCTCGGCCGGGTGCTGCGGACCCAGCCGAAGGTCAAGCCGGTGTTCGTCTCCGTCGGGCACCGCGTCGACCTCGACACCGCCACGGCGCTCACGCTGGCGCTGTCGCCGCGTTTCCGGCTGCCGGAGACCACCCGGCACGCCGACCAGCTCTCGCGCCGCCTGCTCGCCGCCCGTTGACAGCCCGCGTGGGGTGACGCGGCTCACCAGGTGTCGGAATGAGCACGTCGGCGCAGCCGAGCAGGCCGGGTTCCGGCAGGTCAGGGTGGGAGAGGCGGGCCGGATGTGGCCCGTGGGACGTGTTCTGCGCCGCGTGGAGCCCCTCTGCCTGATCGGTGTCCGGACGGACCGGGCAGAATGGGAGCATCAAACCTAGGGGCGGAGGATGGGTCGTGGCTGAGTTGCGCTGCGTGGTCGCGGTGGACGGGCCCTCGGGCTCGGGCAAGTCGACGGTGTCGCGCCGGCTGGCGCAGCGCCTGGACGCACGCTACCTCGACACCGGCGCGATGTACCGGGCGCTGACCTGGGCCGTGCTGCAGGCCGGGGTGGACCTCACCGACCCCGACGGCATCGCCAAGGTGGCCGTCGACTGCGAGCTGATCATCACGACCGACCCCGAGCGGCCCTCGATCAGCGTGAACGGCGAGAACGTGGACGGCCCGATCCGCGGCGGCGAGGTCACCTCCGCCGTCTCCGCGGTCTCGGCGGTGCCGTTCGTCCGCCAGGTGCTCACCTCCCGCCAGCGCGCGATCATCGAGGAGTCGGCCCGGATCGTCGTCGAGGGCCGTGACATCGGCACCGTCGTCGCCCCCGACGCCGACCTGAAGGTCTTCCTGACCGCCTCCTCCGCCGAGCGGGCGCGCCGGCGCAGTGCCGAGAACGCCGTCGACCACGCTGCGACCGAGGCCGACCTGGCCCGTCGCGATCACCTGGACTCCACCCGCAAGGTCAACCCGTTGCAGCAGGCCGCCGACGCGGTCGTGCTCGACTCGACCGAGCTGGGCATCGATGAGGTCGTCAGCGAGCTGCACCGGCTGCTGACGGCAAGGAAGGCAGTATGAGTAACACGGAATGGACCGAGCTGGAGGTCGTCGACCAGCCGAAGCCGGAGGAAGCTCCGGTCACGCCTGTCGTCACGCCGCAGCCGGTCCTCGCGGTGGTGGGCCGCCCCAACGTGGGCAAGTCCACCCTCGTCAACCGCATCATCGGCCGCCGCCAGGCGGTGGTCGAGGACATCCCCGGCGTGACCCGGGACCGGGTGGCGTACGACGCGACGTGGTCGGGCCGCAAGTTCACCGTCGTGGACACCGGCGGCTGGGAGCCCGACGCCAGGGACCGGGCCGCGGCCATCGCCGCGCAGGCCGAGGCCGCCATCGCCGCCGCCGACGTGGTGCTGTTCGTGGTCGACTCGTCGGTCGGCGCGACCGACGAGGACGCGGCCGCGGTGAAGATGCTGCGCCGCAGCTCCAAGCCGGTGCTGCTGGTGGCGAACAAGGCCGACAACCAGAACATGGAGTACGAGACGCACGCCCTGTGGTCGCTCGGGCTGGGCCAGCCGTGGCCCGTGTCGGCGCTGCACGGCCGCGGCTCCGGCGACCTGCTCGACGCGGTGCTGGAGGCGTTCCCGGAGCAGGCCCCGCTGGAGGACCACGTGCCGGGTCCGCGCGGCCCGCGCCGCGTGGCGCTGGTCGGCCGCCCCAACGTCGGCAAGTCCAGCCTGCTCAACCGGCTCGCGCGGGAGGAGCGCTCGGTCGTCGACTCGGTCGCCGGCACCACCGTCGACCCGGTCGACACCCTGGTCGTCATCGGCGGCCAGACCTGGCAGTTCGTCGACACGGCGGGCCTGCGCAAGCGCGTCGGCAAGGCCAGCGGCACCGAGTACTTCGCCTCGCTGCGCACCGCCGCCGCGATCGAGACCTCCGAGGTCACCGTCGTGCTGCTGGACGCCAGCGAGGTCATCAGCGAGCAGGACCAGCGCCTGCTGTCGATGGTGTCGGAGGCCGGCCGCGGCGTGGTGCTCGCCTTCAACAAGTGGGACCTCGTCGACGCCGACCGGCGGCACTACCTGGACAAGGAGATCGACCGGGAGCTCAAGCGCATCCCGTGGGCGCTGCGCGTCAACATCTCCGCGCTGACCGGCCGCGCCGTGGAGAAGCTCGCCCCGGCGCTGCGTACCGCGCTGGCCAGCTGGGAGAAGCGCATCCCGACCGGGCAGCTCAACCAGTGGCTGACCGCGCTGGTGCAGGCGACCCCGCACCCGGTGCGCGGCGGCCGGGCCCCGCGCATCCTGTTCGCGACCCAGCCCAGCGTCTCGCCGCCGAAGTTCGTGCTGTTCACGACGCAGCCGCTGGACCCGGGCTACGTCCGGTTCGTGGAGCGCAAGCTGCGCGAGGAGTTCGGCTTCGAGGGCAGCCCGATCGACATCGCGGTCAAGCCCCGCAAGGAGAAGGGCCCCGGCGGTCGCGGCCGGACCCACGGCTGACCGTCCACGAAGCCCCGTCGCGCCGGAAGGCGGGCGGGGCTTCGTCGTGTCCGAGGCGGTCCACACCGGACCGATGACGCCGCTGCGGCGTTCATGGGCAGAAGGACCTGCGGACTGTACTGTCAGTACATGATTCACATCGATGCGTCGGTGCCGCAGGTGGCGGCGGTGCGGCTGGCGTTCCCGGCGCATCGGTACCGCCAGGAGGAGATCGTCGCCGAGTTCACCGCGATGTGCCTGCCCGGCGAGCATCCCGGGCGGGAGGTGTTCGCCCGGTTCGGACGGACCACCGGGGTGCAGACCCGCCACCTGGCGCTGCCGCTGGACCAGTACGCCGGACTGACCGGGTTCACCCAGGCCAACGACGCGTTCATCGAGGTGGCCCAGGAACTGGGCGAGGCCGCGCTGCGCGCGGCGCTGGACGCCGCCGGGGTGCGCCCGGACGAGGTCGATCTCGTCGCGACCACGAGCGTCACCGGGCTGGCCGTGCCGTCGTTGGACGCGCGGCTGGCGGCCCGGGTAGGCCTGCGGCCGGACGTGAAGCGGCTGCCGCTGTTCGGCCTGGGCTGCGTCGCCGGCGCGGCGGGCGTGGCCCGGCTGCACGACTACCTGCGCTCGTTTCCCGACCAGGTCGCGGTGCTGCTGGCGGTCGAGCTGTGCTCGCTGACCGTGCAGCAGGAGGACACCACGCCCGCCAACCTGGTCGCGTCCAGCCTGTTCGGCGACGGCGCGGCCGCGGTGGTGATGGTCGGCGGGCAGCGGGCGGAGCCGGTGCCGGGCCGGCCCCGGGTGCTGGCCACCCGCAGCCGCCTCTACCCGGACACCGAGCAGGTGATGGGCTGGCGGATCGGCTCCAGCGGCTTCCGGATCGTGCTGTCCACCGAGGTCGCCCCGATCGCCGAGCGCTTCCTCGGCGGAGACGTGCGCGGCTTCCTGAGCGACCACGGCCTGGACTCCACGGACATCGCGACGTGGATCTGCCATCCCGGCGGGCCGAAGGTCATCGACACCATCGAGAAGGTGCTCGGCCTGCCCGGCGACGCGCTGACGCCGACCCGCCGGTCGCTGGCCGGCCGGGGCAACCTGTCGTCGGTGTCGGTGCTGGACGTGCTGCACACGGCGATGGCCGGCCCGCCGCCCGAGGACCAGCCCGGACTCATGATCGCCATGGGGCCGGGGTTCTGCTCCGAACTCGTCCTGCTGAGGTGGTGACAGCGTGCTCGCGTACACCCTGCTGATCCTGACGGTGGCCGCCGAACGGCTGGTGGAGCTGGTGGTGTCCAAGCGCCACGCGGCCTGGGCGCTGGCCAACGGCGGCCGCGAGTACGGCCGCGCCCACTACCCGTACATGGTGGCCCTGCACACCGCGCTGCTGGTCGGCTGCCTGGCCGAGGTCTGGCTGCTGGACCGCCCGTTCCTGCCCGCGCTCGGCTGGACCATGCTCGCCCTGGTCGCGGCCAGCCAAGCCCTGCGCTGGTGGTGCGTGACGACCCTGGGCCGCCGCTGGAACACCCTGGTCATCGTGGTCCCCGGCCTCCCCCTGGTGGACCGCGGCCCCTACCGCTGGCTCAAACACCCCAACTACCTGGCCGTCGTCATCGAAGGCTTCGCCCTCCCCCTGGTCCACACCGCCTGGCTCACCGCCCTCACCTTCACCCTGCTCAACCTGGCCCTCCTCACCGTCCGCATCCGCGTCGAGAACACCGCCCTCGCCGAGGCCACCGCATGAGCCCTGTCGATCATGAACTTACGGACGTGTTCACCGGCGTGTCCCCACCCTGCCGCCGTGATCATCCGATGAGGCGGCGGCGTGGAGTTTGACGCCGATGTGGTGATCGCGGGTGGGGGGCCGGCGGGGCTGGCCACGGCGCTGCTGGCGCGGCGGGCGGGCATGTCGGTGGTGGTGGTCGAGCCGCGCGCCGACCCGATCGACAAGGCCTGCGGTGAGGGGCTGATGCCCGGCGGGCTGGCCCGGCTGCTGGCGCTCGGCGTCGACCCGGCGGGGGTGCCGTTCCACGGCATCGCCTACCGGGCGGGGCGGCGGCAGGCCCACGCCCGCTTCGCGGCCGGGCCGGGCCGCGGCGTCCGGCGCACCACGCTGCAGGCGGCGCTGCGCGAGCGCGCCGTGTCGGCCGGGGTCGAGTGGTCGTCCGGGCGCGTCGCCGGGTTGCGGCAGGACTCCCACGGCGTCGAGGCGGCGGGGGTACGCGCGCGCTGGCTGGTCGGCGCCGACGGACTGCACTCGCGGGTACGCCGGGAGGCGGGCATCGCCTCGACGGCGGGCGCCCCGGCGCGGTTCGGGCAGCGCCGGCACTACGCCGTCGCGCCCTGGTCGGACCTGGTCGAGGTGTGGTGGTCGGCGCACGCCGAGGCCTACGTGACCCCGGTCGCGCCCGACCTGGTCGGGATCGCGATCCTGCACCGGCGGGCCGGGCTGGGCTACGAGCCGCTGCTCGACGGGTTCCCCGAGCTGAAGGCGCGCCTGCGCGGCGCGGAGCCGGCCGGGCCGGTACGCGGGGCGGGCCCGCTGCGCCGCACCGTGCAGGCCCGGGTCCGGGGCCGGGTGCTGCTCGTCGGCGACGCGGCCGGGTACGAGGACGCGCTGACCGGCGAAGGCGTCAGCCTGGCCCTCGACCAGGCCGAGGCCGCGGTGTCCGCGCTGGCCGACGGCGACCTCACCGGGTACGAGGCGCAGTGGCGACGCCGTACCCGCACCTACCGCCTGCTCACCCGGGGGCTGGTGCTGCTCACCGCCGTCCCGCCGGTGCGCGGCGCGGTCGTGCCGCTGTGCGTCGCGGTCCCGCCGCTGTTCCGGGGCGCGGTGAACGTGCTGGCGGGATAGGCGTCAGATCACGGTGTCGCGTCCGTGGCGCGGGCCGCGCCCTCGGATACGGTGTGGGACATGCTGAACGGCTTCAAGAACTTCATCATGCGCGGCAACGTCGTCGACCTGGCGGTCGGTGTGGTCATCGGTGCGGCTTTCACCACCCTGGTCAACCAGTTCACCAAGTCCTTCCTGGAACCGGTGATCAAACTGGTCGGCGCGGGCGAGGGCACGGTCGGCGGGCGGACCAAGATCGGCACCGAGAACTTCATCGACTGGGGCGCGTTCATCAACGCGACGATCACCTTCGTGCTCACCGCCGCGGTGCTGTACTTCCTGGTCGTGCTGCCGATGAACAAGCTGGCCGAGCGGCGCAACAAGGGCAAGGAGCCCGAGCCCGCCCCGGTGACCGAGGACATCCGCCTGCTCACCGAGATCCGCGACGCGCTGGTCGCCGCCCGGGTGCCCGCCCAGGCCACCCGCCAGGAGACCGAGCACTCGACCGAGCGCTGAGCCTCGCGGCCGCCGCGCCGTTCGTCGGCCCTAGCGTGGCCCGGCGGTGAGCGCGATCGCCAGCACGTCGGGCACCTCGGTGTCCTTGAACGGCGGCGGCCGCAACATGATGAACGCGGTCGGGTGCCGCACCACCAGCCCGCTGACGTTCTCCTCGCGGGCGACCGGCGGCACCGCCTTGGACCAGGCGCTGCCGCCGGTCACCGGATCGATCGCGGCGAAGTTCTGCTGGGCGACGGCGTAGCAGTACCTGCCGTCCGGCGATGCGGCCAGGCGCGCACCGCGTGCCTGGACCTTCCATTTCTCCACGCCCGTGTCGATACGGAACCCGTAGATGCCGTCGGCGGCCATCACCACGGTGTCGCCGATCATCTCGATGGCGGAGACCGGCTTCTGCCAGGGCTTGTACCATCGCCTACTGCCATTCGACAGCCGGAGCAGGCGCAACTCGCCACCCTCGCGCAGCAGCAGATGCTCCGCGCTGAGCCGGGCCTCGACGGCCTCCCATGCGTCGTCGGGCGGGCCGCCACCGGGCCCGCCGGGGCCTCCCCCCGGAGGAGGTCCGCCGCGTCCCTGGTCGGCGGGTGGCGGAGCGAGCTGGTGCGACACCTGCCACTGCTGTTCACCGGTGGCCGCATCACGCAGCGTGATCCGCACCGTGCCGTTGCGCTCCTGCCTGGTGACCAGCCAGGTCATGTCGGCGATCAGCGGAGACTCGATAACGTCCTGCCGCCACACCAGTGCGCCGACCCGGTTGAACGCGCGCACCGAGGACGGCAGCCCGACGAACGCCCGGTCGGTGGCCAGCGCGACGTCGCCGACCGTGCCGCCGGTGTCGACGCCCTCGAAGCCCACCCGACCGGTCGCGTTCTCCACCCGCCACAGGCGGCTGTCCGCGGTGACCAGCACCGCCGGGCCCCAGTCGCGGACGGCGAGCGGCTCGGCGTCGATACGTACGCTCCAGGCCTGGTTCTGGCCCGGGCCGGGCGGGTCGGTGGCGAACACACGCCGCCCGTCCGTGCCGATCAGCCGTCCACTGTCGCCCACCACGAGGTTCAGGGGGCCTGGGACGGTCTGTGAGTTGACCTGCCAGCGCACCGACCCGGGCTGCGCAGGGCCGGTCGGGCTCGGTGAGGCGGTCGGTTCTGCGGTGGCCGGCCCCGGCCCGCCGGGCGGGGCGGCGCTGCCGCCGCCGCGGGTCGCCGCCCACACGCCGCCCGCCGTGAGGCCGAGCGCGCCCAGCACGGCGCCGGCCAGGACCGGCCGCCGCTGCCACAGCTTCGGGGTGCCCCAGGTCGGTGCCGGGGGCTCGAGCGGCTGCGGCTCCCCGCTCGGCAGTGCGATCAGCGGCTGGAACCAGCCCGGCGACGGCGTCGACACTCCGGTGCCGATGAGGATGCGCGACAGCTCCTTGGCGGTGGGCCGGTCGTGCGGGCGCAGGCTGATGCACCGCACCACGAACGGGCGCAGCTGGATCGGCAGGATGCTCAGGTCGAACCGGCCCTGGGTGACCTGGTTGATCTGCTCGAACATGCTGCCGCCGCTGATCAGCGTGCGGCCGGTCGCGGCGAAGTACAGGGTGGCGCCGAGGGCGAAGATGTCGCCCGGGGCGCCGGCGTCCTCGCCCTGGATGCGCTCGGGAGCCATGTACGACGGGGTGCCGACGTTGACGCCGGTGGTCATGCGCTCGGCGTCGGTGGCCAGCGCGATGCCGAAGTCGATGATGTGCGGGCCGGTGTCGTCGAGCAGGATGTTGGCCGGTTTGAGGTCGCGGTGCACCAGCCCGGCCCGGTGGATCGAGGCCAGCGCCTCGGCCAGGCCGGTGGCCAGGGTCAGCGCGGCGGTCACCGACAGCGGGCCGCTGGAGCGCACCCGCTGCTCCACGCTCGGTCCCTCGATGTAGGTGGTGGCCAGCCACGGCGACTCGGTCTCGGTGTCGGCGTCGACGACCGCGGCCGTGAACAGCGGGTTCACCAGACGCGCCGCGGCCACCTCACGGGTGAACCGGCGGCGGAACATCGGGTCGGCGGCCAGCTCCGGGCGGATCACCTTGATCGCGACGTAGCGTCCGCTCGGCGACTGTCCGAGGTAGACCCGCCCCATGCCGCCGCCGCCGAGCACGCCGACCAGCCGGTACGTTGCTACGGAGTGCGGGTCGGTGGTTCCCAGCGGCCTCATACGACACCCTCAGTCGGCTCCCAGTTGCGCTCCCGCGCGGCATACTAGCTCGTCCATCCGCGACGGGCGGTTCGACACCACATACAACAGTCGTGATCGGATGTGCCGTCTGGGAGCGCTTCGGCAGTCATCATGCCCTGCCGTCCGGTTGGCCGCCCACCCAGGGTAGCGAGTCCCATGGATTGGTACCCCTGTTCGAACTGGGTATAGAATCCCTGCTCATGGCGCACGCACACCAACCATCGATGTTCGATCTTGATGAGCGGGCGACCCTGGGCCCGCTGGCCGGGGCGGTGAACCGGCACCCGCTCACCCGCGGCGCCTGGGTCGACCACCTGCCCGGCTGGGTGCACGGTTCCGAGCAGATCCTCGACGTGCTGCTGGAACAGGTCGACTGGCGGGCCGAACGGCGCGAGATGTACGAGCGCGAGGTCGATGTGCCCCGCCTGCTGCGCTGGTACGGCCCCGACGAGGCGCTGCCGCACCCGGTGCTCGACCAGGCCCGCACCGCACTGTCGGATTTCTATGTCGAAGAGCTGGGTGAGCCGTTCGTGTCGGCGGGCATGTGCCTCTACCGCGACGGCCGCGACAGCGTGGCCTGGCACGGCGACACCATCGGCCGCGGCAGGCACACCGACACCATGGTCGCGATCGTGTCGTTCGGCGAACCCCGCCCGCTGCTGCTGCGCCCGCGCGGCGGCGGCGAGCCGAGCATCCGGTTTCCGCTCGGCCACGGCGACCTGGTCGTCATGGGCGGCTCCTGCCAGCGCACCTGGGAGCACGCCATCCCGAAGACGGCCCGCCACGTCGGGCCACGGGTGAGCGTGCAGTTCCGCCCGGTCGACGTGGCCTGAGCAGCCGCAGCCGCAGCCGACCCGCCGGGCGGTCCGGCTAGCCTTCCGTGCCCAGGCCGAGGCGTTCGCGGAGCTTGCCGCGCCGGTCCTCCAGCACCGCGACCAGCGCTTCCTGCTCCTCCGCGCTGCTGATCAGCAGGGTGGTGTCGCCGGGGTCGCCGGGACCGTCCTCGCGGTTGCCGACCTCCTGCCGGATCTGCTCCGCCTGGCTGCGCAACTCGGCGATCATCGCATCGACCTGCTCCAGCTCACGCTGCATCGCATGCTCGTCCGTCATGGGTACATTGTCGGCTTCGTTGCGCCCGGCTCGTCCGAGTTCCGCCCAACGGGCGACATGACGTGCGGAGTCGCCTCGCCTCGCCTCGCCTCGCGAGGGTAGGACCGAGCCGGTCTACATCTATTTTGATGTGGCCACATCAAAATAGATGTAGGCGTCGGTCATGATGCCCCGCGCACCCCGTCCCACGGTCCGCAACGGGCCTTCTCCGGCGCGCCGCGGTGATCCATACTGCCGCAGTGACCATGCCGCCCGACAACCTGCTCGAGTTCCTCCGCAAGTGCGGGGTCGCCCTGTGCCTGGCCGGGGAGACCGCCAACCGCATCCCGGACGAGCTGGTCGCCATCGCCGACGCGTACGGCGTGGGCGACGTGGAGTTCCTGGTCGTGCCGACCGGGGTGTTCGTCCGGGCCGGTGCGGAGGGCGGTGTCACCGTCGACTTCGCCAACGCCGACGGGCCGCCGCTGCGCCTGGACCAGGTCGACCGGCTGTACAAGCTGTTCGAGCAGGTCAAGGCGAATCCGATTCCGCCCGCCGAGGGCATCGAGCGGGTGCAGGACATCCTCGACGCGCCGCCGCGTTTCGGCGCGGTCGTCACGGTGCTCGGCCACGGCGTGCTGACCGTCGGCATCGGGCTGCTGTTCGTCCGCGACGGCCGGGCGCTGCTCAGCCTGGCCCTGCTCGGACTGCTGGTCGGCGTGCTGCGGCTGCTGGCCGAGCGGGTCCAGGTGCTGTCGCTGGCGCTGCCGGTGGCGGCGGCGATGCTGGTCACGGTGCTGGCCTACCGCTACAGCCCGGAACTGGGCGCGGATCCGGCGAGCCTGCTGATCCCGCCGCTGGCCACGTTCCTGCCCGGGGCGGCGCTGACGCTGGGCGCGCAGGAGATGGTCACCCGGTCCATCATCAGCGGCGCGAGCCGCCTGGTCTCCAGCGTGTACGTGCTGCTCCTGCTCACCTTCGGCATCTACGCCGGGATGCAGATCGCCGGGCCCGCGCAGGCGGTCGCGCCGAGCGAGCCGCTGGGCGTGTGGGCGCCCTGGGTCGGCGTGCTGGTGTTCGGCTTCGGCATCTACCTCAACAGCTCGGCTCCGTCGCGCTCGCTGCCGTGGCTGCTGGTCACGCTCCTGCTGGCGTACGGGGGCCAGTACCTGGCCGGGCAGGTCGGCGGCGGCGTCTTCTCGGCGTTCGTCGGCGGGCTGCTGATCGTGCCGCTGGCCAACGCGGTGCAGCGGCTGCACGGCCCGCCCGCGCAGGTAGTGTTCCTGCCGTCGTTCTGGCTGCTGGTGCCCGGCGCGCTCAGCCTGGTCGGGGTGACCGGCCTGACCGGGCTGGTCGAGCTGTCCGGCACCGGCCGGTCCAACCTGGTCACCGCGTTCCTGACCGTGGTCGCGGTGTCCCTGGGCGTGCTGGTCGGCTCCAGCCTGCTGTCCAACGTCACCGCGAGCTCCCGTCTGCTGACCTCCCGCTCCGCCTGAACCCGGTCCGGGCCGCGGTTAGGATGCGGCGGTGACGGTGCGGCGGGTGATTCTCAGCGGGTCGACCTTCGAGGAGCAGATCGGGTACGCCCGGGCCGTGGTCGACGGCGACCGGGTGTACGTGTCCGGGACCACCGGATTCGACTACGCCACGATGACGATCTCCGACGACGTGGTGGAGCAGGCCGAGCAGTGCCTGCGCAACATCGAGGCGGCGCTGGCCGAAGCCGGGTGCGGCTTCGCCGACGTGGTGCGGGTGCGTTACCTGCTGCCCGACCGGGCCGACTTCGAACCGTGCTGGCCGGTGCTGCGCCGCCGCTTCGCCGACGTCCGCCCGGCCGCCACGATGCTCGTCTGCGGCCTAGCCGACCCCCGCATGAAGCTCGAGATCGAGGTCGACGCGCACCTCCCCCGCGACAACTCTTAAAAAGTCGCGGCCTGGGCGGGTGCCTGTGGCCGCGACTCCTTAAGAGTTGCGCGTGGGGGCAGGGTCAGGCGCCGAGCTGGCCGACGTCGGTGACGGTGATGACGGCTTGGCCGTGTTCGTCGGAGGCGGCCAGGTCGACCTCGGCGGAGATGCCCCAGTCGTGGTGGCCGTCGGGGTCGTCGAGGATCTGGCGCACCTTCCAGACGTCCTTGCCCTGCTCGATGATGATCCGGGCGGGGCCACGGGCGTCGGGGCCGATGCCGATCTCGTCGTACAGCTCGAAGTACGGCTCCAGCGCGTCGCGCCACGCCTCGCTGTCCCAGCCGTCGGCGGCGTCCAGCTCGCCGAGCGCCTCCCAGCGCCGGCGGGCGGCCAGCTCGACGCGGCGGAACAGGGCGTTGCGCACCTGCACCCGGAACGCGCGCACGTTGCGGGTGACCGCGGGCGGGGCGGCCTCGACCGGGGCGTCGCCCGGGTTGCTGAGCTGCTCCCACTCGTCGAGCAGGCTGGAGTCGACCTGGCGGACCAGCTCGCCGAGCCACTCGATGACGTCGTGCAGCTCCTCGGTCTTGCTGTCCTCGGGCACCGTCTGGCGCAGCGTGCGGTACGCGTCGGCGAGGTAGCGCAGGACCAGGCCCTCGGAGCGGGTCAGGCCGTAGAAGCTGATGTACTCGGTGAAGGTCATGCCCTGCTCGAACATGTCCCGGACCACGGACTTCGGGGACAGCCGCTGGTCGTCGACCCACGGGTGGCCCTTGCGGTAGGACTCGAACGCGACCTCCAGCAGCTCCTCCAGGGGCTTGGGCCAGGTGACGCCTTCGAGCAGCGCCATGCGCTCCTCGTACTCGATGCCGTCGGCCTTCATCTGCGCGACGGCCTCGCCCTTGGCCCGGTCCTGCTGCGCGTAGAGGATCTGCCGCGGGTCCTCCAGCACCGCCTCGATGATCGACACCACGTCCAGCGCGTACCCGGGGGACTGCGCGTCGAGCAGTTCGATCGCGGCGACGGCGAACGGCGACAGCGGCTGGTTGAGCGCGAAGCCGAGCTGTAGCTCGTCGGTGACCCGGATGCGGCCGTCGTCGGTCTGCTCGACGATGCCCGCCGTACGCAGCGCCCGGTAGATCATGACGGCGCGGCGGATGTGCTTGCGGCGCGCGGCCGGGGTCTCGTGGTTGTCGGTGAGCAGGTGGCGCATGTTGGCGAAGGCGTTGCCGCCGCGCTCGATCACGTTGAGCACCATGGCGTGGCTGACGTTGAAGCTGGAGGTCAGCGGCTCGGGCTCGGCGGAGACCAGGCGTTCGAAGGTCGGCTGCGCCCAGCCGACGAAACCCTCCGGCGGCTTCTTGCGCACCAGCTTTTTGAGCTTCTTCGGATCGCCGGCGGCCTTCGCGACGGCCTTCTCGTTCTCGACCACGTGCTCGGGGGCCTGCACGATCACGGTGCCGAGGGTGTCGTACCCGGCCCGGCCCGCGCGCCCGGCGATCTGGTGGAACTCGCGCGCCTTGAGCAGCCGCATGCGCTGCCCGTCGAACTTGTTCAGGCCGGTGAACAGCACCGTGCGGATCGGCAGGTTGATGCCGACGCCCAGGGTGTCCGTGCCGCAGATGACCTTCAGCAGGCCGGCCTGGGCGAGCTGCTCGACCAGGCGGCGGTACTTGGGCAGCATGCCCGCGTGGTGCACGCCGATGCCGTGGCGGACCAGCCGGGACAGGGTCTTGCCGAAGCCCGCGGTGAACCGGAACGTGCCGATCAGCTCGGCGATGGCGTCCTTCTCCGCGCGCGTGCACATGTTGATGCTCATCAGCGCGCTGGCCTGCTCCAGGGCCGCGGCCTGGGTGAAGTGCACGATGTAGATCGGGGCCTGCTTGGTGGACAGCAGCTCCTCGATGGTCTCGTGCAGCGGCGTCGTGACGTACGAGTGGATCAGCGGGACGGGCCGCTCGCCGGAGCTGACCACGGCGGTCGCGCGCCCGGTGCGCCGGGTCAGGTCGTCGACGAACCGGGTGACGTCGCCCAGGGTGGCCGACATGAGCACGAACTGCACGTCGGGCAGCTCGATGATCGGGACCTGCCAGGCCCAGCCCCGGTCGGGCTCGCTGTAGAAGTGGAACTCGTCCATGACGACCTGGCCGACGTCGGCGTCCGCGCCGTCGCGCAGCGCCAGGTTGGCCAGGATCTCGGCGGTGCAGCAGATGATGGGCGCGTCCGGGTTGACGGCTGCGTCGCCGGTCATCATGCCGACGTTGTCCGGCCCGAACGCCGCGCACAGGGCGAAGAACTTCTCCGACACCAGCGCCTTGATCGGCGCGGTGTAGAAGGTGCGCCGGTTGTCGGCCATCGCGGCGAAGTGCGCGCCGAGCGCGACCATGCTCTTGCCGGAGCCGGTCGGGGTGCTCAGGATCAGGTTCGCCCCGGAGACGATCTCGATGAGCGCTTCCTGCTGCGCCGGGTACAGCGAGAAGCCCTGCTCGGCGACCCAGCCGGAGAAGGCGTCGAAGAGGGAGTCGGGATCGGTGTCGCGGGGGAGGTGATCAGTGAGCGTCATGGTCCGTAAATAGTCTCACGTCGCCGACCCGCGACCCGCCTCCCGTGCCCGCGGCCCCCTCCCGCGCGTGGCGCACCCCACATCCGCCCGCACCCGCGCGCCGCCTGATCGTCGGGGCGCTCACCACACCATGGTCACTCGACTTGCCAGGCAGGTGGGCGAAAGCGGCCGCAAGATACGCACGTTTGCCGGGCAACTCGAGCGATCAAGCGCCGCCGCGCGCAACGATCATGAAGTTGGGGAGGCGACACGCCGTCGAACCGTGCCATAAGTTCATGATCAACGCGAAAGAGGCGGCGGGCCGCTGGTGTGGCGGCCCGCCGTCGTGCCCAGGGCTAGCGCTTGGGCTGGTTGTGCTTGGGCTGGTTGCCCTTCTTGGACTTCATGGAGGTCGGCGAGTTGCCCGCCTGCTCCTTCTTCTGCTGCTGCATGGTCGCCGTGGACGCCGCATGTTCATGGTTGGCCTCGGCGTGGTTCGTGGAATGCGCGTTCATGCCGCCGGCCGCGTGGTTCTGCTGGCTGCCCGCGTGCTGGGCGTCCTCGTGACGGGGTGCGCGCGGGTCGCGGTCGGGTCGGTTGTTCTTCGCCATGCTGACGTGCCTCCTCGGGCCTGGGCTTCAGCTACCTGCTGACACCCACGGCCCACGCTAGAAGAGCGGCGGTCGGCCCTGCGGCAGAATGGACAATCTAGTCATACCGGCCGGTAACGAAGGTCAACCTGCATCCCGCCCCAGGTACGCGGCCAGCCGGTCGGCCTCGGTCGCGCCCGCCGGGGCCGGCCGCTCGGGGCCGAACGGGTCGCCGTCGCGGGGCAGGCCGTCCAGAAAGGACCGCCAGCTCGCCAGCACGCGCGGGGCCAGGTCGGGTGCGACGTCGGTGCTCGTGCCGAGCGCGCGGGCCAGATCCCAGCCGTGCGTGGTCAGCTCGTTGACGACGTGCTGCACGGTGACCGCGCCCGGCTGCGGGCCGATCGGCGTCGGCGCGACCTCGGTCAGGTAGCCCGGCCGGCCGAACGCGGCGCGGGCCCGCGCCGCGTGCTCACCGAACGCGGCCACCGGGTCGGCGTAGTCGGGTTCGTCCTCGGGTATCAGCGCGCCCTCGGCCAACGTGGCGTAGCGGTCGTTGACGAACACCAGGTGGCACAGCAGCCGCCGCACCGTCCAGCCCTCGCACGGGGTCGGGTCGCCCAGGTGCCCCGGCGTGACCGTGCGCGCCAGCGTCCCGACCTCGGCGGCGATCGTGTCGTACGCGGCCAGGGGGTCGTCCAGCGTCAGATAGCCGTCCATGCCCCGATCCTGCCCGCTCCCGGTGACATTCACGCCTGAGCGGAGCGCAGCGTGGTCGGGGCGGGTGCGTTCTGCCAGCGGGTCTCCTTGGCGGTGCCGTCCAGGGCGCACGCCCACAGCCGCCCGTCAGCGCCGACGACAGCCGCGTACGCCCGCCCGCGTGAGTCCACAGTCACCGCGGGCGCACCGGTGAACAGCGCCCCCGTCGCCGTCCACACCGGAGTCTCGCCGGGTGGGTGTGCGTCCGTGATGCCGACCCGGCCCGCGTCGTCGCGGCGCAGCAGCTGCAGGCGGCCGTCGCGGAACAGCCCGGCCATCGCGCCGGTGCCACCGCCCGCCGGGACCGTGGTCGCGGCCCCGTCCAGCAGCACGGTCAGCGTCGCCCCGTCGGCGTGCCCGACCAGCACCGGTCCCGGGCCGCCCGCGGCGGTGCGGGCGGCCGACAGGGTGCCGTCCATCGCCTCGCGCAGCAGCGACCGCGGCTCGCCGAAGCGGCCCGCCGGGCTGTCCCGGCTCCAGCACAGCAGCTCGTCGTCGGTCACCGCGTACAGGTCGGTGCGCGGGCCGGTCGACACCGCGACCAGCGCGTCGCGGATGCCCTTGCCGCCCAGGCGGATCCACGGCCCCCAGTGCCCGCCCGCGGGACGGGTGCGCATCGCGGCCCCGCGGTCGAAGTCGCGGGTGAACACGCTCAGTCCACCGTCGGCGTCGGCGACCGCGACCGGCATGCCCAGCTCCCGGGCCCGCAGCGGGTCGCCGCCCCCGTCCGGGTTGCCCAGCTCCGCCCACGTGACCGGGCCGTCCGGCGTGGCCTGCTCGCCGTGCACCAGGGCCAGGCGCGGCCCGGCGACGGCCAGGTCCTGGCGTACGCCGAACAGGTGCACCCGCCCGTCCGGCGTGGACACCACCGACAGGCACGGCAGCAGGTTCTCCCCGCCGACCGGCTCCGGAGCCGACCACGCGCCGGGGTCCGTGCCCCGCCGCCACATCAGCGCGGTGCCGCCGAACACGGCGTACGCGGCCAGCCCGGTCCCGTGCGGGATCAGCCACGTGGTGCCGCCCTGGTGCCGGTGGGTCTGGCTGCGGCCGTAGCGCTTGGCCCGCGCGCGGGTGCCGACCTGCAGGTCGCCGCAGCCGTAGGGGACCGCGCAGGCGTGCCCGTCGGCCCAGCCGTAGATGTCCAGGTAGGAGAACTTGCGCTCGTACACGGCGGGGCTGAGGTTGCGCGGCCAGTACTTGTTGAAGTAGCCGCGGTAGCTCTGCACCTGCACCGCCTCGCCGGCCCGCCGGTGGCGGCGCACCGCCTCGAACGCGAACCACGCCGCGTACAGGTGGTCGGTGTGGTCGGAGTACTCGACGTCGTCCTCGGCGTATTTCAGGTGCTCCGGGGCGGGATCCAGGGTGCGCACCACCGTCGGCTCGGCGGTGTCCAGCAGCGACGCCAGGATGCCGAGCACCTCGTCGCGGGTGAGCTGACCGGCCGCGGGCAGCGGGCTGTCGGTGGGCCGCAGGTAGGGCTGGGCGTCGCGGCGGCCGTCCCAGAGCCACTCCAGCCGGTTGGCGCCGGGGCCGTCGACCGGTGCGCGCAGGTTGAGGAACGCCAGCGTGACATGCGGAGCGGCGGCGAGCGTGGCGGTCTCGTACACCGCGTCGCCGAGGTGGCGGACCTCGCGCCGCCACGCGCTGTCGGGGTCGCCGGTCGCCATCGCCGCGTACGCCGACCGGATGCCGTACTGCCGCGCCGCGGCGTACCCCTCGAAGTCGGGTTTCGGTTTGCGGCCCTCGCCGAGCTGCGCGTTGACCCCGTTGGCCTCCCCGGCGGTGAGGTAGACGCTGGTCACCGCGTTGCCGCCGTCGAGGGCCTGCATCACGTCGGGGTTGAGGAAGTACAGGTCGTCGTCGGGGTGCGCGCAGATGTTGAGGAACGCCGCGGCGCGCGGCGGCGCGCCCGCCGACCAGACCCGTTCCCACGGCCGGGTCAGGCCCAGTCCGACCACCCCGCCGCCGGCCAGCAGCAGGGCGCGCAGCGCCGTGCGTCGGTGCAAGTCAGCCGTCCTGTCGCGCGGCGTCCGGCCCCGGCAGCTCCCACGGCGCCGCCACCGGGAAGTACGCCGACAGGAAGTCGTGCAGCAGCCGTTGCCGGCCCTGCCGCTGCTCGGGTGTGCCGTCCTCGTCGTTGAGGCAGAACACGTCCTGGTCACGGCGGGCGAGGACCCCCGCGAGCTGCCGTTTCGTGTCGGACGCGGCCAGGCTCACATACGTGCTGGTGATCCGGTCGACGGCCGCCCGTCCGGTAGCGAGAGCGTAGTAGTGGTACGCCGAGGACACCAGCGAGACGTCCGACGGGTCCCGGAACCGGTTGCCGGCGGTGCGCTCCAGCTCCTGGGCGTACCGGTCGGACATCTCGGCGAGCACGTCGCGGCGCAGCGCGTGCGGGACGTGCTTCATCTTGTAGGTCAGGTGGCGGCCGAAGTCGCGGGCGATCAGCGCGCGGTTGTTCTTGCCCGCCGCGGTCGGGGCCAGGTCGGCGGCGTCCGCCGGGCCCAGGGCGACCTTGCCCTTCGACGGGAACGACTTCGACAGCCCGTTGGGCTGGAAGAACTTCAGCGCGCTGATCGGCCGGCCGACGAACACGTCGTCGTTGAAGTAGACGAATTGCTCGCTGAGCCCGTCGATGTGGTGCAGCCGGCTCTCGATGGCGTGGGAGTTGAAGGTCGGCAGGCGGCCGTGGTCGCCGAACAGCTCCTTGTGCGTGACCACCCGCACCCGGTCGTGGCAGGTGTCCAGCCACGACGGCACCTGGTCGTCGGTGACCAGCCAGATCCGGCGCACCCACGGCGCGTACAGGTGCAGCGAGCGCATCGAGTAGCGCAGCTCGTCGTGGTTGGCGAACCGCGACGTCCCGGTGGCGTGGCCTGCCGGCGGCCGGTCCTGTGTGGCGAGCGCGGCGTCGCGGCGGGCCTGCCAGGCCGGGTCCTCGTCGTCGACCCAGGTGTAGACGATGTCGACGGGGAAGGTGATGTCGTCGAGCAGGGTGCCGGCGAACTCCGCCCGGCTGGGGCGCTGCGCCTGGCCGGGCACATGCGCCGACGTCATCCGGGTGAAGACGGCCTCGTCGAGCTGGACCGCCGGCCCGGTGGCCGGGACCAGGTCGGCGGCCCGGTTGGGCCGGGGCGCGTGCAGCGGCCCCTGCGGGGTGCGCGACCACACCTCCAGGTCGCAGCCGTGCGCCGTGCCGAGCAGCAGCGAGCCCGACGGGTCGCAGACGTACTGGATCACCCGGATCACCCGGTGTCCGGCCAGCGTGCGCCAGGCATGGTGGGAGGTCGCCGGCATCGGTGTCTGCACGCCCTGGTCGGTGACGGCCGCGACGAACAGCGGCCGCCGCAGCGCCTCGCGCCGCAGCGCCTTCCACGCCTCACGCCGCCCGCCGGACCCGATGGCGACCGCCGACGCCTTGTCGTCGTAACCGCGCACGCAGAAGTGGTCGACTCCCGCGTCGCGCAGCACCGTCAGCACCGTCTCCAGGTTGAGCCGCCGCGCCGCCAGTGGCGTCGCCTCGGCCAGCGGCCGAGCCAGCGCCGGGCCATGCGCCGTCGGCACCAGCCGCAGCTCGCTGGTGTCGTACCGGCTGGTCAGATGCCACCGCACCGCCGAACGCGCCCACCGCTCGGCCGGCCCGCCGGCCCGTTTCACACGCGGCAGCAGCAGGTCCACCGACCTGCGAGATAGTGCGGCCATCGTCGCCGACCGCCCCGGCACCTGGAAGATCACGCCGTAATAACGATCCACCCCCCGAAAAGGCGACACCCTCGTGTGGTGGCAGGCTGGACGGGTGCTGGACGCGACAGAGGTGGCCGAGGTCGAGCGCGCGGTACGCCGCGTCGCCGAGGAGCAGATCCTGCCCAGGTTCGGTCGCCTGGCCGCGGCCGACATCGGCTACAAGTCCTCCGAGACCGACTACGTGACCGTCGCCGACCGGGCCGCCGAAGAGGAGCTGGCCAAGCACCTGACCGCGCTGGTGCCCGGCTCGGTCATGGTCGGCGAGGAGGCGGTCGCCGCCGACCCGGGCCTGCTCGCCGCGATCGACGGCGACGCTCCGGTCTGGATCGTCGACCCGATCGACGGCACGCACAACTTCGTCAGCGGCAGCCCCCGGTTCACCACCCTGGTGGCGCTGGCCCACCGCGGGCGGCTGCTCGCGTCGTGGACGTACGCGCCGGTGATGGACCTGATGGCGGTGGCCACCGCGGGCGGCGGGGCGTACGTCGACGGGCAGCGGGTGCGGGTGCGGCCCGTCGAGCCGACCCTGCGCCACCTCGACGTCAGCGTCTCGCCGCCGATCTGGTGGAAGCCCGCGGAGCGCGCCGGGTTCCACGAGCTCAGCAGGCACGGCGTGGCACTGTCGTTCTTCGACACCTCGGGCCTGGAGTACATCCAGCTCGCCAGCGGGCGGCGCACCGCGATGGTGCTGACCTGGGAGCTGCCCTGGGACCACGCGGCCGGGCTGCTGCTGCACGCCGAGGCCGGGGGAGTGGCCATGGCCGCCGACGGCAGCCCGTTCCGCATCGGCGGCGGCAACCCGATGCCCTTCCTGGTCGCCCCCGACGCCGACACCGCCCGCCTGGTCCTCTCGGCCCTCCAGCCGACCCCCGACAAGCCCTGACACCCGTCAGTCGGCCGACAGGGCCGCGGTGACCAGGCCGACGGTGGTCCAGTCGACGTCGGGGTCGGCGAGCAGGCGCGCGTAGGTGGTGAACTCCAGGGTCGTCTGCTCGCCGTCGGTGGCGACGCCGTGCCGCTGGGGGCCGGTCTCCAGCGCGTCCAGCTCGGCTTCGGTCAGTTCGAGGCTGAACAGGTGCACCCGGTGGGCCGACACGGTCGCGGCGGGCTGGCGTACACCGTGCGAGCGCAGCCGGGCCGCGTCCACCTCCAGGCCGGTCTCCTCGGCCAGCTCCGCGAGCGCGACCAGGCGCGGGTCGGCTGCCCCCGGCTGGGAGCCGCCGGGCAGCTCGTGCACGTACCCGTCGGTGGTGACGGCGCTGGAGCGGAACTCGCGCACCAGCACGATCCGGGTCTCGGGCAGGCTGCTGCCGGGCAGGTGCGCGACCACCGCGCTGACGTCGGGGCGGCCGATGACGACCTCGTTGTCCTTGACCCGGCCCTCGGCGGCGACCTCCACGCCGACGTGCGCCGCCCACCAGAACGCCCGCCCGTCGGGGCCGGGCCAGGTCCAGGCGATCCGCGCCGAGCGCAGCCGGTTGCCGGCCGCCTCCTGTCCGGCCAGCCAGGTGCGGACGCCGTCGTCCTGCCACAGGGCCAGGGGCAGCTCGCGGTGCGCGCCCGCCCGGTGGGCCCCGCCGCCGAGCAGCGCCAGCGCCGCGGACAGGGTGTCGGCGAGGGTGTCGGCGACGGGCGCGCCGTGCAGCTGCGCGTAGTGGGACAGGTAGCGCAGGCCCGGGGCGTCCGGCGGCGCGCCGAGCACCACCCGGCCGCTGGACTCCCAGCGCCCCCACTCGACGTTGGTGGTGAACCCGGGCAGGGTGGCCAGGTCGCGCGGCACCCAGAAGACGACCGCGTCCGACAGGTGCAGGCAGGTGTCCTCCCACTGCACCTGGCGCAGCCAGCCGTGCGGCATGCCGCCCTCGGGCCGCTCGGGCACGAACACCACCAGCCGGCCCGGTCCGGTCCAGAGCTGTGCGAGCAGGTCCAGGGCCTGCGGTCGCCAGGACAAGACGTCGGGTGTACGGGGCGTCGGCCCGGCCAGGAACAGGGCCGCGTGCCAGGAGTCCGGGGGCTGCTCGCCGGCGTACACGGTGACGACCTCGCGCGGGCTCTCCATGCCGATGATCGTCGCACGCGTGGCCGCGCCCACGGCGGCCGTCGGTAGGGTGGGTGGATGCGAGTGCGGCCGGTGACTCCCGAGTTGGTGGTGAGCGAGCTGGTCGAGCGGATCGCCAAGGTCGCCGACCCGGACGGGTGGACCCGCGTGGCGCTGGACGGCGCGCCCGCCGCCGGGCCGGACCGGCTCGCGCAGGCGCTGGTGGACCCGCTGCGCGAACTCGGCCACGAGGTGCTGCACGTGCGGACCGCCGACTTCCTGCGCCCGAAGTCGGTGCGGTGGGAGTTCGGCCGCACCAACCCCGACGCGTATTACGACGGCTGGGTCGACGAGGCCGGGTTGCGCCGGGAGGTGCTCGACCCGCTCGGCCCGGGCGGCACCGGCCGGGTGCTGCCGACGCTGCGCGACCCGGTGCGCGACCGGGCCACCCGGGCCGGCTACCTGACCCTGCCGCCCGGCGCGGTGCTGCTGGTCAGCGGAGACCTGCTGCTCGGTTCCGGGCTGCCGTTCGAGCTGGCCGCGCACCTGGTGATGTCACCGGCGGCGCTGGCCCGGCACACCCCGCCGGAGGAGGCCTGGGCGCTGCCCGCGTACGCCCGCTACGCCGACGAGGTGGCCCCGCAGACGTTCGCCGACCTGGTGGTGAAGGTCGACGACGCCCGCCATCCGGCGATCATGTCCATCGATTAGGGCGCGCGGCCGGTGGCCGGAGGCGCACGATGACCCCAGGGGACTGGCTACAGGGGGGTTGATCATGACTACGGCCAAGCAGATCATGCATCTGGGCGCGCAGTGCGTGCCCGAGAACGAGACACTGGCCCGTGCCGCGCAGCTGATGCGCGACATGGGTGTCGGCTCGCTGCCGATCTGCGGCAGCGACGACAAGCTGCGGGGCATCATCACCGACCGCGACATCGTCATCAAGTGCATCGCGGCGGGCGGCGACCCGAACACCACGACCTGTATGGAGATGGCCAAGGGCACGCCGATCTGGGTCGACGCGAAGGCCGACGAGGACGAGGTGCTCAAGACCATGGAGCAGCACAAGATCCGCCGGGTGCCGGTGATCGAGGACCACCAGATCATCGGCATGATCAGCGAGGCGGACCTGGCCCAGCACCTGTCGAACGAGAAGCTGGCCCACTTCGTCTCCACGATCACGGCCGCTCCGCCGACGCGGGGCTGAACACACGGGAAGGGGCGCCCCGGCCGGGGCGCCCCTTCTGCCGTGCCTGCGTCAGTGCGCGCCGACACCGGTCAGCGACCGCACCTCCAGCTCGGCGTACTTCTTCGGGTCCGCGGGCTCGCGGGACAGGATCGTGCCCAGCCAACCGCAGAGGAAACCGACCGGGATCGAGATGATGCCCGGGTTCGACAGCGGGAACCAGTGCCAGTCCGAGTTCGGGAACATCGCGGTCGGGCTGCCGGACACCACCGGGGAGAAGAACACCAGCACCACGGCGGTGATCAGGCCGCCATAGATCGCCGCGGTGGCGCCGGCGGTGGTGAACCTCTTCCAGAACAGGGAGTACAGGATCGCGGGCAGGTTGCCCGAGGCCGCCACCGCGAACGCCAGCGCGACGAGGAACGCCACGTTGAGGCTCTGCGCGAAGATGGCCAGCACGATCGCGACCGCGCCGATCGCGAACGCCGAGATGCGGGCCACCCGCACCTCGCTGCCCTCGCTGACCTGGCCCTTGCGGATGACGCTGGCGTAGATGTCGTGCGCCAGCGAACTCGACGAGGCCAGGGTGAGACCGGCGACCACCGCCAGGATCGTGGCGAACGCGACCGCCGCGATGATCGCCAGCATCGCCGCGCCGCCGGTGGCCCCGCCGAGGAACTTCTCGCCGAGCGCCTGGGCCAGCTGCGGGGCGGCGGTGTTGCCGCCCTTGTCCTGGGCGGTGATCGCCTCGCTGCCGACCATCGCCGCCGCGCCGAAGCCCAGCGCCAGCGTCATCAGGTAGAACGTGCCGATGATGCCGATCGCCCACAGCACGCTCTTGCGGGCGGCCTTGGAGTTGGGCACGGTGTAGAAGCGGATCAGGATGTGCGGCAGGCCGGCGGTGCCCAGCACCAGGGCGATGCCCAGCGACAGCAGGTCCATCTTGTTGTAGAAGGTCTGCGCCGCGTCCCCGGCCACTTCCTTGCCGTAGCGCAGGCCGGGTTCGAGGAACGCCGCGCCCTTGCCGGACTTGGCCGCGGCCTCGCCGAGCAGGCCGGACAGGTTGAACTTGAACGCCGCCAGCACCAGCAGGGTCATCACCGCGGCGCCGACCATCAGCAGGAACGCCTTGACGATCTGGACGTACGTGGTGCCCTTCATGCCGCCGACGGTCACGTACACGATCATCAGGATGCCGATGAAGATGATCGTGGCGATCTTCGCGGTGTCGGCGTCCATGCCCAGGAAGTGCGCCCCGGGCTTGATGCCCAGCAGCAGCGCCACCAGCGCGCCCGCGCCGACCATCTGGGCCAGCAGGTAGAAGATCGACACCACGATGGTGGAGATCGACGCGGCCACGCGCACCGGCGTCTGGCGCATCCGGAACGCCAGCACGTCGGCCATCGTGTACTTGCCCGAGTTGCGCAGCAGCTCTGCGACCAGCAGCAGGGCCACCAGCCAGGCGACCAGGAAGCCGATCGAGTACAGGAAGCCGTCGTAGCCCGACAGCGCGATGATGCCGGCGATGCCGAGGAAGCTCGCCGCCGACATGTAGTCGCCGCCGATCGCCATGCCGTTGGAGAAGCCGGAGAACGACCGGCCGCCGGCGTAGAAGTCCGTCGCGGTCTTCGTCTGCCGGCTGGCCCAGATCGTGATCGCCAGCGTGAACAGCACGAAGACCACGAACAGGACGATGGTCAGGGTACGGGCGCTCATGCCACGACCTCCTTCGGCTGCTCGTCGGCGTCGAACTCGCCGGCCTGGATGCGGGCGTTGAGGTCCTCGGCGACCGGATCGAGCTTGCGGTCGGCGTAGCGGGCGTACAGCCAGGCGATCAGGAACGTGGTCACGAACTGCAGCAGCCCGAAGACCAGCGCCACGTTGATGTTGCCGAACAGGACCGTTCCCATGAAGTCGCGCGCGTACGCCGACAGGATCACGTACAGGGCGTACCAGCTGAAGAACGCGATCGTCATCGGGAACACGAATCGCCGCAGCGCGCGGCGCAGCCCCGCGAACTCGGGGTTGTCCGCGATGCGCTCGTAGCGGTCCGGAGCGTCGGTGCTCATGAATCACCAGCCTCGGTGGGGAGAGGGAGCAACGTGGCACGTCGCCGGTGTGTGCGACGGGTCACAGTGCGGTTGCCCGCAGGCTAGGGACCGGCATGTCGATCTGTGAACCAGCCGAAGCGGACATGCGCGGCGTACGCGCCGAGCGGTCGCCAGTACGCGCCCAGCGGCGCATGCCCGCGCGCCGAACGGCAGCGCTCCCACCCGCCGGCGGGTGACCGGGTACCGCTCGGCGGTGGCGGTCCATGCTGCGTGAACGCCGTAGGTGTCGGCACCATATCCTGCGAGCTAGCCCTTACGGCATTGCGACGTGAGCCTGGAGGTCGAAGAGCTGAACCGCGGTGCCTGATCCGCAGGGCATCGACATGGGCATCCGTGACCCGTCCGGCAACCCGGTGCGGATCCTCCAGCAGGAAGTCCCCCTAAGGCCGAACCGGCGCACGGGCGCAGTCCATGACAACTAGCCGCGTCAAAGGCAACGTATTCGTATCTACTCCCCAGTGAAAACCAGCTGGTGGCAGTATTGCGTACCGCCAACCGTGTAACCGGGCGCAACCACGAACTTAATCTTCTTGTACGGGTCGCAAGCACCCCACAGCTTTTGCCTCGCCGAATCCAGAACGTCTCGTCTGCCCATGCCGAAGTCCCAAGGGGAGGCAACGCCAGTCCGATCGACTTGTCCAATCATGATCGTAGCCGAAACCGTAAGTCGTTCTACATCCTCCAGCCAACGCGGGTCATCCGTGTCAACCAAGTTGCGAATCGCCTCAACGTCGATGATGTGCCCCTTAAAGAACTGTCGAGACAACTCGCTCATTAAGAGTGCTATCTGCTCGGCAGATTGAGCCCTTCGGCCCTTTCGAAAGTGGCGGTAATGCCGCTGCGCAACCCCCTGCAACTTTTGCTCGACGAAGGTCAAGTAAGAATTGGCAATATTGAAGTGAGCCGCCTTGTCGGAGTCGTTAAGGTCGGTTCTCTGTCTCGTTCGCCGCTCAAGGTCCATGCCGAGACGACAATCAAGATCATCAACGTTATCGGATATTTGAGAGACCCAAGAAAGGAGCCTTTCGTATTTTGTAGTCAAGTTGTTCACTTGAATCGCTAGATATTCGACCCCGCTTTTGTTTTCTAGAAAGATGGACTCGTCGTTAGCCTCATGTTCGTCGTCAACCTTGTGTGCGGAATTTTCGTCGTAATTCATCACATCACATCACCGCATCGAAGACGATTGTGCACTCGTGTAATGGCCCATCTGGAAGGCACTGTGCGGTGGCATGAATCTGAGTTTCGCCGAACTTCGCCCGCACCTCCACTGCACGCTGTTTGTAGGGTAAGTGGAGCACGGGCTTCAGATCCACAACGATCTCCTCGCTTTGAGTGCAGTGAGTATCCGTCGTATAGCGTGGCTGAGAGACTGGTGTGCGATAGAACGAAACGACGAGCTCCGACTGCTTACTTGATGTCGGGCCAACTGTCGCGACTCGCACTGAATCCACATCGATTGTTTCGCGGGCTTTGGCCAGGATATTAAACCGGTTCTCGCATAGAACGCGGCCTTCCTCGTCTGTGAATTTATAGTTGGCAGGGTCTATTCCTGCGACGAATGGCAAAGCGATCGAGTATCCATAAGTGTATTTGGTTTTACGTGCACGAGTTTGAGGGTCATACGCATAGTGCGCCGCACCGTAAAGAACTGCGCCTTTAGGGTCATCCAGCTCCATGACGTGCGCACGACCTTTGACATGCTCGCGGATTCGATGCTTCAGATAAGGGGACTCCGCAAATCCGCCCACCAAGACAATTACTTCTTGGGCAGACCTTCTGCCATTTGCCATGACCTGAAGTTGTTTATCTATGTGTGCAAGAATCCCAGGTACCACAGATTCGAAGCATTCCGTTATCTCATCCGGGCGTAGCACAATAGCGTAGTCGATCCCGTCTTGCATCTGTGCGAGACGATGCTTTGCATCTGGACTCAACTTCCGAGCCAGGGCGTTAAGGTGAAGAATCACGTCATCGTCCGAGTCGGGTCCAACCTCGAGCTTCGCTCGCTCCCAGCAATCCATCAGCTCCAGCATTGCGGGATACTCGTTCTCGATAAGCTCGGCGGTTTCCGCTTCGCCTAGCCGTGATGCTACAAAGTTCTTCTTCAGATAGTCGTTAACGTACTCAGATCCAAGGGCGTCTCCGCAGTCATTGCCAATTTCTGTGAGTTTACCTTTGGAATCCGCAGAGTAAGAGGTTATATCAATAGTGCCTCCCCCGCAGTCGACGACCATAAAGCGCGAGTTAGGCGAACCCAGACTCACTCTACGTCCGTTAGTAAAGTTGCCGGTATGAACGCCTGCAACCCGCACATAGTGCGCGGCCGCCTCTGGTTCTAGTGCGATCACAAGGCGCTCCGGATCACCAGGAAGCCCTGCACGGATTGCCGCTTCTCGCATTTCCTGCTTTTGGCGATCGTCCCAGATGGCGGGCACTGTGAGGCACCAGCGAATGTCATCCGGGCGGTATCCATCGCCTGCCGTGATTGTCTCTAGCGCGCGCTCATACATCTTCTTCAGATAAACTTCAATGAGGTACTCCGTTGAATAGGCATGGCTTGTCGAGGATCTCTCGGCTATGTCCAATTGCTGCGTTTGCGGCGCCAAGCGCATCTTAAATCGCGCTTCATAAATGTGGTCGAAATATTCAGGCCTCGACCTCTTTTTGCGCGCGTCGTAACCCCACGCCACAACCTCGCCAGTTGGTGACAGTAGTAACGCAGTAAGATTCTTAGGGTAAGCGATCGGCTGTCCGGGCCAAGTCACGTTCACTGCAACCTTGCGAGCCTTAACATCTCGGTTTCGCTCATTAATAACTGCCCACGCAAATCCCGTGCCGTGTGTGCCAAAGTCGATCGCTGCGACTACCCGGACCTTGCCCACTGGACCTCCGTTAGCGAAAATCGTTTATTACTGCTGCCGTCTTTCTTTTTAGCAGCAGACCTGCTTCCTTCGCCTTGTGCCCATCACCAGCCTCGACCAGCAAAGCGCAAAGCCTGCGCATCTCTCTGACTGGTACGATGTCTAGACAAGATTCGGCGAGCTCGACCGCGCGCCGTGCGGCTTCTACCGCCTTGTCGGGCAACTCGGCGGCCGCAAACATATCGGCCTGGTGGATGCGGCCAACAACTTCTGATAACTGGCCGCGTCTTATTGCAACATCATAGGCGACCGCGTAAACTGCACCTGCACGTGCCAAATTGAGGTAGCCGTTGCGAAAATGTTCGTGAAACCGCGGGACCCGTCCCTGTCGTAGCACGTGGAACCATTCGGCGAAAATGGCGGCAGCCATTGACATCATGTCGCCTAGTGTATCTTCGAATTCAATTCGCAGTGTCGGATCTTGGCCCTGAGGCATTCGAATGGGTCCGAGGTTTAGGTTGATTGACGGACCGTCCTCGATTTCCGCGATATTCCAAGCCACGATGCTCGCCCACACGCGCTGCTGTGACTGAATATCGCCATATATTAGCACGACCGGTAGATCTGCGAGAACCCGTCGAATAGCGAGAACGTCTGCATCCGTATCGCTTAGAGGGCGGGCCAGTGCGCCGTCTAGACAGCCAAGGTCCTCGCTCCAAGGTTTAGTTATCCATTGCCGACGAATGTTCATTCTGAAACTTGGTATCGCGGTCTGGTTCTGCTCGGTTGTTAGATCATCGCGATGAAATGGTGCTATTAGTAATGCCGGTCGTGAACCACCCATAGTTATCTCGACGACCGATTGCCTGACTGTTTCCGGGTCATTGTTTCGGAACAACGCCCGCTCGTCCTCCCGTTGTAGGCGGCGGGCTACTAGTTGCCTATGTAGGTCGATGTTTGTGCGGCCAACTTCCACCTGCAAATCAAGCTGTCGGAATAATCCACCTTCACGAATTCGGGTATCGCTCTGCATTGACTCAACTTCAGCGGCATGCGCCGCGATTTGTTCTCTATCCTGTTGTTGTAGCGCGGCCACTAGTTGTTGTTGCTCAGCGAAGGTTCCATCCTTCTTGTACTTATAGAGATCCAAGACGTGTCCAGATAATGACAAGAGGCTCTGGACCATTTCTCCCAGGGGTAGCTCCAACGTCAGCAGTCCTTCCCGTGTGCTGTTGCCTGTCAACTTTTACATGCTCCGATGATCGGTTACCGCGTCTGTCTCGCTTCTAACAGTTCACAGGCGGCGACGTGCTGGCCGACCTGCTGGAGCAGACGACTGCCGCGCAGACGGTGTTAGGTACCGACCTCGCCGCCGTGTAGCGCGGGCTACTGACCGCGGCCCAGTCCGACGACGTCGCAGCCGCCGATGTTCGCGTATTTCCTCAAGCAAGCGGTCACCGAGGCGAAGGCGCAGTTCGCCACGGCTTAGGAGGCCGACGAACTGCGGTCCGACGCCGACCTCGACCTGGCCGCCGAGGTCGTGGA
>NZ_JBHTAC010000055.1:0-57089 GCF_042663325.1 Catellatospora aurea
GCGGTCAGAACCTGCGGTCTCACGCAAGGTTCTGACCGCAGACAGCGATCTTCTGGCTCGGCCGGAGCCCGCACGGGACACGCCACGCGGGGAGGGGATACCGGTTTGGAAGAGCCGAGACAGGTGCGGTAAGGTTCGTTGTCGCACGGGGCTATAGCTCAGTCGGTTAGAGCGCAGAGCTGATAACTCTGAGGTCGCTGGTTCGATTCCAGCTAGCCCCACTCCCGAGCGTTAAGGTGCTCATCATGTGGAAGAAGTTGCTGATCGTCGCCGGAGTCGGCGTGGCGGTCGCACTGGTCGCCAAGAAGCTCAAGGCGGCCAGCGACGAGCGGGAACTGTGGCACGAGGCCACCACCGCACCCGACCTCCGCTGAGTCAGACGGGCCGAGCCCGTCCCTCGGGGCCTTAGCTCAATTGGCAGAGCACCGCCTTTGCAAGGCGGGGGTTAGGAGTTCGATTCTCCTAGGCTCCACTCACTGCCCAAGCTGGTCACCGCCGTCCATCGGCGAGTGGCCAGTTTTGTTTTGTGGGTCCGGAGCATACGCGGACGTTCTCTGTCGGTTGGTGATGCCACACTCCCGCCCATGCATCAGATCGTCATCGCTGCATTGGTTCGCGAAGGCCAAGTCCTGCTCGTCCGCCGAAGCCCGAACCGCCCTGTCTACCCGGACGTGTGGGATCTGCCCGGCGGACACATCGACGCAGGTGAGACAGAGACGGCCGCGCTCGCCAGGGAGATGCACGAGGAACTTGGCGTGCAGATAACAACAGGCTCGGCGGTCCACCTGTGTCGGCTGGAGATAGGCCGCGGAGAGGGATCCGTGCGCTTCAGTGCCTGGATTGTCGACGAGTGGGAGGGGACTCCGACAAACGCCGCTCCCGATGAGCATGACGAGATCCGTTGGTTCCGGCCGGAGGAGTTGCCTCCGCTCATCCACGAACCCGTACGCATGGCGCTGGTGGAGGCGATGCGGGGTCACAAGCCCAGTGCGACCGGGGAGGAGGGTACGCCGGACGTGAGCAGGTCGGTCAGCGGTGTGGCGAGGTCACGGGGCGAGAACAAGTCAGGTCCGGCGTAATTGGTGATCTCGGAGAGTCGCCACCATCGAAAGCCCGCGAGGAGCTCATCAGCGGCAAGTTCGTCGTCGGTGAACTCGCCGTGTGGCTCAAAATGGGCGGTGCGGACGAGGAAGTAGTCGTTGACCATGCCGTCGAAGCCGGGCACATAATCTGTGGCAACGATTACCTGATGCCAGACGTGCGGCGGATCGACGGTGGCGACCAGGCCGGTCTCCTCTCGCAGCTCGCGGCGCAGCGCGGACAGGCCGTCCTCGTCCGGTTCTATGCCGCCGCCTGGAGCAGCCCAGACCGCCTGCGCTCCGTTCGGGACCGCTGGGTGGGGGGAAACAAATCGGCATAGCAGGACGCGATCATCTTCGTCGAGGATGATCGCGCGGGCGGAGTTGCGAAAGGTCAGCGACACGGCGGACTCCTGATCCTGTGCGGGCGGCACCGCATTGATCGACGTGAGCCACAGGGTAATGCGTCACGAGCCGCGACGCCGACCGTGAGTCGCAACGGCTCGGGCCGGCTCAGGCGGACATGTTGATCTGGCGCATGAGCCGGGTGCGGGCCGCCCGGGACGCGATTCTCCTAGGTGCCACCAGCGAAAACCAGGCTGTACGGAAGCTGTGGTAAAGCCGGCGGTGCGGTCGCAGCTTCGACGGCACTGGTTCGAGTTCGGATCAGGGGTGGGCGATGCGGTACACGACGTGGTTGAAGACCGGGCCCTCTGGGTCCGGCTGGTGGTCGAAGTCGAGTTCAGCGGCGTGGCTCATGCCGATGCGCCGCATCACCGCCTGAGACCGGAGATTCGGCGCCACCGTGATCGCAAGGACTTCCGGCAGCCCGAGGTCGGTGAAGGCATGGTCGAGCACCGCCCTCGCGGCCTCGGAGGCGTACCCGTGGCCCCATGCGGAGCGGGCCAGCCGCCAGCCGATCTCGACGCCGGGGAAAGGCATGCTCGGCGCCACCGGGTCGATGCCGACCAGGCCGATCAGCTCCCGCGTGGCGGTCAGTTCGAGGGCCCAGTATCCGAACCCGTTACGGCGCAGCCCGTCCTGGTAGCGCGCGATGGACGCGGCGGACTCGGCCTCGTCCCAGACCGGACCGAGATGCTCCCGGACCTGCTCGTCGGCATTGATGGCCGCCCAGGGAGCCAGGTCCGCGTCGCGCCAGGCAGCCGCTCGGTACTGATCCTCGTCACATGCCCAGGTTAAGCGTCGGCCCTGGACACCGCATATGAGTGCGATGCTCGACTGCCGCTCGGCTCGGCGATCCACTCGGGTGCCAGGCGCAGGAAGGGCAGCGGCCGGAACGGACGGCCCGTACCGTGCCGACTGTGCGCGAGTTTCCGATTCACCTTTCCGGTCTGCCGGGCATGGGCGTTGTTCTCGTGATCGGGTCTGTACTGCCGCGTGTCGAACCCGCGACCAGGGGCGGCTCCGGGCGACCCGTCATGCGTGACCGCTGATGGGAACCTGGGGACCTCATCCGTTCGAGAACGATCACGCTTGGGATCTTTTCGCCGAGCTTGCCGAGCTGAGCGACGGCGAGAAGGCCGGACGCCTCCAAAAGATCTTCGAGGATGTGATCGACAATCCGGCGGACATGGCGTCCTGGCCGGTGGACGCGATGGTGGGTGCCACGCTGATCGCGCTGGCGCTGCCGGGCGGCACCGCCGTGGAGGAGTACCTCACCGAAGACGACGCCGAAGACGACTGGAGACCGGCGATGCTGCCAGAGCCTTCTCCCGAACTGATCTTCTCGGCGGCGCGGGCCCTTCGGATCGTCACGGCACCCGGAGGCTGGTGGAAGTCGAGCTGGTTCGAGGATGAGGACCGGATCGCCGCGCTGGGCCATGTGCAAGTGATCGCGGATGTGCTGCAATCGGGGTTCGGAACGCCGCTGACCGACGGAGGGGCCCTGTGACGGACTTCGGCGACGGCCGCGACGAGCACGGCCAGATCTTCTCGCAGCCGCAGGTCGCTGAGAGGCTGCTGCTCGTCGACACCGTCGAGGCCGGGGACTGGCGTGTCGTACTCCCGCATGCCGTTGCGATCAGGTCAGGCGAGACCTATTGGATCGTCTGGTCGAGCCTGTTCATCCGAAGCCAGAACGGCGAGGTCAGAGTCATCGAAGGCGTGGACAGTCACTGGATCTGCCGCTGACGGCGGTGGCGCGAGCACGCTCGGCTTGCTCGATCAGGTGGAGTAGTCGCCGTCCCACGGCTCGCCGAAGCGGATACCGGCAGGTACGAGTTCCGCGTAGCGAGCTTCGCGATCGGCGACGAGTCCCACCGTGAACCCGGCGACGGTTGTGGAGAAGGGCTGGACGGAGATGACGTCCTTCCGGCGGTCGGGGAGCGTGTCGATCAGCGCAGCCAGTTCGGCATCGGCGGCTTCATAGGCTGCTGCTGCGTCGGCGCCGAGTCGGCCCCGTGGCACGGGGCGCACGCTGGTGGCCAGGTGGACACCAGCAGCGTCGAAGGTATGCAGGATGGCCAGCCAGTAGCCGGGGTTCGTCGGGTCCCTCGGATCTTGATCATCTTGATGGGCGCGCGCGACAAACGCGAGGAACAGACCACCTGCGTGGTGACCGACGGCGCTCAAGTGTTCGCCGCCCTGGTAACCGATCGGAATCAGGCTGGGCATCGGCATGGCCGCGATGCTGCCATACCGGCGGCAGCACCGTGTGCCGCAGACATTCGCTGTCGTCGGCGGCTGGTATGAAATGGCCCATGAACACCGAGCACGCGCACCCTGACGACCTCGCGGCCATTCGTGCCGCCCTCGACGTCGACGACGGCGGGAGTCCGCGCTCGGCTGGGCGGCCGTCCAAGCCTTCGAACAGGAGCATGGCGTGCTGCTGCCGGAGCCGTACCGGACGTTCGTCGCCGAGATCTCCGACGGCTCCTACGCGGGACCTCCCGACTTCGGGCTGGTCGGCCTGGCTGAACTGCCCTCCGACTGGGGCGACGACCGGCCGGCGCGGGACCTGAGCCGCCCCTTCCCGCTCACGTCGGCGTGGCTGTGGGAGGACGACGAGCGGCCCGACGAGGAACTCGGCCCGCTGCTGGAGCCGGTGTTCAACCACGGTTCGGTCGTACTCGGCACGGAAGGCTGCGGCGAGTACTGGCACCTGGTCGTCAGCGGGCCGCATCGAGGGCACATCTGGTCCATCAGCGGCGAGGGTGCGATGCCTTTCGGTGCGGAGTTCGGTTTCACCACGGGTGAGCCCGGATTCGCCGGTTGGGTCAAGCACTGGGCCGCCGGCAAGGAGTGGTTCGACGCCGCGTGACGCGGCCACCGTGCGAGGCGGCGGCAGCAGCCATTTCCCGGTACCGCACCTCACGGCGAGTCGGAGCCGGGCCCGTTGTTTGGGTCAGGCGTACGTGTCGAAGAGGGCGTTGCGGAAGACGGGAAGGGGATCGATCCGGGATTTGGCGGCCATCGCGGCATCCCAGCCCGGGTAGGCGCGGCGCACTTGCTCACGCGTGGCGTGCAGCCGGTACGGCAGGTAGAAGGTCCCGTTCACCTCCAGCGCCGCGTCGACCAGCTCCCGGGTCAGCGCCCGCATCCGGTTGTCGGCCTCCGCGGTGCGTTCCTGCCGGAAGTTCATGACCAGCCCGAACACGTCCTCGCGGGCGTACGCGAGCACGCTGCGGGTGTCCCGCCGCACGTCGCGGACGGTCACGTTCAGCAGTTCCTGTCCCGAGCGCTGGATGATCTCCCTGGCGGCGGTGATGAACTTGGCCAGCGTCGTATGCGGCACGAAGTACTCGTGGAGGATGTCGGACGTCTGCTCGGAGTGGTCGGCGAACACGGCCGCGGGCTGGTTCTGGATGCTGTTGCGGCTGAGCGGCCCGGCCAGCCACGGCGCGGCCTCGCGTTCCAGGGTCCAGCGCAGCATCTTGCCCAGGTTGCTGCCGGCGGAGTTGCGGAACACGGCCCGCTGCAGCGATGCGGCATCCGGTTCGGCCAGCGGCAGCACGGTGCCGACGGTGTCCGGCTCGGGCGTGAACCGGACGATGAGCGCCTCTTCCAGGAAATTGCGCGGATCGACGGACAGCCGCCCGTACGCCATCTCGGCGGTCGAGTCCGGGGCGAGCACGAGCCGGCTGAACTCCTCGACGTAGTCCAGCGCGGGCATGCTGTCGAAGTGCGGGACGTAACGCGCGTTGGGCCACACCTCCAGGTCGGCTTCGAGGATCACCCCGAACATCCCGTAGCCGCCCAGCACCAGCCCGAACAGTTCGGCGTTCTCGCCCGGCCCGCAGTTGACGACCTCACCGGAGGCGGTGAGCAGGCGCAGCCCGCGTACCGTGCTCGCGATGGGCGGGTGCCCGGTGTGCCAGCCGTGGCAGTTGACACTGAGCGAGCCGCCGACGGAGAAGTCGTGGTTCGACTGCATGACCTTGGGCGAGAACCCGGCGGCGTTGAGCACCGGGATCAGGTCGCGCCAGGTGGTGCCCGCGCCGACCCGGACGACCCGGGCCGCGCTGTCCAGGGAGATCCGGTTCATCGGCCGGGTGTCGAGCACCCAGCCGCCGGCCAGCATGCTCTGCCCGCCCATCGAGTGGCGTACCCCCGCGACGGCCAGGGCCGGATCGTCCCCTGCGGCGATGCGGCGCAGCAGCGGGCCGACCACCCGTGCCGTTTCGTCCGGGGCCGGAGCCGCGAACAGGACGCCGCGCACTGCGGTCGGGTTGATCCGGCTGGCGTCGTCGAGCAGGGCGCCCGGCAGCGGCCCCGGCGGGATCACGCCCTGCGCGGCCCAGTCGCTCACGGCGAGGGTGGCGGCGCTGCCCAGGGCCAGTGCCCCGGCCGCGGTGGCACCGTGGGTGAGCACCTGCCGCCGCGTCGGACGCCACCGTGCCATGCGCCACCTCCGGGTATGGGGGACCGGACTCTTTCTACCGCCGGAATCCGTCGCGCACAGGCGGGCGAACGGCCAGGAACCTGTGTCGCCATGCGCCGGAATAGGCCGTGAACTGCGCACACATAAAACGCGGAAAATGAGGTTGCCTCGCCGACGCGGCGGCCAATACGGTATGCCCACACCAAGAACGACACCGCGAGAAAACGGACCGGAGACAGACATGAGCAGCTTCTCGAACGCAGTGCAGCGGCTGACGCCGTGCGTTCAGTGCGCCATGCCCGCCGCCGCCCGACGCGGTGAGGGTTATGGCTGGGAACTCGTTCCCGGACGAGGCGGATGGCGCTGCTGACGCGCCATGACAAGCGGCTGACGCCGCCCGCCTCCGGATTCGGAAGCGGGCGGCGTTTTCGTTGTCCGACACCTGTGAGCAGCTAAGACCGCATGAAGCCCCGGCCCCGGCCGGTGGTGTCGCACCTTGAGAACTCCACAGTGGATGGCGTAAGAGAAAGCGCGTCGCATTTCGCGGCGCAGCGGTCGATTCGGCTATGGGTAGGCCTCCGCGCTCTCGACGTGGGAAAGCGGGTTCGAGTCCCGCATCGACTACGCAATGAAAGAAGCTCGCGGTTGTCGCACAACGGCAGTGCGCTGCCTCGCCATGGCAGAGATCCGGGTTCGACTCCCGGCTACCGCTCCGTATCCATCACAGCATTCCAGGAGGTGACCCGATGAACGCAGTACTCGTCCTCAACGCCGATCTCGGCCCGCTCCACCGGGTCAGCCTGCGTCACGCCCTGCGCATGCTGTGGCGGCAGGTCGCGGTGGTGCACGAGGCTGAGCCCGACCAAGCCATCGGCGTGTGGCCGATTCCCAAGGTGGTGCGCCTGGTCAGCTACGTGGTGACCCGGTGGCGTTACCACGGTGGGCCGACCTGGTCGCGGCGCGGCGTGCTCGCCCGTGACCAGCACCGGTGCGCCTACTGCGGTGGTCCGGCGTACACCATCGACCATGTCATGCCCAGCTCCCGGGGCGGACGCAACACCTGGCTCAACACGGTGGCCGCCTGTGGTGGCTGCAATCAGCGCAAGGGTGACCGCACGCCCGCCGAGGCGCGGATGCCGCTGCGGTTCAACCCGTCGGCACCCTCGTGGACGGTGCTGGCCAGGCGCTGACCCGAGCCGCGGGGACCACGGGGTCCCGCGGCTCCCGGCTGCGGGATGGGGGTCCCGCAGCCTCCTTCGCGAGTCGTCCAACGGCAGGACACCTGATTCTGGATCAGGGAATCGAGGTTCGAATCCTTGCTCGCGAGCGTTGCACACGGGCCTATAGCTCATCTGGTAGAGCGCCGCTCTTGCAAAGCGGAGGCGGCCGGTTCGACTCCGGCTGGGTCCACGGTTCCACCCGCCCTGATGGCGCAACTGGACAGCGCACCGGTCTACGAAGCCGGGGGTTGCAGGTTCGAATCCTGCTCAGGGCACGCAGTGACGAACGGGATGTGGCGCAGCTCGGTAGCGCGCTGCACTGGGGGTGCAGAGGTCGTCGGTTCGAGTCCGGCCATCCCGACCAGCAAGTCCACGGCGCGGTGGACGAACGGAAGAGTCACCCGCCTTTCAAGCGGGAGTGTTGCGGGTTCGAATCCCGTCCGCGCTGCTCGAAGGCAACACCACGCGGATGCGCCGACGATGGAGAGTCGGGCCCGGCTGTAACCCGGGTGCCTTGTGCTCAGGGAGTTCGAATCTCCCCATCCGCACGTTTCTCGGCTTCGTGACGTCCCGGGTGGGGCGCTCCGTCTGCAAAACGGATGATCTCGGGTTCGACTCCCGGCGAGGCCTCTCGCGACGCCATCCGCTGTGGGTTCCTTCCGCTCGGTTATGGTGCCCGAATGATCACGAAAGTCGACGTGGCCGACGCGGCCGCCCGCATCGCCGGGCGCTTCCGGCGTACGCCGCTGGCCTCGATCGAGCCGGGCGGGCTGTTCGGCACGACCTGGCTCAAGTGCGAGTACATGCAGCACACCGGCAGTTTCAAGGCGCGTGGTGCGCTCAACCGGGTGCTCGCGGCACAGCAGGCCGGCGAGCTCGACCCGGTGGCGGGCGTCGTCGCCGCGTCGGGCGGCAACGCGGGGCTGGCGATGGCGTACGCGGCCCGTGCGTGCGGGGTGCCCGCGACGGTCTTCGTGCCGGCGACCGCTCCCGCGTTCAAAGTCGACAAGCTGCGCGGCCTCGGTGCACGGGTGGAGCAGCACGGCACTGAGTACGCGATGGCGTACGAGGCGGCCGTGAAGCATGCCGCGGACGCGGGCGCGGTGTACTGCCACGCGTACGACCAGGTGGAGATGGCCGCCGGGGCCGGGACGATCGGGCTGGAGCTGCTGGCCGACATCCCGGGCGGGTTCGACACCGTGCTCGTCGCGGTGGGCGGCGGCGGCCTGATGGCGGGGATCGCCACCGCTGTGGCGGGCCGGGCCAGGGTGGTCGCCGTCGAACCCGAACGCGCGCCGAGCCTGCACGCCGCGCTCGCGGCGGGGCAACCGGTGGACGTGGCGGTGTCCGGGGTCGCGGCCGACTCGCTGGGCGCCCGCCGGGTCGGCGACATCGCGTACGCGGTCGCGGTCCGCGAGGGTGTGCACAGCGTGCTGGTCGGTGACGACGACATCGTGGCCGCCCGCCGGGCGCTGTGGGCCGACCGGCGCATCGTGCTCGAACACGGGGCCGCCGCCGCGCTCGCCGCCCTGAGCGGCGGCGCCTACCGCCCCGCCCCCGACGAACGCGTCGTCGTCATAGCCTGTGGCGCCAACACCGACCCCACCGACCTCTGACCCCGCCCACCTCGCGCAACTCTCAGAAAGTCGCGGCCTCAAGACCTCCATGAGGCCGCGACTTCTCAAGAGTCGCGGCAGGAGGGCCGGGCCGAGCCGGGCGTCGGGGTGGGGAAGGGGTCAGAAGACCTGGGTGAAGTATTCGCGGCTGAGGATGCGGAAGTAGATCCAGGACGGGAGCTTGTCGTAGCCGGGCTGGACGGCCTGCAGGACGGTGACCTGGCTGACGTGGGCGTCGAGGGCGGCGCGCTTCTCGCTCGCCACGCTGTCGATGGTCATCGCGACCGTCGGCGCGGGCAGGCCCTGCGCGGGGTCGGTCGGGTACATGTCGCGGAAGGTGGGGGACAGGTCCTTGGCCACCGAGATCATCGACTCGGGCAGGGTGGCCTGGTAGAAGTGCTTGACCGGGAAGTCGGGGGCATGCCGCCGGGTGTTCAGCACCGTCTTGACCCACACCCCGACCTGGGCGTGATCCGGGTGGCCGTAGAAGCCGACCCGGTCGTCGAAGCTGATGACGACGCTGGGCCGGTACTCGTCGATCAGGTTCGAGATGGTCTTCTGCGCCTCGGCGGCGTCCGCCGCGGGCAGGCCGCTGTCGCGGAAGTCGAAAAGCTCGACGTTGTCGGCCCCGAGCACCTTGCCGGCGTTGTCCGCCTCGACCGTACGCCGCTGCGCGAGGTCGGACAGGGACGTCTTGGGCACGTTCGCGGCCTCGCCGCGGGTGAGGTACGCGATGGTGATCTCGGCGTCGGCCTCCTCGCTCATCCGGCGCAGCGAGCCCGCCACGGTGATCTCGTCGTCGGGGTGCGCGAAGATCGCCAGCAGCCGCTTGGGGGCGCTTTCCGGGAAAAGGCTGTCGGTCAGCGGCACCGAGGTGTCGTTGACGTACCGGTTGAGGCCGAAGACGGTGACCACCGGCAGGACCAGCAGGCATGCCAGCACCGACAGGAGGATCTTGTTGCGCCGGGTCAAACGCATGTGCTGTTCCGTTCCGAGGGGGTGGGCGGAACCCGCCGCTCCCGGCGCGGCGAGCCGCCACGCCCGGACCAGGCCTGCTCCGGTCGGACCACCTTAATGGGTGTTCAGACTTCCTCGTCAGCGGGCCGGACCGCGATAACGCAGGAACGCGGGCACAGCCAGGGCGAGCGCCGTCATCGCGACGATCACGAGCACGCCGCCGCCGGCCACCGCCGCACTCGCCCCGGCCACCGGCACCGCGACGCCGTGCAGCAGGTCGGCCAGGCGCGGCCCGCCCGCCACCACGACGGTGTGCACGCCCTGCATCCGGCCGCGCATCTCGTCGGTCGCCGCGGCCTGCAGGATCGCCCCGCGGAACACCATGGAGACCATGTCGGCGACGCCGGCGATGCCCAGGAACACCACGGCCAGCCACAGTGAGCTGCTCATCCCGAAGCCCGCGATCGCCGCGCCCCAGGCGCAGACCGCGATGACCAGCATCAGCCCGTGCCGGCGTACGTGCGAGAACGTGCCGGAGAGCAGGCCGCCGAGCAGGGCGCCGATCGGGATCGCGGCGTAGAGCAGACCCAGCGCGAAGTTCTCGTCCACGCCGGGGAACGCGGTGTCGGCCAGCTGCGGGAACAGCGCGCGGGGCATGCCGAAGACCATGGCGATGACGTCCGCGGCCATGGAGACCATGAGCAGCCGGTGGGTCGCCAGGTAGCGGAAGCCGTCCAGGATGTCGGTCAGCCCGGCCCGGCGGGCGACACCCGACAGCGGGGGCAGCGACGGCAGCCGCCAGACGGCGTACAGCGCGGCGCACAGCGCGATGGCGTCGAACAGGTACAGCAGGGGCAGGCCGAGCAGCGGGATCAGCGCGCCGGCCAGCATCGGGCCGACGATCTGGCCGCCCTGCATCACGGTCGAGTTCAGCGCCCCGGCCGCGGGCAGTTCCGCGGCGGGCACCAGCCGGGCGACCGAGGCGGTGCGGGCCGGCATGTTCATGCCGAACAGCGCCTGTTGCACCGCGACCAGCACCAGCAGCAGCGGGATGGACCGTACGTCCAGCGCCGCCTGCAGCCAGAAGACCACGCACAGCAGGGCGATGCCCGAGTTGGTGAACAGCAGCATCCGGCGGCGGTCGACGGTGTCCGCGATCGCGCCGCCCCACAGCGCGAAGACGATCAGCGGGGCGAGCCCCGAGATGCTGGCGATGCCGACCCAGACCGAGGAGCCGGTCATGTCGTAGATCTGCTTGGGCACCGCGACCGCGGTCAGCTGGCTGCCGAGGGCGGTGACGATGGTCGAGGTCCAGAGCCGGCGGTACGGCCGGTGCCGCAGCGGCCGGGTGTCCATGAAGAACCGGCGACGCTGCGCGGGAACGGCCGTGCCTGGTTCGGCCTGCTTCTCGGCTACCTCGCTCACGCGCAGAACCTTAGCCGAGCAAACGATCTGCGGGCCAGGGCTGGTGACCGAGGCAACGGGCCGGCGAAGAATATTCAGGCGGCGGCGGCAACCTTCCGCGCGGAGCACGCATCTTGCAGGTCGTCACTACGGCAGGAACACCTCGCCTGCCGCCACTCCTCAGTCAACGGGGGCAAACGTGGTCGACTCGCCATCAGCGGAGTTCGACAGCTTCGTCCGACACCGCTCGCCGGCGCTGCTGCGCGCCGCCTACCTGCTCACCGGGGACCAGCATCTGGCCGAAGACCTGGTGCAGTCCGCGCTCGCCCGCACCCACCGGTCCTGGCGGCGGCTGCACGGCAGCGGCAACGCCGAGGCGTACACCCGCAAGGTCATGTATCACCTGCAGGTCGCCTGGTGGCGCCGCGGCAAGGTCGCCGAGGTGCTGCCCGGGGAGCTGCCCGAACGCGGTCGCGGCGGGGATCACTCCGGTGCGTCGGCGCTCAAGCTCAGCCTGCGTGCCGCACTGCTGAAGCTGTCCGACAAGCAGCGGGCGGTACTGGTGCTCCGCTTCTTCGAGGACCGGACGGAGGCCGAGGCCGCCGAGGTGCTCGGCGTGTCCGTCGGCACCGTGAAGTCCCAGACCGCCAAGGCGCTCGCGCGGCTGCGTGTGATCGCCCCCGAACTGTCCGACCTGCACGTCGCGAACGGAGCTGCCCGATGAACGCCCCGATGGACAACCTGCGGTCCGGCCTGGCGGACCTCGCCGACGACGTGAACCCGGTGGACCTGCGCGACCGCGCGCTGCGGACCTCGCGCCGGATCGGCGTGCGGCGCACGGCGCTGACCTCGGCGCTGTCGCTGGTCCTGCTCGCCGGCGCCGGTGTCACGGCGGTGGCGATGACCGGTGGCGGCGGGGGAGTCGTCGAACCCGGCGCGTCGACCACGGCGACCGTGGCTCCGGTCTCGCCCTCGCCGGTGCGCGCGACGGTGACCGGCGACTACTACTTCATGGGCCAGACCTCCAACACGAAACTGCAGCTGAGCGTGCTGCGGGAGAGCTACCCCTGCGGCACCCCGGAACCGGGGGCCTGCAAGCCGGTCACCCGGACCGAGCAGCTGCGGACGATCACCCACCCGACCGACGACGCCTGCCCGTGGCAGTCGGTCACCGTGTCGCCCGACGGCCGCCGGGTCGCCTGGGTGGTCGGTGCCGATGGCGTGAGCAGCGGCGGTGACCTGATGATCGCCGACACCCGGGGAGGCACGCCGCAGAAGCGGGGGAGCGGAGTGCTGTGCCTCGGCACCGGGAACGTGGTGTGGTCGCCCGACTCCACCCGGCTGTACGTCGGCAAGCTCGACAACGCGGGCACGGTGGGTGTGGTCGACGCGGGCAGCGGGAAGTTCAGCCCGATGGAACGCGAGGCGTGGAAGGAAGCGCAGTCCCTGGCAACCGGGCCGTTCCGGGGTGTGCTCGGTGACGGCCGGCTGACCGTCACCAAGGCGGACGGCACCGCGCCGCGGTCCGTGCCGTACGAGACCGAGCACGGCCTCAGCGCGGTGGTGCTCGGGGTCTCCCACGACGGCCGGTATGCGGCGGTGAGCACGGAGGCCGGTGACCCGAGCCGGCGGCTGTACGTCGCCGATGTCATCGACCTGACCAGCGGTCAGCCGGTCGCGTTCGGAGTCGGCAAGGTCTCGGCGGTGTGGTTCCAGCCGGACGGTTCGCTGGTCGTGCAGGTGAACGGCGACCCCGACAAGGTGTACCGCCTGGACGCCGACCTTCGGGTCGTCGCCGAGTTCACGGTCGACAAGGCCCAGTTCCGGAACCGGACGCTGTTCCAAGGGGTCATCGGCTGAGGCGGCAGAGCCGGCAGGGCGGTGCGGGACTGCGGTCCGGCACCGCCTTTCTGCATGTTCGGCCGGTGTCTCGGGCGGGTTCGGCCACCGTAGGCTCCGCGGCCATGGGCATCCTGGGACGGATCGAGAACTGGCGGGCGAAGTTCTTCGTGTGGATCGGCCTGCCGGTCATCGCGGCGATCGGCCTGCTGTACGGCACCCAAGATCTGGTGCCGGCCTGGCAGGCGCACTCCGGCAGCGGCACTCCCGGCCTGTTCACCGCGATGCGCGAGGACTGCGGCAAGTACAGTTGCTCCTTCTACGGCGAGTGGGAGACCGCTGACGGCAGCACCCGCGAGGACGTCATCCTGTACGACGAGCCGGACTCGATGCGGGTCGGCAAGACCGTCGACGCGCTCGACACCGGCGCCCGCAAGGGCGTCTTCGCCACCGCGGGCGGCTCCACGTATCTGCTGATCACGGGTTTCACGCTCGCGGGGATCGCGGCGGCGATCGGCTGGGTCTTCGTGGTGGTCCGTGCCCTGCGCCGGCGGCAGGCGAAGGCGCGGGCGAAAGAGGACGACAAGGCGCTCTTCCGCATCGGCAATTGACGATCTTGTTTCACGTGAAACATCGACAAAACGACACGAAAGGGCCCCCAGGATCGGGGGCCCTTTCGTGTCGTGCCGCAGGTCAGATCGTGCAGGAGTCGTCGTCGCACACCGCGCCGCGCGGCGTCGGCAGGACCGTGAGCGGTGCCTTGCTCTCGCGGCGGTGCACCTCGTCCAGCACCTCGCGCAGCGTGGACGGGTCCTGTGCGCCGCTGATGCCGTACTTGCCCGCGAAGACGAACATCGGCACGCCGGTGATGTCGAGTTCGCGGGCCATGGCCAGCTCACCCTGCACCTCGGCGACGCCATCGGTCGAGTCGAGCAGGGTGCGCATCTCCTGCTCGTCGTGGCCGAGTCCGGCCGCGACCGCCGCCAGCACGGCGCGGTCGCCGATGTCGAGGCCGTCGGTGAAGTGGGCCCGGTGCAGTGCCTCGACCATCGGCCGCTGCTCGCCGTGCTGCCCGGCCCACCAGATCAGCCGGTGGGCGTCGAAGGTGTTCGCGTTGATCGCGCGGTCGAAGTTCATGGTCAGACCTTCGCCCTTGCCAACCTCGGTGACCTGGGTGAACATCCGCCGGACGCTCGACTCGCCGCCGTAGCGCCGGCCCAGCCACTCCACCAGCGGCCCGGACTCGGCCGACGGGTCGAGCTGGAAGGCACGCCAGGTCAGAGTCACCGGCTCGGCGAAGCCGTCGAGCGCCTTCAGCAGGCGCTGCTCGCCGATCCAGCACCAGGGGCATACGACGTCGGAGTAGATCTCGATCTGCACGTCCCCATGAAACACGGTGGCGAGGGGTTCTGTTCCCCACGCCGCACGTGGGTGTGCGCAAGGGCACTACCCGTCGGTAGGCCCGGCGGTGGCAAGATGTCGCGGTGAGTTGGAGCAGGTATGTGGCGCTGGGGGACAGCTTCACCGAGGGCATGGACGACCCGTACGCCGACGGGGTGTTCCGGGGCTGGGCCGATCTGGTCGCCGGGCGGCTCGGCCAGGTGACCCCCGGGTTCGGTTATGCCAACCTTGCCATCCGCGGTCGGCTGTTCGACGGCATCGTCGGCGAGCAGCTCGAACCGGCACTGGCGATGAAGCCCGACCTGATCAGCTTCGCGGCCGGCGCGAACGACGTGCTGCGCCGCAAGTGCGACCCGCCGACCCTGATGGCGCGTTTCGACGCGACGGTCGCCCGGCTCCGTGACACCGGCGCGGACGTGCTGCTGTTCCGGTTCGCCGACGTGATGTCGCGGCTGCCCGGCAACAACCTGGTCGCGCCGCGCATCCGGTACCTCAACCAGGCCGTCGGCGAGGTCGCCGACCGCAACGGCGCGCGCCTGGTCGACCTGTGGAACGACCACGAGTACGCCAACCCGGCGCTGTGGAGCATCGACCGGCTGCACCTGTCGGCGGCCGGGCACCGTCGCACCGCCGCCCACGTGCTCGCGGCGCTCGGCGTGCCGACCGACCCGACCTGGTGGGACGTGCCGGCCCGGCCGGCCGTGAAGTCCTGGCCGGCCGCCCGCGCCGACGACCTGGCCTGGGCCGGCCGCTACCTCGCCCCGTGGATCAAGCGCCGCCTCACCGGCCGCTCCTCCGGCGACACCGTCACCGCCAAGCGTCCCGAACTCGGCCCGATCGACCCGACCGCCTGATCCCGCAGCGGGTCAGGGCCTGGTCACGGGGCGATGTTCAGGTGGTCGAGGACGCTCTCGGCCAGGGCGACATCGCCGGTGAGCCAGACCTGCTGCCGGTCCCGAGTGCTGCGTCCCGTGGCGAGCAGGGTGTACGCCTCCCAGCTCAGCGTGGCGTGGGCGGTGGACCGATGGCTGTCGCTGGGCACCACCGAGGCGCGACCGTGCTCGTCGACGTACACGGTGAAGTCCTGCGGCAGCTCGCCCAGGGTGGTGAAGCGTACCGCGGCGCCGGGCGGCGCACCGGCCTTCTTGACCACGATCCGCGGTAGCGCCTGCAGGACCAGGTCCCGGGCGTTCTGCGCGCCGGGCGAGCCGAGGTTGCCGGGCCGGCGCAGGGCTCGGCGCACGTCCTGCTCGTGCACCCACAGGTCGAACGCACGTGCCGACAGCTGCACCGCGAACGGCACGGCCGTGTTCGCCCACACCCACCAGCCGGGCGCGTCCGCCGCCCGCAGCTCGTCGGTGAGCTGACGCTCGCGCACCGGCAGCAGCTCGTGCAGGGCCGCGAGCACCTCGCCGCGGGTCGCGCCGCGCCACTGCTCGACCCCGGCGTCGATCAGCTGTTGCGGCGGGCTGTCCGGGGGCATACCGCCGTCGGCCATCCACTGCTCCAGGCTCACCACGTGGGCGTACACGTCGGCCACGGACCACCCGGGACAGTCGGTCGGGGCGGCCCACTGCCCATCGGTGAGCTGATCACCGATCTTGGCCAGGGCGTGCAGGCTGTGGCGGCAGGCCGCGGCGGCGCGGTCGTGTGCGGACATGGCCGCAGCCTTCCGCGTTCACCCCCTCGATGCAAGCCTCCGCGGGACGGCACGATGTCGGGCACGGATCGGGGTGCAACCGGCATCGGAGATCGCGCGTGTTGGTGCCGTCCACCGGATCCGACCGGTGACATCGGGGAGGAAGGACCGTGTGACCGCCATGGCCACGCAACACGGGGAGGTCTGGGTCGCGGACTCGGCGGCATCCGCCGTGTCCCGCGACTTCGACGAGTTCTACGCCGCGACTTTCACGCCGCTCAGCCTGCAGCTGTACGCCTACCTAGGTGATCTCGGCGAGGCGCAGGACCTGGTACAGGAGGCGCTCTGCCGGGCGTACGCCCGCTGGAGCCGGATCAGCAGGTACGACGAGCCGGTCGCCTGGGCGCGCCGGGTCGCCTGGAATCTGGCGACGAGCAACTTCCGCCGCAAGCGGACGGCGCTGAACTTCCTGCGCCGCCAGCGTGAGGAGCACACCGCGGGACCCGACCCGGACCGGGTCGCGCTCACCCGGGCCCTCGCGAAGATCCCGGCCCAGCAACGGCGGGCGGTCGTCCTGCACTACATGGCGCAGCTGCCGGTCGCGGAGATCGCGGCGCAGGAAGGTGTCGCCGAGGGCACCGTCAAATCCTGGCTCAGCCGCGGCCGCGCCGCCCTGGCCGCCCAGCTCAAGAAGGAGAACTGAGATGACCGACTTCGACGACGACCTGATCACGGACGCCTTCGCGGGCTTCGCCGCCGCCGCGGCACCCTCGGTACGCGCCACCGGCGCGGGCGCGGTACGACACACCGTCAAGCGCCGCCGGGCTCGTACGACAGCGGCGCTGAGCGTGCTCGGGGTGCTGCTGCTGGCCGCACCGGCGCTGGCGTACGCCTCCCTGGACCGGGGCAGCCAGGGCCCGCCCGACCCCATGGCGTCGACGCAGGTCGCGGTGTCGCCGAGCGGTGCGTCGTCCCCCTCCGCGACGCCTTCGCCGTCAGTGGCCCCGTCGACCGCGCACACTCCCGCGAAGCTCGTGCTCGGGCCGCTGGGCTACGGCGATCTCCGGCTCGGGCAGAACCCGGCCGAGGCCCTCGCAACGGGCCTGGTGGACGCGAACGGGAAGATCGACGACGGCAAGACGTGCAACAGCAGTGCGGTCCTCATGGGAACCCCGGCACCTGAGGACGAGTACGACGTGGACGGGATGCTGTTCTTCTCCCAGCGGCTCGGCCTCGCGGCGATCTACGCCATGCCGGGCGTCGAGACACCGGAGGGGCTGCGCCTCGGCATGACCTACGACGAGCTGATCGCGATCTACCCGAGCTGGGAATCGGTCGTGGAACCGGATCGCCCGCTCGGTCGTGGTTACGTGGACGTGCCCGGCAACCCCGCGGCCAGGTACCGGATCGAGATGGACCACACCTCGGTGATCCAGATCAGCCTGCAGCTGCGCAATCAGGACTGCTACGAGTGACCGGGGCCTGCTGAAGGTCGGCGGGCGGCTCCCCCTGGGGAGTCGCCCGGTTCGGCTGTGTCGCGCGCGCGTCGCCGCGTCCGGGTACGGTGTCCGACGTGGAGCACTCGTTCCAGGGCGGTTCACGGGACGCGATCGACCTGCCGGGCCTGCGGCTTGCCGCCGTGCGGGCCGTGCCGTCGTGTCCGCAAGTGGTCGCGGTTCGCCGCCACCCTTTGTCCCCGCCCAGCGCGTCTCTACCTGAGCCGGACCCAGGGAGCCGGGTGTGAGCACCGACGAGGAGAACCCCGCTCCATGACCAACCCCAACCCCGACCGGATCCGCGCGCTCATCGAGCAGTGCTGGGACGCCCCCCGAGGTGCGGGTCAGGTGGCGCTGGCCGAGGAGGCGATCGCCCAGGCGGACGCGCTCGGTGACGAGCAGTTGCGGTTCCACGCCCGGATGGCGGCCACGGAGGCGTACCAGCGCGCCGGCCGGCCGGCCGAGGGGTTCGTGACGTTCTCCTGGTGCCTGGCCCGCTTCGACTCGTATCCGGAGCGGTACGGGGACCAGGAGTACCTGCTGCTCTGGCACTACAAGTACGCGATCAACTCGGCTACCCGGTTCCCGGACGTGCCGCTCGCCCGGACCCACGCGGTGCTCGACGACATGCGGCGCCGCTTCGAGGAGGGCGGGCACAGCCAGCAGGCCGTGCACAAGCACCGCTGGCTGCTGGCGTTCCATCTCGGTGACCGTGCCGCCGCCGACCTGCACTACGAGCAGTGGCTGGCGGCCCCGCGCGACGGCAACTCGGACTGCGTCGGGTGCGACCCGACCGACCAGGTGCGGCACCTGACCGAGCGCGGCCGTGACGCGGAGGCCATCGAGCTCACCGAGCCGGTGCTGGCGGGGCGGCTGACCTGCGCCGAGCAGCCGCAGGAGATCCTCACCGCGCTGCTGCTGCCCTATCTGCGCACCGGCCGGCTCGACGAGGCGCGCAAGGCGCACCATCAGGCATACCGCGCGATCCGGGGGGACCGCGGCAAGCTCGGCACGATCGCCGAGCACGTGTACTTCCTCGCGGTGAGCGGCAACGCCGTACGCGGCCTGGAACTGGTCGAGCGGCACCTGCCGTGGCTGGCCGAGGCGCCCTCCCCGATGGTGGAGCTGGAGTTCGCCGCCGCGGCCGCGCTGGTGCTGCGGCAGCTGGCCGCCGCCGGGCAGGGGGCGCAGCCGGTGCACGGCACGGAGCAGAGCGTCGCGGAACTGGCCGAGCACCTCGCGGCGCGGGCCGGCGTGCTGGCGAAGCGCTTCGACGCCCGCAACGGCACGCTCGCCCAGAGTGCCCGGGTGGCTGCGCTGCTGGCGGCCGAGCCGCTGGTGGAGCGGCTGCCGTTGAGCCTGACCGCGCGGGTGGGCGCGGTGGCGCGGCCCACGCCCGCGGTCGCGGCCCCGCCGGTGATCGTGGCGGACCTGCCGGACGTGCCCGGGGACGCCGGCCTCGACCTGCTGCTCGACCTGATCGAGGAGGCGCTGCGGTGTGACGACGAGCCCCGGTCCGAGGCGCTGTGGCAGCGCATCGAGCCGTTCACCGGCGCGGCCGGGCTGACCGCGCTGCAGCAGGGGCGGCTCGCCGACCTGCGCGGCATGCGGCTGCACGGCGAGACGGCCGAGCAGACCGAGCACGCCTGGACCGAGGCGCTGGAGCGCTACACCGCGGCCGGCGACGAGGTGCGCTGCCAGCGGATCCGGGGGCGGCTGGGGCTGCACCGCAGCCGGCACGGCCAGCCGGAGGAAGGGCTGGCACAGGTCCGGGCCTCCTCGGACTACCTGCTGGCGCACGGCGGGCCGAAGGACCAGGCTGGGGCGCTGCGCCGGCTCGCGGTCGCCCTACTGCACGCCCAGCAGCCGGGGGAGGCGCTGCGCGAGCTGGACCGGATCGCCGCAGTCGGCGAGCCCGACCCGGGCGCGCGGGTGCGGCTGCAGGTCATGCTGCTGCGGGCGCAGGCGCTGGGCGCGGACGGCCGGGTGCAGGAGTCCGTGGACGCGGCCCGGCACCTGATCGTGCAGGCCGTCGCCGAGGACCAGGACGAGATGACCGGGCTGGGCGAGTTCTTCCTCGGCCAGGGCCTGAGCATGCTCGACGACAACGCGGGCGCGGCGGCGGCCTTCGACCGGGCCCTGGCGAGGGCGCTGCCCGAGCCGCTGGAGCGCGAGGTCCGCGAGCGGCGGGCCGTCCTGCTGGCGGGCACGCCGCGGGCCCGGGAGGCGGTCGACGACCTGGCCGCCATGGTGGTCAGGCTCACGGGTGAGCCGCGGGAGGAGGAGCACGGCGACGACGCCGAGCACGCCCGCTTCCACCTGTCCGTGGCGCTGTTCAACACCGGCCGGGTCGAGGAGGCCGCCGAGGTCGCCGAGGAGGCGGTGCACGGCGCGGACCGGGCCGGCAACCAGAACCTCGCCGATCAGGTGCGCCACCTGCTGGCCGCGATCCACCAGCGGCTGGGGGAGACCGACCAGGCGCTGTCCTACCTCGATCAGCTCGCGGCGAACCTGGACGGGTTCGACAACGCCGCGGGGCGGGCGCGGGTCCTGGAACAGGCCGGTGAGCTGCTGTTCGACCTCGATCGCGACGCGCTCGCGGCGACCCGGCTCGGTTCGGCCGCCGCCGCGTACCGGTTGGCGCGGCTGCCGCTGGACGAGATGCGCGCCCGGCGCCGGCAGGCCGTGGCGGCGATGTACGCCGACGACTCGGACCGGGCCCGCCAGGCGGTGGAGCTGGCCGACGCCGCGGCGGCGGAGCTGCCACCGGGGCTGGCCAAGGAGCCGGAGGCGCAGTACGAGCTGGCCTGGCTCGCCTTGGACGGGGCGCGGGCCGTGGCCGGCGCGGGTGACCCGGAGGCGGCGCTGACCCGGGTGCGCGGCGCGGCCGAGCGGTTCCGCGGGCTGGAGGCGTTCGGGGAGGCGTTCCTCGCCGACCTGACCATGGGCGAGGTGCTGCTGACGCTGGGCCGGGCGGAGGAGGCCGAGCGGCTGCTGCGGGAGGTGCTCAACGGCCTGCCTCGCGACTCGGCGACGCTGCCGCGGGCGGCGTACGCCCTCGCGCACGCGCTGATGCAGTGCGGCCGGGGTGAGGAGGCTCGCGAACTGGCGGGCGAATATGGGTTCGAACTGGACTAAACGGACGTTAAGCTGCGGCTTGACCGGCGAGTAGCATGTCTCGGGTGACGGCAGTGGAGCAGCAGGTAGACACCCCCCCAGCGAAGCCGGCGCGCAGGTCGCGACGTGAGGAGATCCTCGAGATCGCCGTCGGCCTGTTCGCCGCGCGCGGCTATCACGGCGTGTCCATGGACGACATCGGCACCGCGGCCGGCGTCACCGGGCCCGCCCTCTACCACCACTTCGCCGGCAAGGAGGCGATGCTCGTCGCCGCGCTGATGCCGGTGAGCGAGGGCCTGCTGGCGGGTGGCCGGGGACAGGTCTCCGCGCACCCCGACGACCCGCGCGCCGCGGTCGAGGCCCTGGTCGACTTCCACGTCGAGTTCGCGCTGGCCAATCCCGCCGTGATCGCCCTGCACCTGCACGAGTTGGACCGCCTGCCCGAGGAGCCCCGCCGGGAGATCCGCCGCCTGCAGCGCCAGTACGTCGAGGAGTGGGTCCAGGTGCTCACCTCGGTGCGCAGCGACGTCACCGGCGGCGAGGCCCGCGTCCTCGCCCACGCCGCCTTCGGCCTGATGAACTCCACCCCGTTCCTCGGCGGCGAGGTCGAGCGCCAGCGCCGTGCCACCCTCCTACGCGCCGCCGCCCTGGCCGCCCTGCTGGGCTGACCCGCCCCGTCCTGTTTCGCAGTTTCCGGGAAACTGCGCCTTCGGCGTGCCCGGAAGCCGCAGTTTCCCCGAAACTGCTGGTCCGTGCGGTTCGGTGGCCCCGGTGGGTGCGCCGAACTTAACGTGCGTTTAGGCTCGGGTGTGGTTGGCTGAGTGTAGGAGGGACGCGGGCATGATCGAGTCGTTGCTGGTCGCGAACCGGGGGGAGATCGCCCGGCGCATCATCCGCACCGCCAGGGGCCTGGGGATCCGGACCATCGCGGTGTACTCCGAGGCCGACGCCGAGCTGCCGTTCGTGCGCGAGGCCGCCGAGGCGGTGTGCGTCGGACCGGCCAACCCGGCCGAGTCGTACCGCAACGCCGAGGCGATCCTCGCCGCCGCGAAGCAGACCGGCGCGCAGGCGATCCACCCCGGCTACGGCTTCCTCTCCGAGAACGCCGACTTCGCCCGTACCGTCGCCGCCAGTGGTCTGATCTGGGTCGGGCCCGGCGCCGAGGCGATCACCGCGATGGGCGACAAGATCAACGCTCGTAACCTGATGGCCGCCGCGGGCGTGCCCGTCGCTCCCGGCACCGCCGACCCGGCCGCGACGGTCGAGGCCGCGCTGGCCGCCGCCGAGGAGATCGGCTACCCGGTCATGGTCAAGGCCGCGGCCGGCGGCGGCGGCATGGGCATGGCCGTCGCGAACGACGCCGCCCAGCTGACCGCGCAGTACGAACAGGTGCGCGGCTTCGCCGAGCGCATGTTCGGCGACGGCTCCGTGCTGCTGGAGCGCTACTTCCCCCGGGTGCGCCACGTCGAGGTGCAGATCCTCGGCCTGGCCGACGGCACCGTGCTCGCCCTGGGCGAGCGTGAGTGCTCGGTGCAGCGGCGCAACCAGAAGCTGGTCGAGGAGTCGCCGTCCCCGGCGCTCACCCCCGCGCAGCGCGAGAAGCTGCTGGCCGCCGCGGTCCGCGCGGGCGAGGCCGTCGGCTACCGCAACGCCGGCACCGTCGAGTGCCTGTTCGACCCGGGCACCGGCGACTTCTTCTTCCTGGAGATGAACACCCGGCTGCAGGTCGAGCACCCGGTGACCGAGCTGGTCTTCGGCATCGACCTGGTCGAGGCGCAGCTGCGCGTCGCCGCGGGCCTGCCGGTGCAGTTCGAGCCGTCCACGCTGGCGTCCCAGGGCCACGCCATCGAGCTGCGGATCAACGCCGAGGACCCGAAGCGCTTCATGCCCGGACCCGGTGCGATCAAGACCTGGGTCGAGCCGCACGGCGAGGGCGTGCGGGTGGACTCCGGCTACGCGGAGGGCAACGTCGTCACCCCGAGTTACGACTCGCTGATGGCCAAGGTCATCGTGTACGGGGCCGACCGTGCCGAGGCCATCGCGCGGGCCAAGGCGGCGGTCGACGCGTTCGAGCTGATCGGCCCGAAGAACAACCTGCCGTTCTTCGCCGAGCTGATGGACAACGCCGAGTTCGTCTCGGGCGACTACGACACCGGCCTGGTCTCGCGGATGCGCTGAGCAGACATGAAGGGGGGCCCGGCGACGCCGGGCCCCCCTTTGTCACATGATCAGCGGATCTCGTACGCCCGGATCACGGTCTGGTCGAAGGTGTTGCCCTTCGAGTCCGCACCCGTTGCCTGCAGCGACACGAAGCCGCCCGCCTTCGGGTGCGCCACCATGACCACCCATTCGCCGCCGAGGCACAGCACCGGCACCTTGACCCAGGTCTTGCCGTCGTCGTACGACGCCTTCACCGACAGCTTGACCACGCGGCCGGAGCCCTCGGTCTGGGTGAAGGTCGCCGGGTAGACACCCAGGCCGCCGGCCTTGCCGACGTTGTTCGCGTCCAGCTTCGGCGCGAAGGCGACCGCGGTCAGCGGCAGCGATGCCCGCTTGTCCGCGTGGCCCGAGCGGAACGTCCAGCTCACCGACATCTTCGTGGTGAGCCGGGAGTCACGCTCCAGGCTGCCGTCGAAGCGGAACGAGGCCTTGGCCGCGTCCACCTCCTCGGCGTAGACGTACGGGCCGTCCGTCGCCTCGGCGATCAGCTCGCCGTTGCGGTAGAGCGCGCCCCGGCCCGCGGTGATCGTTCCGAAGCCGGGCCGGCCCTGACCGTCGCCGAGCAGGGCGGGACCGACATACATGACGTCGCCGTCGCGCTCGGCCGGCACGATGCCCGGCCAGAAGTCCGCCACACTCGGCCCGAACACACCCTTGTTCCACTGCTCGTGGTAGGTCCGGCCGGCCTTGTAGGCCACGTTGGCGGTGTTGTCGGAGACGGTCTCCGGCCACTCCCCGCCCTCGGCCGCCTTCTCCACCATGAACTCGACCTGCCACGGCACGTTACCCGCGTAGTAGTCGGTGCGGTTGAACGGCAGCGGCGTCTGCCAGCCCGTGGCCCAGCCGCCCCCGCCGTCCGGCGGCGCGAGGAAGTTGAGCTTCACGCCGTAGGTGTCCTTGTCGAGCAGGCCGTGGCCGGCCTTGACGGTGGCGAGGTCACTGGGCTTCAGGTGCTTGACCAGGCCGTTCCAGATGCCGTCGGCCTTGTGCCAGCCGAGGTTGTAGACGAACGGCGACGCCGCCGGGCTGCCCTCCTCGTCGAGCTGGGCCAGGGTGCCGGTGACCGCCGAGCTGAGACCGGGCACCTTCTTCGGGCCGAGCTGCTTGGCGTGGACGCCGGCGTAGCTCTCGCCCATCACGCTGACCCCGATGCTGGCGTCCCCGTAGTTCATGTTGACGTCGAAGGACGCCATGAGCACGTCGGCCTTCGGGTCGGGCACGGTGATGTCGAAGCTGGAGCCGTTGCGCGCGTCCATGTGCAGCGACTGGTCGCCGGCGACGGTGTACAGCGGGTACATCACCTGGGTGACGCTGTCCTCCTCGTAGACCCAGCTGAACGCGAAGTACTTGCCCGGCGGCAGGCGCAGGTCGGCGCTGCTCCCCTCCACGATGTAGTCACGGAAGGTCTGGAAGTCGAACAGCACCGTGAACGCGTCCGCGGCCGGGTCGCCGTCCCGCTCGGTCGCGGTGATGTGGACCTTGTGCTTGAGCTCCTCCCGGACGATGCCGAACGGGGTCTGCACGGAGACGCCGTCGGCGGTCGCGGTGATCCGGCCGCCGATGCCGCCGGTCAGGTCGCCGCCCTGGCGGGTGTCGGCCGAGATGGTCACGGAGGCGTCGCCGCCCGCCGGAACCGTCACGGTGTCGGCGCTGAGCGAGAAGATCCCCGCAGGCGCGCCGGTGAGGGCGAGCTGCAGGGTCACCGCGGCGCTGCCGCCGTTGTGGTAGGTGACGGTGCTGGTGCGCTTGTCGTCGTCCTCGTGCGGCCACTCCTGCAGGCCGAACGTGACCGCCGCCGGGCTGGTGGTGACCTGCTGGGTGATCGCCCGAGCGACGTCGACCCGGCCCGCGCCCTGCGCGAACACGCCGATGTCCGCGGACGGCTTGGCCGAGGCCATCAGCACCGACTTGCGCTGCTCAGCGGTCCACTCGGGGTGCACCTGGGTCAGCAGCGCGGCCGCGCCCGCGACGTGCGGGGTGGCCATGGAGGTGCCGTCCAGCGGCATGTACAGCTGCCCCGGCTCGCCGAGGAAGCCGTCCTTGCTGCGCGCGGCCACGATGTCCTGGCCGGGCGCGGCGATCTCCGGCTTGACCGCCCAGCCGTCGGCGCTGGGGCCCCGGCTGGAGAACACGGCCAGCTCGTCGGTCTTGGTGAACGCCCCGACGGCCAGCGCCGCCTCGGCGGTCGCCGGCGAGCCGACGGTCTCGTCCGCGCCGGCGTTGCCCGCCGCGATCACGAACAGCGTGCCGTACTGCGCGGTCAGGTCGTTGACGGCCTGCTCCAGCGGGTCGATCTCGGGGGTGTTGGTGCCGCCGAGGCTCATGTTGGCCACGTCGGCCCCGGACTCGGCAGCCCACTGCATGCCGGCCAGGATCCAGGACTCGGCACAGCCGTACTCGACGCAGACCTTGCCGTCGAGCAGCGAAGCGCCGGGAGCGACGCCCTTGTACTTGCCGCCGGAGCCGGCCCCGCTGCCCGCGATGGTCGAGGCGACGTGCGTGCCGTGACCGACCCGGTCGAGGTCGTCCTCCTCACCCTCGGTGAAGTTCTGCCGGGCACTGATCTTGCCGGCCAGGTCGGGGTGGGTGATGTCGACGCCGGTGTCCAGCACGGCGACCTTCACGCCCGTGCCGTCGAACCCGGCGGACCAGGCCGCGGGCGCGCCGATCAGCGGGACGCTCTGGTCCAGCGCCGGCTTGCGTACGGCGTCGAGCCAGATCTTGCCGGTGGTCGCCTTGCGGGTCGCCTGCCACTGCGTGGCCAGGTTCTCCTCGGCCACCTCGGCGGCGAAGCCCTTCACCGCGGGCAGCCTGCGCTCGGCGGTCAGGCCCGGCGCGGCGCTCGCGCCGGAGACGATCAGCGGCAGCGAGGCCTTGCGCGCGGCCTTGACCGCGAGCAGCTCCGTGACGTCGAACAGCCGCTTGTCCAGGCGGTTCGCCGCGAGCAGCGGCACCGCGTCGGACGGGATGACGTACTGGTGGTCCTTGATCCGGTAGCTCTGGTAGGTGACCCCGTCGCGCGGTGTCAGGCTGATCCGCCCGTTGCCGTGCACGGAGATCCGGTCACCCGTGATCAGTGCCACGGTCTGCGTCTTCGCGTTGTCCGGTGCGGGTCTGGCGGCCAGTGGTGCGCCGGCCTGTCCTGCGCCCGCGGTGCCGGGCGCTGCCATCAGCAGCGCGGCGACGATCCCCCCGGCCAGCATTGCCCTCGTACCTCTGCTGGATCGCATGTTCCTCCCCGTCCGATCGATCAGTCCGCCTTGGACTGTCGTTGGTAGAGACGCGCCGATAGGCCGATACGTTGGGCAGCGACATGAGTGAATACCTCAAATCCTTGTGAAGGTATGGCGAACAGCGAGGTCAGGGGAGGGGTGGGCAGGCGAGGTTAACGAGGGTTAAGGTGGCCGCATGGGTGCTGTGCTGCCGGACCGGGTGTCGATTCGTGAGGTGGGCCCGCGTGACGGGCTGCAGAACGAGGACCCCGTGCCCACCGCCGACAAGGTCAGGCTGCTCGACGCGCTGAGCGCCACCGGCGTCGGCCGCATCGAGGCGGTGTCATACGTGCACCCCAAGGCCATCCCGCAGATGGCCGACGCCGACGAGGTCTGGAGCACGGCCACGCGTGACCCGAAGGTCCGCTACAGCGCGCTGGTGCCCAACCTGCGCGGCGCCCAGCGGGCCCTGGCCGGCGGCTTCACCGAGGTCGAGGTGGTGGTCTCGGCCAGCGACACGCACAACCGCCGCAACATCAACCGCGCCACCGAGGAGTCGCTGGACGAGATCGCCCAGCTCATCCCGGCCCTGCACGAGGGCGGCTCCACCGCCGAAGTGATCATCGCGACCAGCTTCGGGTGCCCGTACGAGGGGGACGTGGACCCGAATCGGGTGGCCGCCATCGTCGACCGCGTCGTCGCCGACGGGGCGGATCGGGTGGCCTTCGGCGACACCACCGGCATGGGCACCCCGCGCCGGGTCCGCGAGCTGCTGTCGATCGTCCGCGAGCGGCACCCCGACGTGCCGATGCTGCTGCACTTCCACAACACCCGCGGCACCGGCCTCGCCAACATCCTCACCGCGCTGGAGTTCGGCATCACCGAGTACGACGCCAGCGTCGGCGGCCTGGGCGGCTGCCCGTACGCGCCGGGCGCGTCGGGCAACGTGGCCACCGAGGAGGTCGTGCACATGCTGCACGACATGGGCATCGACACCGGCATCGACCTGGAGAAGCTGATCGACGCGGCCCGGCTGGCCGAGCAGATCGTGGGCCGTGAGCTGCCGTCCGGCGTGCTGCGGGCCGGTCCGCGCAGCCGCACCGTGAGCTGATCGGCACGCTGCGCGAATTCCGTACGCAACCGGCCGCCGGGTGCGGGCGTGACTTGTGGGTGACCTGACACCCACCACCGGGGGAGCCCTGGATGTCACCACCCGTGTTCGACGAGTTCTATCTCGGCACCAGGCAGCGGATGCTGCGCTGCGCGTACGCCGTCACCGGGGACGCGCAGGAGGCACAGGACGTCGTGCAGGAGGCGTACGCGCGGGCCTGGCAGAACTGGGGCAAGGTCGCCGGGTACGACGACCCCGAGGCGTGGGTGCGCACCGTGGCGTTCCGGATCGCGGTGAGCCGCTGGCGGCGTGCCCGCAGCATGTTCACCGCGCACCGCCGGCACGGCGGGGAGTCGAGCGCGGCGCCACCGGACGAGAACACCGTCGCGCTGGTGACCGCGTTGCGCGGCATTCCCGAGGCCCAGCGCACCGCGATCGTGCTGCACCACATCGCGGGCCGGTCGGTCGCCGAGATCGCGGCCGAGACCGGGGTGGCCGAGGGCACGGTCAAGGCACGTCTCTCCCGGGGGCGGCAGGCCCTCGCCCACCTGCTCCGCACCGAGACGGGGAACAGCTATGCGTGACGACATCTCCCAGCAGCTCGACGGGTTCGGAGCGGACCTGCCGGCGATGACCTGGGCCTCACCCGAGGAGATCCGCGGCCGGGGGGAGCGCCGCCGCCGCGTGCGCGTCGCGGGCATGACCGCCGCCGGCGTGGTGGCCACCGTGCTGGTCGCGGGCACCGCGTTCGCGCTCGGCGGCGGACCCGGGGAGCCCGATCCCACCCTGACGGCCGGCCCGACGATCACCGCGGCGCCGCAGCTCAGCACGTCTCCTTCGGCCTCGCCCTCGACCCGGCCGACGCCGACCTCGCCGAGTCCCGTAGCGCCGTTCGACACGGTGATCCCGTCGGCCGCCATGCTCCGGGCCGCCGACGTCGGCCCCGCGTACCGGGTGCAGAGCGGCGAGTACCTGGGCGAGAGCCACCGGTACGTCACGGGGTTGTGCCAGGAGAAGGGCCAGTGGGACGGGAAGCCCGGCAGGCCGCAGTCCTCCCCGGAGCGGGACTCGTTCCGGCGGCGGGTGCTGGTGGCGGGCTCGAACGCCATGCACGTCGTGCAGGAGGTGACCGGCTACCCGTCGGCCCGGTCGGCCGGGGAACTGATGGCCCACGAACGGGCCGGGTTCGAGCGCTGCGCCGTTGTGGACCACCGGGAGACCCATGTCGAGTTCGAGATCATCGCGACGGGATTCGCCGGCGACGAGGCGCTGCTGGTCCGGATGACCCCTCGCACGTTGCTGGTGCTGGTGCGTGCGGGCGCGGTGTACGCCGAACTCTCCCTCTGGTTCCCGAGCGCACCCGATGCCGAGGACGTCGCGTTCGCGCGGGACCTCGCGGAGAAGGCGGTGGCACGGATCTGTGCGGCCACTACGGCCTGCTGAAAACGGGCCGTGCCAACAATGACAGGGAGTGACCTATGGTCACTCCCTGTCGGCTATCTGACCCTTGTTGCCTATTTAATCTAGAGCAATTCGGACATAAGCCGTAATTCGTGCAACGAACGGCATTTGCCGCCCTGGGTGATCGGTTCGGCTATCCGTGTCCGAGCAATGGCAGGCTCGTTGACCCTTGCGATGTCATAAATGCCCTATTTGTACGAGCCGAATCAGGTGACTACGGGCGCGCGTCGACAGCCGGAGCAACCGTGCTCCGGTGCGCTCATCGTGCACACAGGACGCTCCGCAAAGTGGCCGTGACATGGCAAGACACTGCATCTCCCCGTGGCAATTCCAGATCGAAAGGCACTGCGATTCACATGACTGCGACTTCGCTGGGCACGTGGACCAAGACGTCCGTGAAGGTCGGCGTCCTGTCCGCCGGCGTGCTGCTCATCGGCGGTACGGGCGCGCACGCGGCCGACAACTGGAACTCTTCCTTCAACAGCGGTATCGGCAGCGGCAATCAGATCAAGCTGCCGGTGCAGGCCCCGATCAACATCTGCGGGATCGCCATCGGCATCCTGGGCAACGCCAACGCCAGCTGCACCGGCGGCAGCGAGGCCAACTACGGCGAGGACGCCCTCGCCACCGACTGGAGCAGCCTCGGCAACTCGGGCATCCTGAGCGGCAACCAGGTGCTCGCGCCGATCCAGGTCCCGATCGACGCCTGCGGCGTGGGGGTCGGGGTGCTCGGCAACGCCAACGCGTGGTGCGTCGGCGGCTCCGAGGCCAACCTGCCCGGCGAGCCCGGCGACAACAACGAGGACCCGTACCCGCAGCCCTACGGCGAGCCGAACTGGCACAAGCACAAGAACAAGAAGAAGGACTTCGTGTCCACGGCGGCCCCGATCGAGAGCACCGTGGCCGAGAGCTCCCCGCTGGACGTCATCACCGGCCTGCTGCCGATCAACGGGCTGACCAGCGGCCTGACCAGCGCGGTCGGCAACACCAGCGCCAGCGTCGGCATCGGCGCGAAGCAGCAGCAGCTGATGAACCAGCGCAAGAACAAGAAGTGGCAGCACTCCGCGCCGAGCACCTGCGAGCTGAACTGGAACACCTTCGGCAACTCGGGGATCCTGAGCGGCAACCAGGTGTTCGTGCCGGTCCAGGCCCCGATCGACGTGTCGGGCGTGGCCGTGGGCGCGCTGCTGGGCAACGCCAACGCCTCCAGCGTCGGCGGCTCCACCGCCAACTTCTGCTGACAGATCCTCCCCACCGGAAAGGGCCGGCGCGGACGCGCGCCGGCCCTTTCGCGTACCCCCACCTGCCGCAACTCTTAAAGACTTGCCGCATCCAGGGATGTCGGAGGCCGCGACTCCTTAAGAGTTGCGGCAGGGGGTGGGGCGGTCGGGGGAGGCGGGGTGTCTCACATGGTGGTAGCCTAACGATCGTTCAGGTTTTGTCGGTGGGAGGAGAGGCGTCGGTATGCACGAGGGGCTGGATGAGCTGAGAGAGCGCATCGGGGCCGGTGGGGCGCCGAAGTACCACCAGGCCAATGAGGCCAAGGGCAAGCTCTTCGCGCGCGAGCGCATCGCGCGGCTGGTGGACAAGGGCTCGTTCGTCGAGGACGGGATCTTCGCCAACGCGCTGGCGCACGGGCTGCCCGCCGACGGTGTGATCACGGGTCAGGCGACCATCGACGGCCGCCCCGTGTGCCTGATGGCCAACGACTCCACGGTCAAGGCCGGCAGCTGGGGCGCGCGCACCGTCGAGAAGATCATCAGGATCATCGAGCGGGCGTACGGCCAGGGCGTGCCCATGGTCTACCTCGTCGACTCCGCCGGGGCGCGCATCACCGACCAGGTCGACCTGTTCCCCGGCCGCCGGGGCGCGGGCAACATCTTCTACCAGCAGGTGAAGTCCTCGGGCAGCATCCCGCAGGTGTGCGCCCTGTTCGGGCCGAGCGCCGCGGGCGGCGCGTACATCCCCGCCTTCTGCGACGTCGTCGCTATGGTCGACGGCAACGCCTCGATGTACCTGGGCTCGGACCGCATGGTCGAGATGGTCACCGGCGAGAAGACCACGCTGGAGGCGATGGGCGGCGCGAAGGTGCACACCGAGCAGTCCGGCGTAGGCCACTTCCTGTGCAAGGACGAGGACGAGGCGCTCGGCGTGGTTCGGCGATACCTGTCCTTCCTGCCCGCCAACTGGACCGAGCAGCCGCCCGCGCTGGAGCCGATGCCCGCGCCGGAGACCGACCTTGCCGCGATCGTGCCGGAGAGCGAGCGCCGCGCGTTCGACATGCGCAAGCTGGTCAAGGGTCTGCTCGACGGTGGGGAGTACTTCGAGATCCAGGCGCGCTGGGCCAAGGAGCTGACGGTCGGCTTCGGCCGGCTCGACGGCCAGGTCGTGGGCGTCGTGGGCAACAACTCGTTGCACAAGGGTGGGGTGCTCTTCGTCGACTCCGCAGACAAGGCGAGCCGCTTCGTGCAGCTGTGCGACGCGTTCAACGTGCCGCTGCTGTTCCTGTGCGACGTGCCCGGCTTCATGGTCGGCAGTGCCGTGGAGAAGCAGGGCATCATCCGGCACGGCGCGAAGATGGTCACCGCGATCAGCGAGGCGACCGTGCCGAAGATCTGCGTCGTGGTGCGCAAGGCGTACGGCGCCGGCCTGTACGCGATGGCCGGGCCCGGCTTCCTGCCCGAGGCGACCATCGCGCTGCCCACCGCCAAGATCGCCGTCATGGGCGCCGAGGCCGCGGTGAACGCCGTCTACGCCAACAAGATCGCCGCGATCGAGGACGAGGCCGAACGGGAGGCGTTCATCGCCGCCAGGCGCGCCGAGTACGAGACCGACATCGACATCGTCCGGCTCGCCAGCGAGCTGGTCATCGACACGATCGTGGAGCCCGATCGGCTCCGCGACGAGCTCATCCAGCGGTACCGCGCCGCACAGGGCAAGGACCGTCACTTCTCACGCCGCCGACACGGCGTGACTCCCGTTTGAGAGAGGCCGTGATGACCGATTTCGGGCTGTCCGAGGAGCACCGCGAGCTGCGCGACACCGTGCGCCGCTTCGCCCAGGACAAGGTGGCGCCGGTGATCGGCGACCTGTACGAGCGGCACGAGTTCCCGTACGACCTGGTCCGCCAGATGGGCGAGATGGGGCTGTTCGGGCTGCCCTTCCCGAGCGAGTTCGGTGGGATGGACGGCGACTACCTCGCCCTGTGCATCGTGCTGGAGGAGCTGGCCCGGGTCGACTCCTCGCTGTCCATCACGCTGGAGGCGGCCATCTCGCTGGGCGCGATGCCGATCTACCGGTTCGGCAGCGACGAGCAGAAGAAGCGCTGGCTGCCGGCCCTGATCAAGGGTGAGGCGCTGGCCGGGTTCGGGCTCACCGAGCCGGGCGCGGGCTCCGACGCGGGCGGCACCCGCACCACGGCGCGGCTGTCCGAGGACGGCACCGAGTGGATCATCAACGGCAGCAAGGCGTTCATCACCAACTCTGGCACCACGATGACCAGCCTGGTCACCGTCACCGCGCGGACCGGCGAGAACGAGATCTCCTCGATCATCGTGCCGTCGGGCACGCCCGGCTTCACGGTCGCGCCCGGCTACTCCAAGGTCGGCTGGTGCAGCTCGGACACCCACGAGCTGACCTTCACCGACTGCCGGGTGCCGGTGGAGAACCTGCTGGGGCAGCGGGGCCGCGGCTTCGCGCAGTTCCTGCAGATCCTGGACGAGGGCCGGATCGCCATCGCGGCGCTGTCCACGGGCCTGGCCCAGGGCTGCGTCGACGAGTCGCTCAAGTACGCGTCGCAGCGGGAGGCGTTCGGCCACACCATCGGCTCGTACCAGGCGATCCAGTTCATGATCGCGGACATGGAGACGCGCGCCCACACCGCGCGGCTGGCCTGGCGCGACGCGGCGCAGCGGCTGGTCGCGGGCGCGGACTTCAAGCGCCAGGCCGCCATCGCGAAGCTGCACGCCAGCACCGTCGCGGTGGACAACGCCCGGGACGCCACGCAGATCCACGGCGGGTACGGCTTCATGAACGAGTTCCCGGTCGCCCGCATGTGGCGCGACAGCAAGATCCTGGAGATCGGCGAGGGCACCTCCGAGATCCAGCGCATGGTCATCGCGCGGGACCTGGGCCTGCGCTGACGGGTGCGGGTGAGGCCCCCCGTGGGCCTCACCCGCACCGCGGTCTCCGGCCGCTGTGGCGACCGGAGACCCCCCCGTCGGTGTCGGGTCATGTCACGGCAGCCGCAGAGACATGTCGATGTCTGAAGACACGCGTTGTCCGGGCGGAAGGTTGCGCATGTCGGCCGTCCGACACCGGTCATCGGAAGGGTTGCGGTGTGACATCGGTCATGTCCGGCGAGTGCGCCAAAAAGTAGACGCTCGACTCCCACGTTCGGCTTCTGATGCGTAGTCTTTGCGGCCATGGCCCCAGGTCACCCGGTTCACGTTGAGGCCGCCGACGCGTCGGCGGCCTCCTTCAGCGCGCTCCTGCGCGCGCACCGGGACACCGCACGGCTGACCCAGTCGGAGCTCGCCGCGCGAGCCGGGCTGGGGGTGCGCACTGTCCGGGATCTGGAGCACGGCCGAGCTTCGCGACCCCAGCGCAGCACGGTCGAGCTGCTGGTCGGCGCGCTGGGGCTGACCGGCGACGAGGCTGCGGAGTTCTACTCGGCCGCCCGCGGCCAGCTCCCGCCACAGCCCAGGCCCGCGGCGTACACCCTGCCCACGCCGCCGGAGCTGCACGGCCGGGCCGAGGAGTCGGCCGCGCTCGGGGCGCACCTGGTCGCCCAGCCGGGGCTCACCACCCTGGTGGGGCTCGCCGGGGTCGGCAAGAGCGCACTGGCGATCAGCGTCGCGCACCGGATGCAGCCGCACTTCCCGGCCGGCGTCGGCGCGATCAGCGTCGCGGCGGGCGACACCGTCACCGACGTCCGCGACGTCGTCTGCGCGGTGCTCGGCGTCAACCGGCCGGCCGACCTGCCGGCCCGGCTGGAGCAGCCGGTGCTGCTGATGGTGGATGCGGTGGACCGCTCCCCGGACGCGTTCCGGATCGTGCTGGCGGAGCTGCTCGCGGCCGCGCCCACGCTGCGCGTGCTCGCCTCGGCTCGGGCGCCGCTGGGGCACGCGGGCGAGCAGGTGTGGCCGCTGGGCCCGCTGGCACTGCCCCCCGCCGGGACGCGGGTGCTGGCCGAGGCGGAGCGGCACCCGGCGAGTGCGCTGTTCCTGGCCAGGTGGCGGCGGGTGCGCCGCGCTCCGGCCGACGTCGAGGTGGAGGCACTGGTCACGCTGGTACGCCGCCTCGGCGGGCTGCCCCTCGCCATCGAGCTGGCCGCGGCCCGCGGCCGGGTGCTCGACCCCGCGGAGATGCTCGCCCGGTACGGCAACCGGCTGCTGGAGCTGGGCAGCGCCGACGTGGCCGCGTCGCCGCTGGTGACCCTGCGCGACGTGGTGACGGCCAGCTACCGGCTGCTGGAGCCCGCGCAGCGGGAGGCGCTGCGGCGGCTGGCCGTGTTCGGCTACCGCTGGTCCGTGGAGCTGGCCGAGGACCTGCTCGGCCCGCAGGTCGACGTGGTGCCGGTGCTGGAGCGGCTGGTCGAGCTGGGGCTGGTGCAGGTGCGCGGCTCGGGGGCGTTCCGGTTCGTGCTGCTGGACGTCGTGAAGGAGTACGCCACCGAGCAGGCCGAGGTGGCCGGGGAGCTGGCCGAGGCACGCCGGCAGCACGGGGTGGTCTTCGCCCGGTTCGCCGCGCGCACCGCGCCGACGATGGTGGGGTCCACGTTGGCCGCGGCGGTGGCCCGGTTCGACGACGTGGCCAGCGACCTGTGGGCGGCGCTGGCGCACGCTGCCGAGCACGACCCGCACACCGCGCTGTGCCTGGCGTCGAACCTGCCCCGCTGGTGGCGCTTCCGCGGCCGGGACCAGCAGGGCAGGCAGTGGCTGCTCCGGCTGCTCGACGACCCGCGCACCGCCGACGCGGACCCGATCATGCGGGCCTGGGCGAACCTGGGCGTGGTGCAGCTCGCGGCCGAACACGGCGCGGGCCGGGCCGAACTCGACCGGGGCGAGGCCGCGCTCGCGGCGTTCCTGCTGGTGGGGGATGTGACCGGGGAGCTGGCGGCGCGCGGCGTGCTGCAGGTGGTGCACCAGAGCGCGGGGGAGTACGACGACGCTCGCCGCCACGGTGAGGCGACCCTCGCACTGGCCACCCGGACCGGCCGGGTGGGCGACATGGCGGTGGCCCAGCACAACCTGATCTGGCACGACCTGCGCGAAGCGGATCTCGCCGCGGCGCAGCGGCGGCTGGCCGCGGTGGACCGGCTGTCTGCCAGGTCCGGGGAGCACAAGCTGCGGGCGCTGGCGCGGGCCAACCTGGCCGAGGTGCTGCGCCTGGACGGCCGCTACGACGAGGCGGTGCGGGTGGGGCTGCAGGCCGTGGAGATGCTGGCCGAGGTCGGCAACCCCGGTGAACGCCGGCGGCTGGTGGGTGTGGTGGGGCTGGCGTACGCGCAGGGCGGGCGGCTGGAGGAGGCGGAGAAGACGCTGACCGACATGCGTGCCGCGCTGCTGGAGGAGTCCGGACCGGAGACCGACGTGCCCGGCTCGGTCGAGCCGGAGGAGGACTGGCACTGCGCCATGATCGAGGCCACGGTGGCCTGGCAGCGGGGTCACCGCACGCTTGCGGCGTCGTGGTTCGCGGCGGCGGCGCGGTTGACCAGCGGTCTCCACGACCGGCGGGACACCATGGAGGCGCTCGTCGGGCTGGCGGCGACCAGCGACGAGCCGGCCGAGGTCGTGACCCGGCTCTACGTGCTGCGGGACAGCACGGGCATCTCGCTCACGCCACGGGCATTGGAACTGCTCAGCCACCTCTGATCGGTGGCGGGGCCGTAGTGCTGTGCTCGGCGCGGGCGGCCCCCCGACGGATGATGTCCCTCCGCGGCCCGCCGTGGCGAACCGCGCCCCCCGCCGTCTCCGCCCGCGCCGATGCAGCTCCTGTGCCGGACCGCCGACCAGCCTGACCGGCCTGCCGTCCCGCCACAGGGCCATGACGCTAGCAGCCAGGTTCACCCGATTCGGGGCTTAAACCGTCCTTTCTGGCAGGACCGTGGCACTTCTGCCGCCGGTTCTGCCGCAGCGGCAGCACCACCCCGCCGCATCCGGTCTTCACTGGTCATGCACGCCCGCGGTCGCCTCGGGGCGGACCGCGTCGCGCACCACGCGCAGCCCGACGAGCAGGCCGTGCAGCTGGCGCTGGGTGAGCGGGCCGATGAGCCATTCGTCAAGCAGTTCCAGGTGGCCGGGGACCGTCTCCTGCAGGCGGGCCAGGCCTTTGCTGGTGAGTGCGGCATACGAGCTGCGCCGGTCGATGTCGCAGGGAACCCGGCAGACCAGGGCCTCCCGCTCGAGCCGATCGATCATGCGGGTCACCCCGCTCGTGCTCATCGCGGTCTGTCGGGATAGGTCGGTCATGCGGAGTCGCCGCGCGGGAGAGCGGGCCAGCCGCACCAGCACTTCGAACTCGACAGGTGCCAGGCCGTGCGCGGCGAGCTGCTCCGCGCAGAGGGTGTTGAGGCTGGTGAACGCCTCTGTCAAAAGGCCCATGGCGGTGAGCCTCGAATCCTCGAGTAGCTCCATTTGCGCATCGTATATGGAGAGATGGCACATTTGTTGCCCTTCGTTTCCCGCAGAGTGGGACGACGGGTGTGCCAATCGGGACGACCACCCGATACGACTGTCGCCCGCGAACCGTACTCTGAGGGTTCGCTTGGTCACCGTGTGTCGGGGAGGGCTCATGGGCAAGGACGTTTCGCTGCAGACGTTCACCCGCCAGGAACGCGAGCACTACCGCCAGAAGGTCAGACGCTGCCTGGACGTGTTCGCGTTGATGCTCAACGACTTCAGCTTCGACGCCGACCATCCGACCACCGGGCTGGAGATCGAGCTGAACCTCGTCGACCCGGAGCACCTGCCGACGATGGTGAACGAAGAGGTGCTGCACGACCTGGCCGATCCGCAGTTCCAGACCGAACTCGGCCGGTTCAATCTGGAGCTGAACGTGCCGCCCCGGCTCATCTCCGACGATGGCCTGGTCCAGTACGAGCAGCAGATCATCGAGAGCCTGCGCCGCGCGGACGCGCACGCGCGCAAGCACGACGCGTCCGTGCTGACCATCGGCATCCTGCCGACGCTCACCACCGACCACGCGGTCGCCGAGAACCTGTCCGTCAACGGGCGCTACCGCTCGCTCAACGAGGAGATCCTGGCCGCCCGCGGCGAGCAGATCGGCGTCGACATCCGGGGAGCCGACCGGCTGCGCATCCGCACCGACTCCATCGCGCCCGAGGCGGCCTGCACCAGCCTGCAGTTCCACCTGCAGGTGTCGCCTGCGGAGTTCGCCGCATACTGGAACGCCTCGCAGGTCATCGCCGGGGTGCAGGTCGCGGTCGGGGCCAACTCGCCCTACCTGTTCGGCCACCAGCTCTGGTCGGAGACCCGGATCGCGCTGTTCGAGCAGGCCACCGACACCCGCCCCGACGAGCTGAAGGCCCAGGGCGTACGGCCCCGGGTGTGGTTCGGCGAGCGCTGGGTCACCTCGATCTTCGACCTGTTCGAGGAGAACGTGCGCTACTTCCCGCCGCTGCTGCCGATCGCCGAGGAGGAGGATCCGCTGGCCGTGCTGCGCAGCGGTGGGGTGCCCCGGCTCGGCGAGCTGCGCCTGCACAACGGCACCATCTACCGCTGGAACCGGCCGGTGTACGACATCATGGGCGGCCGCCCGCACCTGCGCGTTGAGAACCGGGTGCTGCCCGCCGGCCCGACCGTGGTCGACATGCTGGCCAACGGCGCGCTCTACTTCGGCCTCGTCCGCGCGCTGGTCGAGGAGGACCGGCCACTCTGGACGCAGCTGCCGTTCAGCGTGGCGCAGGACAACTTCCACGCCGCCGCCCGCCGGGGCATCGCCGCACCCGTGTGGTGGCCGCGCCTCGGCGAGATCCGGGTGACCGACCTGGTGCTGGAGATGCTGCTGCCCAAGGCCGCCGAAGGGCTCGACCGGTTCGGCGTCGACCCGGCACAGCGGGACCGCCTGCTCGGCATCATCGAGCAGCGCTGCCTGCTCGGGCGCAACGGCTCGACCTGGCAGGTCGACACGGTGCGGGCGCTGGAGGCGAAGGGCGCGACCCGGCCTGCGGCGCTGCGGGCCATGGTCGGCCGGTACGCCGAACATCAGCGCACCAACGAACCGGTGCACACCTGGCCCGTGGGCTGACTCGGCCTGACAGCGGATGGTGTGACCGTCGACCTCGGGGGAGGGTGCAGCCGTGACGGGTGACCGTAGTGACGTCAGTCCCTGGGCGCTGACGGCGATCCTGGCCATGCTGCTGGCCGTGGTCGCCGCCGCGGCGCTGCCGCCGTGGCTGCCTGGCGGGGCGCCGCAGCCTGCCTCGACGCAGGTCCTGCCGACGGCGAGCGTGCCGGTGCCGCGGCCCGCGCCGAGCAGCACGGCCGCGCCTGGCCGCTCGGCGGAGCCCTCACCCAGCCCGTCAGCTGGCGGGACGTTCGTGCCGCGTACGTTCACTGTCGTCGGCAGCGGGGACGTGCTGCTGCACAACGGCCTCTGGCGGCAGGCGCAGCGCGACGCGGGCGGGCGCGGCTACGACTTCGCGCCGCTGCTGAAGGGCGTACGCCCGGTGATCGAGGCGGCCGACCTGGCGATCTGCCACCTGGAGACGCCGCTGGGCGGCCCGCAGGGCCCGTTCACCGGATATCCGATCTTCAAGGTGCCGCCGCAGATCGTGCCCGCCCTGCAGCAGACGGGCTACGACGCCTGCTCCACCGCGTCCAACCACTCCCTGGACGGCGGCGAGGCGGGCATCCGGCGCACGCTGGCCGCATTGGACGCGGCCGGGATCGCCCACGCGGGCATGGCCCGCAGCCGCGCCGAGCAGGACAAGCCCACCATCGTCACGGTGCGCGGGGTGCGGGTGGCGCTGCTGTCGTACACCTTCTCCTTCAACGGGCTGACCCGGCCCAGGGGCAAGGAATGGCTGGTCAACTCGCTCGACCCGCAGCGCGTCCGGCAGGCGGCGGTCCGGGCCCGGCGGTCCGGGGCCGAGGTCGTCATCGTGTCGATCCACTGGGGCACCGAGTATCAGCAGCGCCCCAACGAGCAGCAGGTGTCCGTCGCCCGGCAGCTGCTGCGTGACGGTGCGGTGGACCTGATCCTCGGCCACCACGCGCACGTGGTGCAGCCGTTCGAGCGGATCGAGGGCCGCTGGGTCGCCTACGGCATGGGCAACCACGTCTCGAACCAGAGCTTCTCGGACGTCACCCGGGACGGGGTGATCAGCCGGTTCACCTTCGTGGAGACGGCGCCCGGCCGGTTCACCGTGTCCGCGGCCGCGGCGGTGCCGACGTACATGCAGCTCGACGGTGGCCCGGTCCGGGTGCTGCTGGTGACGGCGTGCCCGACCGCCCGCCGTGCGGCCTGCCGTGCCAGCGGGGAACGCTCCGCCCGGGTGCTGCGCTCGCGCGGTGCGGGCAGCGCGGGCCTGGTCGTCGTGCGTTGAGGTACGGGGGTCAGCGCTTCTTGCGAGGCTGCTTCGGGCTCGGCGCGTCCGCCGCGGGGGAGGCGGTGTCGCCGGTGCCGACCGGTGTGCCGGTGGTCGGCTCGTCCGCCGGCTTCTCGGCGGTCGCCTGGGCGGCCTTCGCGACGGAGGCCCTGCCCTGAGCGGGCTTGGCAGCGGCGTCCTTGGCGGCCGCGGGCTTGGCGGCGGCGTCCTTGGCCGTCGCGTCCTTGTCCGCGGCGGACCGGTCCGGGCCGGTCTGCGCGGGCACGGCCGGCGCCGGCACGGCGTCCCAGCCGGTGTACTGCGGCGGGACCGGCGCGTCCGCGGCCGGCACGGGGCGCGGGCGGCGCGGGCCGCAGAGCACCAGCGCGAGCACCGAGCCGAGCAGCCCGGCGAACACGGCGTACGGCGCCACCAGGTATGCCGACAGCTGCTCGGGCAGCGCGCCGGTCAGCTTCGGCGCGGCCAGCAGGTAGGCCACGGCGACCAGGGCCGGTCCGGCGGCACCGGAGAGCGCCACCCCCGCCTGGGCGTCGCGGCGGCGGGCCGCGGGCAGCGCGGCCAGGAATCCGATCAGCACGGCGGCCACCGCGGCGATGGCCGCGCCGGGCAGGTAGACGCTGCGGAACCAGGGCCCGTCGGTGGTGACCGGCCAGGAGCCGAGCTGCGCCACGACGGAGTCCCGTCCGGCCGCGATGCCGTCGGCCACCGCGGTGACTGCGAGCAGCCACAGCCAGCCGCCGGTGGCCAGCACATTCGCGGCGATCGAGCGCGCGATCAGGGCGGCCACGGCGACGAACAGGCCGAGCAGCACCCCGGCGATCGCGTATCCGCCGACGATCAGGTGCGGCGCGAACGTGTCCGCGCGTACGGCAACCCGGGCCGGCACCGCGGTCAGTGCGACGACGACCAGGCCGCCCAACGCCGCGGCGATGGACAGCGCGGCACGGCGCAGCACGCGGACCGCTGTCGACGACTGGACAGTCGGGCGGCCGACACGATCGGCCACAACGGCACCGAGCACCACCGACAGGGCGGAAATCCACACCGTCCAGGCCAGACTCGCCAGCCACGCGGCCTCGTCGCCACCGTGCACGGTGGGCACCCAGGAGAAGACCCCCAGGCCGTATCCGACACCCAACTGCGCTGCTCCCGCCGCGGCGGCAACGCCCACCGCGACGGCGACGGAGCTCAGTCCCAGCCGCGTACCCGGGCCCTGAAGTGACATGACGCGAGCGTATAGCAATGCGAGGGCGGTTCGTGTGAACGGTTTACTCTCGTTGCGGCGTAGCGTTCGCCGGGCGTACCCGAAAGAGGAGAGCATCATGACCGACCCGTGGGCACAGACGGCGCCGCTGACGCCGCAGCGACCACGTGGGTTCAGCCCCGGCACCGTCGCGATCCTGGCGACGGCCACGGTGCTGCTGGCCGTCGCGGGTCTCGCGATCGGATGGTTCGTCGCCGGCGACGGCGAGCCGAACGCCCAGCCCAGCGCCACCCCGTCCGTCGCCGTGTCGGCGGAGGCGAGCCCGTCCCCGAGCGAGGCGCCCTCGCCGACCCCGACGGTCGAGCCGAGCACGGCCTCGCCCGCGCCGGACGGCCCCCGCATGCCGAACGTGGCCGGACAGGACTTCCAAACCGTTCGCCGCCAGCTCATCGCGGATCTGAAGGTGACCGTGAACGTCGTCTTCGACCAGGAGGGCGAGGCGGGCCAGATCACGAAGACCGAGCCCGCCGCGGACGCCCCGGTGCGGGCCGGCACGAGCGTGAAACTCTTCGTCGCCGGGCCGATCATCGACGTCGATGTGCCGACACTGGTCGGCACGTCCTGCGAAGAGGCGAAGAAGGCGCTGGTCGGGGCAGGTCTGCGAGTCGGACCGTACCCGGCCGAGAAGGTCGGCACGGTCACCGCGGCCACCGCGGAGGCCGGCACGAAGCTCAAGTGGAACACCGAGGTGTCGCTCACCTGCGAGACCGCCCCGCCGCCCTCTCCGGCCGCAGGCTGATCGACGGTGCGTGGCGTGCCCGGCACGCCACGCGCCCAGGTAAGGCTTAACCGACCCGGCGACGTGGTAGGACCTCAGCATGTCCGATGAGCAGCGGCACGACGACAACGACCCGGCGGCGCGGGGGAGCGGCCCCGGGTCGTCCCCCTCCGACGAGACCGCCCCGATGGCTGCTCACCGGCGCGACGACGAGCCCCGGCCCGGCGACGAGCCGACGACGGTGCTGCCGGCCGGTGGCCAGGGCGGCGACGAGGCGACGACTGCGCTCCCCACGGGCGGCAGGCCCGGCGACGACGCCACGACCGTGTTCCCCGCGGGTGGGGGCCCCGGTGACGAGGCGACGACCGTACTACCCGCGGGCGGGCCCGCAGCGGTGCCTCCCGGCGGCGAGCCGACCTCGGTGCTGCCGCCCGTCGGCGGTCGGCCCGTGCCGCCGGACGAGCGCACCTCGGTGATGCCCGCCCAGGACGTCTGGACCGGCCGGGCGGGCGTGCCCACCCCGGAGCCCCGGTCGATGCGCGACGCCACCCCGCCGCCCGGCATCGAGTACGGCGAAGGCCAGCGCACCTGGCGAGCACCGCTGATCATTATCGGGATCGCGCTACTGCTGCTGGCGCTGTTCGCGGTGGCGGCCTGGTTCGTGCTACGCGGCACGGGACCCACGCCGGCGCCGAGCGCGTCGCCGACCCCGGCGCTGACCACTGCCGCGCCCACCAGCGCTGCCCCGAGCCCGTCGGCGTCGGTGTCACCGTCGCCGGAGGTGTCCGCCGTCCCGGTGCCGGGGAACCTGGTGGGCCTGTCGCAGCAGGAGGCCATCGACGCGCTGAACGCGGTGGGCCTGAACCCGCGCATCAGCGTGCGGATCACCGGCGACGCCGATCCCGGCACCGTGGTGGACGTGGAGCCGGAAGCGGGCACGCTGCTGGAACCCGGGTCGACGGTGACCATCGTGGTGGCCTCGGCGCCGACCAGCCCGTCGCCGGAACCGAGCCCCAGCGCGGAGGCGAGCCCGAGCCCCGACGGCGACGAAGACTGACCGGCAGGCTCGACTCCCCGTCGTGACATGAACAGCGCCCATGCCGTACGGCATGGGCGCGTTCTGTCTGCCGGCCCGTCACCATTGGCGGCGTCGGTGCGTGACGATGACGATCCCGCCCAGCGCGAGACCGATACCGATCATTCCGGTGGAGATCAGTGAGCGTGCCATCAACTCAGGCGGCACGGAGTGGGCGGTTACTGCGGCGGGCGGCGGTGCCTGCCGGGTGGATGCGTCCGCGACCGTTGCGGCTCGCACCTCGGTCGTGCCGGCCGTGGCGGGCACCGGCGTGAACAACGCCGCCGCCAGCGCCGCACCGCACAGTGCGGCCAGCCGGTGGGACCGATGTGGAATGGTCGCCCTGGGCTCCCGTCCAGATGCGATCGTTCGAATGTCCATGGCGCCGTCCCCCGGGTGAGCGGGTGCCGTGCCACGCGAGGGCCGGAACCTGGGAGTCCGTTGGCGCGCCGCGAGAGCGGCGGCGCGCCGGGACCAGCCATGTTCCGCGACGGGGAGATTCGTCGCGGCCGCCTGCTGACCGCAAACGGCCGGGCGAGTCGCCACCGTCGTTCAACTAGGGTCATTCGAGCGTAGATCCGGTCCAGGCCGACCGGAGGCGGATCGCGAGAAATTCTCAGCGTGCGCCGGCAGTTGCGGGGCGCAGGTTCGGGCGGCTCAGCGTGGGCCGCTGCCCGGTGCGGGCGGGCGCCGTGCGGGCACGGGCCGCGGCGCTGTTGTCGGGCACGATGCGCAGGCCGGCGCGCTGCACGAAGATCGAGCGGCGCTCCACGGCGTCACCTGCGGCGTTGAGCTGGTAGCCGTCGAGCCACACCCAGCCCTCGTACGTCGGCCAGTCGTGCACGCGGATCACCCGGAACATCATCGGGCGGAGGAACTGAACGCTGGCTTCGCGAGTGACGTGGAGGATGTCGCCGGCTTGGGGAGTCACCTTTTCTCCTGCTCTCTCGTACCGGTGCGATCTGGACAACACGTAATCGGGAGTCGCTCGTTGAACGCTAGAGGTGAAGCCGCGCCCACCGTGCGTGATCATGAAAACGGAAGATCAGCACAGCGGGGGCCATAACAGACACTGTGCCGGAAGACTTTGCTGAATGCAAGTTGCAAAGTGCGTATGCGCTCTGGTGTCCTTCGTCCGGTATGTGACAAGCTGGTGTCGGTCTCCCCGGTGATGCCGAGTCGCACCCTCTGTGCGTTCGGCCGGTTGATGATTCGCCGATCGTCGGAGCAGACTCGCAACACGACATATGCAAGTTCCATCGGGCGGGGGCATCGACTTTCGTGCCTCCGCCGACGTGCGTCGCGGAGGTGCGCCGTGACAACCCGACAGAGCCCGACAGTGCGCCGACGAAGACTCGGTGCCGAACTGCGCAAGCGGCGCGAACATGCCGGCATCACGCTGGAGTTCGTGGCCGAGAGGATGGAGTGCTCGCAGTCCAAGATCTCGCGGATCGAGACTGGACACAGCTCGGTGACCAGTCGCGACGTCCGCGACATGCTGACGATCTACGGCACGCCGACCGACGAGGTCGACGTGCTCGTGGAGATCGCCAAGGAGGCGAGGCAGAAGGGCTGGTGGCATCCGTACAGCAGCGTGCTGGTGGGTGCCTACGTCGGGCTGGAGGCCGCGGCCAGCTCCATCCGCGCGTACGAACAGCAGGTTGTCCCCGGCCTGCTGCAGTCAGCGGAATATGCGGAGGCGATGATTCGCGGCGCCTGGCCGGACTGGGACGAAGAAGCGATCATGAATCGTGTCCGTGTCCGGATGGGCCGTCAATCGTTGCTCACGCGACAAGACGATGCGATCAGGTTTCAGGTGGTGCTCGATGAGTCGGTGGTGAGCCGGCCCGTGGGCGGCGACAGGGTCATGCGAGACCAGCTTCGGTTACTGGCCGAAGCAGCCTCGTGGCCTAACGTGACCTTGCAGGTGTTGCCGTTCGAGGCAGGTCCACACGCCGGTATGGACGGTACTTTCGCCATCCTGGAGTTTCCCGAACCCGGGGACTCAGATGTCGTTTACGCGGAGAATGCGACCGGGGGACTCTTCCTGGAGAAGAACGACGAGCTGGGGAAGTACACCAAGATCTTCGAGAACATCCGAAAGGCTGCGTTGAGCCCCGAGGAGTCCGCCGAGCTGATCGCACAACTGGCGGAGGAGCCACTATGGAAATCGAGACCAAGGGGTTTCGAGTCGATCTGAGCGAAGCGCGTTGGTACAAGAGCACGCGGAGTGGCCCGAACTGCGACAACTGCGTTGAAGTCGCGTTCGTGGGTGGTGCGATCGCGCTGCGCGATTCCAAGAACCCCACCGGTCCGGCATTGATCTTCACGCCGGACGAGTGGGACGCCTTTGTGGAGGGTGCCAAGGACGGAGAGTTCGACCTCTAGGTCGAGCCCCGTTGCTGGCGACAGCTCTGGATCACGTTCAGGTGGGACCCCCTTCCGTGCCGTTGTCAAGGGCGCCGAAGGGGGTCCTTCGCCGTATCGAGGCTGATCACAGCAGCACCCGGTGCAGGTTGGCCCGCCGCCGCTCGACCATGGCCTCCCGGGCGTGCTGCAGCCACTCCCGGCGCTGTCCCGGCTCCGGCGGGTAGTCCAGGCCGAACTTGAACCAGGCCGGCGGCTGCGACATCCGGGCGTACCGGTCTATCAGGTCGTCGAGCACCCGGGTCAGCTCCAGCCGCGCGTTGCGCCCGGCCTCCAGCGTGGCGCGGTGGGCCGACAGGTAGTCGGCGCGCCGGTTCGTGACGGCGCGCAGCCGCCCCCGGATCTCCTCGATCCGTCCCCGCTGGATCGCGGTCAGCACGGCGGCGGCCCGGTCCTCGCGCAGGTGCCGGGCCAGCGCGGCCCGGTGGCGGGGCCGCAGCCACGACGACGGCTGGGCCAGCGCGGCGATGGTGGCGTGGATGCGGGCCTGGACCTTCTGCTCCGCCTCGTACGCCTCCTGGCAGCGCTGCTCGGCGAGCGCGACCTGGCGCGGATCCGGCCCGGGCGGCGCCGCCGCGGCGACCCGCTCGGCCTCCTCGACCAGGCGCCACAGCCAGCGCTCATCGTCGCCGATCTCGTCCAGCGGGTCGATCGGCGCCATGTCGTCGTAGGGCTCCCGGGCGGCCGGGACCAGTGCCTGGGAATGGACCGGCGCGGAGTGAGCGCCCTCCTGGCCGCAGTGCGGACAGGGCAGTTGCCGCACGAGGCGGCTGATCTCGCCGATCAGCTGCGCCGGCGTGACCTGGGCTGGCAATGGTGTGGACGCCGGTTCAGCGGCCATCGTGGTTCCCCCGCACGTGATGCACAACTGGTTAGCTTGCGCTTAGTCACGCAAGCAACACATGCAGTGACGATCGCGGGTAGACCGTCGCCTGCGTTCCGTTGCGGTCGTTGTACCAGACGGCGCCCCACCACACCGCGAAACTCGCCGACCGGGTAGGACGAAGATGACGATGCCTGAACACGTGCCCAGCCAGAACGCCAGTCCCACCCCGCGCGAGCGCGGCCTGCGCGACTCCGAACGGGTCCAGCTGCCGGGAGACACCCTGCTGGAGCCCGGCCCCGGACCGCTGCAGTCGCTGGGCCTGGACCGGTTCGGCGAGCAGTCGTTCACGCCGTCGAGCTGGCTCGACATGCCCGCCGAGTCGACCCTCGTCGACCACCCGCTCCTGCGCGGCCTGCTCCTCGAACTCCCGCCCCGCAACACCCCGCCCTCCGACGAATGGGTCGACCGCTGGTTCGAAGCCACCCGCTCCGTCCTGGGCCTCATCTACCTCCGCCGCTGACCCCGCCGCCCCCTCGGCCCCGCCGCACTTCGGGGGGCGACCCCCTTCGGGCGGCAACTTTTAAAGAGTCGCGGCATCGGACTCCCCCTGATGCCGCGACTCTTTAAAAGTTGCGGCAGAAGCGGCTGCTCTGACCCGGACCCGCAGCCGGGTTCGGCCGCCGACCGCACCCGCCAGGAGCGGAAGTCCGCGCAGCGGACGAGCGACCGGCGGGTAAGGGAGGCTTCCCGGGCCGAACCCCGCGCCCGCGAAGGCGGGCGCCGGCTACACCGCGAAGGTCGAGGGGGAGTCGGTGGCTGGGGTGACCGGGGTGGCGCGCCAGAGGCGGGTCTTCTGGGCGCCGAGGCGGGCCAGGTACTTCGGGTTCAGGATCAGGTAGCGACGCCACAGGCGCTTGGGCTCCAGGCCCAGGCGCCACAGCCACTCCAGGGCGTGCCGCTGCATCCACGCGGGCGGCTTGCGCAGCCCGCCGGCGTGGTAGTCGAACGCCGCGCCGACGGCCAGCAACGGCATCCCCAGGTACGGGCGCATCGCGTACGCGAACTTCTCCTGGCGCGGGCAGCCTAGCCCGACCAGCACGATGCGCGCGCCCGAGCCGGTGATGCGCGCCGCGATCTGCTCGGCCTCGCCGGGCTCCACACCGCGGAACTTCGACGGCTCGCTGCCGGCGATCTTCAGCGCCGGGTACTTCGCGATCAACGCCGGGATCAGCAGGTCGAGCACGGGCTGGGTGGAGCCGTAGAGGTACACCGGCAGGCCCTGCTCGGCGGCGCGGCCGAGCACCCGCAGGGTGAGCTCGGGGCCGTACACCCGGTCGCGCAGGCCCGCGCCGTGCAGCAGGTTGAGCGCCCAGCGCACCGGCTGGCCGTCCGGGGTGATCAGGTCGAAGCTGTTGAGCTGCGCGCCGAGCCTGCCGTCGGCGACGCCCTCCATCACGCCGTGCACCGCGAGCGCGGTGACCGCGTACGGCCGGCCCTCCGTCGCAGCGCGGATGATGCGTTCGGTGGCGTCGGCGTAGTCGGTGGCGTCGACGAGGACGCCGAGCACGTTGCGCTTGCTGCCGCTGTTCAGCGTCGTCGTCATGACGTTCCTAGGGTGTGCGCGCCGATGGGGGCTACATCCACTTGTCGGCGTTGGCCTCGTAGATCTCGTTGAGGATAGCGGGCACGTTGTAGGTCATCTGCCAGTCCGGGTAGTGCGCCTGGAACTTGGCCATGTCGCTGACGTACCACTGGTGGTCGCCCATGCGTGCCTGCTCCACGTAGTTGACCTTCGCCTCCTTGCCCGCGATCTTCTCGGCGATGGCGAAGGCCTCCAGGTGGGAGGTGTTGGAGAAGCGGCCGCCGCCCAAGTTGTAGACCTCGCCGGAGCGCGGGTTGCGGAAGAACGCCTCGAACGCGGTGAGCACGTCGTGCGAGTGGATGGCGTCGCGGACCATCTTGCCCTTGTAGCCGAACAGGTTGTACGTGCGGCCTTCCATGACGCAGCGCATCAGGTAGGCCAGGAAGCCGTGCAGCTCGGCGGCGCTGTGCGCGGGGCCGGTCAGCGTGCCGCCGCGGAAGGAGGCCGTCTTCATGCCGAAGTAGCGGCCGTACTCCTGCACGGCCACGTCCGCGGCGACCTTGGACACGCCGAAGATCGAGTGCATGCTGTTGTCGATCGTCATGTCTTCGGTGATGCCGTCGGCGAACTGGTGGTTCGCGTCGATCTCGTACCGGGTCTCCTGCTCGATCAGCGGAAGGCGGTTCGGGGTGTCGCCGTACACCTTGTTCGTCGAGCAGAAGATGAACGCGGCGTCGGGGCAGTGCTGGCGGGTGTACTCCAGCACGTTCAGGGTGCCGACGGCGTTGACGTCGAAGTCGGTGAACGGCTCCTTGGCCGCCCAGTCGTGGCTGGGCTGGGCCGCGGTGTGGATCACCAGGGAGATGTCCTTGCCGTACCGCTCGAAGATCTTGTTGAGCACGTCACGGTCGCGGATGTCGACGTCGTAGTGCGTGTACGAGTCGCCGAGCTTGCTGGTGAGGTTCACCAGGCTCCAGGCGGTCGAGCCGTCCTCGCCGAAGAAGTACTTGCGCATGTCGTTGTCGAGGCCGACGACGTGCATACCCAGGCCGGCGAAGTGGCGGGCTGCCTCGGAACCGATCAGACCGGCCGAACCGGTCACCAGCGCAACGCTCACCAGATACTCCCTGTAACCAATCGACGAACTCGACCAGCGGAGAGCTTACCCTGACCGGCCCCGCCCGTCCGCCCACCGTCCGCCCCGCAGCCGCCCGTTACACGGAGCGTTAAGAAGGGCACCTTCCTGTACGAAAAACGATGGGAAGGTGCCCTTCCTTTCAGTTCAGGCGGAGCCAGGGGCGGCGGTCGGGGGTGTCTACCGGGGCAGCGAGACCGTCACGACGAGCCCGCCGCCGTCGCGCGGCCGGGCCGCGACGGTGCCGCCGTGCGCCCGCGCGATCGCTCGCACGATGGACAGGCCGAGCCCCACCCCCTGGTCGGAGCGGGTGCGCTCGCTGCCCCGGCGGAACGGCTCGAACAACCCCTCCACCTCGTACGCCGCCACCACCGGCCCGCTGTTGGACACCTCCAGCTCCACCCGGTCCCCCCGGGTGCCCGTCGTGGCCCGGACCCAGCCGCCCGCGGCGTTGTGCCGGATGCCGTTGCCGATGAGGTTCTGCGCGACCCGTTCCAGCAGCACCGGGTCACCGGCGGTCTCCGCGGGGGCGGCCTGGACCGTCACCGTCACACCGGCCTCGGCGGCCGCGCCCGCGCTCTGCAGCCCGACGTGGTCGACGACGTCGGCGAGGTCCACCGGCCGCCGCTCCACCACCTCGTTCTCCGAGCGCGCCAGCAGCAGCAGCCCCTCGATGAGCCGCTCGTGCCTGCCGTTGATGTCCAGCAGCGTCTCGCCGAGCCGTTTGACGTCCTCGGACGCGGTCCGGCGGTGCATCGCCAGCTCCACCAGCGACCGGTTCAGCGTCAGCGGCGTACGCAGCTCGTGCGAGGCGTTCGCGACGAACCGCCGCTGCCCGTCGAAGGCCTGGTCCAGCCGGGCCAGCATGGCGTCGAAGGTGTCGGCCAGCTCCCGGATCTCGTCGTTCGGGCCGCGCAGCGCGATGCGCTCGTGCAGCCCGCGGTCGGCGGCCGGGGCGGTGCTGATCCGCCGGGCCGTGTCGGTGATCCGATGCAGCGGTGACAGCAGCCGGCCCGCGATGAGCCAGCCCAGCGCGATGGCCACCGCGCCCACCACCACGAGCGCGATCGCGCCCTGCTGAAGCAGCGCGAGCATGGTCGCGTGGCGCAGCGACTCGGCCTGCTTGTCCATGAAGTAGACGAGGTCGGGGTTGTTGTCGATGAGCACCCGCACCCGGGAGCCGCCCGGTCCGGCCAGGCCGGTCACCCCGGGCGCCTTGCCCAGGTCGGGCAGCGGGGCCTGGAAGGTGAACTTCTGCAGCAGCGACTGATCGACCAGGAAGTAGGTCACCACCAGCAGCGCCAGCCCGGCGAGGAAGAACAGGCCGCCGTACACCAGCGTGAGCCGGGCGCGGATGGTCAGCCGGTACGACGGAAGTCTCAGCGAATGCAGTCTCACGGGAGGCGATACCCCACTCCGGCGACGGTGGCGATGACGGGCGGGTCGCCCAGCTTGCGGCGCAGCTTGAGGATGGTCAGCCGGACCGCCGAGGTGAACGGGTCGGCGTTCTCGTCCCACACCTTCTCCAGCAGGGTCTCCGCGGAGACCACCGCGCCCTCGGCCCGCAGCAGCTCGGCCAGCACGCCGAACTCCTTGCGGGACAGCGGCACGTAGTGGCCGTCCCGGAAGACCTCGCGGCGGGCCTGGTCGAGCCGGATGCCACCGCGCACCAGCGTCGGCGCGGCGGCCGGCCGGGCGCGCCGGCCCAGCGCGTGCACCCGGGCCGCGAGCTCGGCGAACGCAAAGGGCTTGGACAGGTAGTCGTCGGCGCCCAGGGTCAGCCCGGCGACCCGGTCGGCGACCTCGGCGGCCGCGGTGAGCATCAGCACCCGGGTGTCGGCCTGCGCGGCCACGAGCGAACGGCACACGTCGTCGCCGTGCACCACGGGCAGGTCCCGGTCCAGCAGCACCACGTCGTAGTCGTGCACGGCCAGCCGTTCCAGCGCCGCGTCGCCGTCGTACACCACGTCGACGGCGTGGGCGTCGTCACGCAGCCACTCGGCGATGGCGTCGGCGAGCAGCGCCTCGTCTTCGACCACGAGCACCCGCATGTCCGGATCCGCCTTCCCGCCGGTCGGTCCGGCGAGCCAATAGTTACCCGACGTGTTGTTTCCTCGCCGTTATCGCGAGCGGAAACGGCCGGGAAACGGCCTCCCGCGTGGACTGGGCACCAACGTGCTCGCCGGCTACTGCGGCCTTGCTCGGCGTCATCCTCCGCTGTGCTCCGGATGACGCCGAGCGGCCGCTACCGCGGGCGACGACTGCCGCCGGCGACCGGCCGGCGGCCCGACGAAGGAGACACGCGATGAAGCGAGGGCTGCTGGGGGCGGCGTTGGCGCTGCCCCTGATGGCGGCGCTGGCGCTGGCCGGCTGCGCACAGCCGGACGACGGCGACGGCATCGCCTCGGTGGGCAACGGGACCGCCGCGGCGACGCCCAGCACCGGGCCGAGCTTGAGCCAGCAGGAGAAGGGCCTCAAGTTCGCGCAGTGCATGCGCGAGCACGGTGTCGACATGCCCGACCCCGATCCCAACGGTGGCCCGGTCCGGATCCAGATCAGCGGCGGTCCCATGGACCGGGACCGGTTCGAGGCGGCGCAGCAGGCGTGCGAGCAGTACTCGCCGTTCGGCGAGGGCGGGCCAGGCCAGATCGATCCCAAGGCGGCGGAGAACATGCGCAAGTTCGCCCAGTGCATGCGCGACAACGGGGTGCCGAACTTCCCCGACCCGGACGGCGGCCGCGTGATGATCGACAAGAGCGTCGGCGAGGACCCGGACTTCCCGGCCGCGCAGAAGCTGTGCGAGGAGAAGTTCATGCCCGGCGCGTTCCAGAAGAAGGCGCCGTGACCGGGACCGCGCAGCTCCCCCCGCTGAACAGCACCGCCGACGCGACGCCCGGACGGCGCCGCCGCCGGCGCGGGGCACGTACCGCGCTGCTGGTCCTCGGCGCGCTGGCCGCCGGCGGGGCCGCGGCCGCCGCCGCGGTCGGCTTCGGTGGCGGGGACGGCGCGACGCCGCCCGCGAGCAACCTGCCGCCGGCCACGTCACCCGTGACCCGGCAGACCCTGCAGGACACCCAGACCCTCGACGGCGAGCTCGGCTTCGGCCCGACCTTCTCGGCCGTGAACCGGCTCAACGGCACGGTGACCTGGCTGCCGGAGTCCGGCGCGGTGATCTCCCGCGGCAAGCCCCTCTACCGGATCGACAACACCCCGGCCGTGCTGATGTACGGCAACGTGCCCGCGTACCGCGAGCTCAAGGCGGGTGACGAGGGGGCCGACGTCAAGCAGCTGGAGCAGAATCTCCAGGCGCTCGGCTACGGCGGCTTCACGGTGGACCGGGAGTTCACCTCGTCCACGGCCACCGCGGTCCGGCGGTGGCAGGAGGACCTCGGGCTCAAGGAGACGGGGCGGGTCGAGTTCGGCCGGGTCGTCTTCGCGTCGGGGCAGATCCGGGTGGACAGCGTCGAGGCCACGGCGAGCGCTCCGGCGCAGCCCGGGGCCGCCGTGCTCAAGTACACGGGCACGGTCCGGGTCGTCGTGGTCCAGCTGGACGTCGCCGACCAGCGGCTGGCCAAGGTGGGCGCGGCCGTGCGGGTCGAGCTGCCCGCGGGCGGCACGGCGCAGGGCAAGGTGGCCAAGGCGTACACCGTCATCGAGGCGGGCGGCCAGGGCGAGGAGGCCACCACGAAGATCGAGGTGGTGGTCTCGCTGGCCGACCAGAAGGCGGTCGCCGCCTTCAACCAGGCGTCCGTCGACGTCACCTTCACCGCGGCCGAGCGCCCCGGCGTGCTCACCGTGCCGGTCTCGGCCCTGGTCGCGCTGCGCGAGGGCGGGTACGGCGTCGAGGTCGTCGAAAACGGCACGAGCCGCTACGTCGCCGTACAGGCGGGCCTGTTCTCCGGCGGCCGGGTAGAGGTCAGCGGCGACGGCCTCGCCGAGGGCATGACCGTGGGAATCCCACGGTGATCGCGCTGGACGGCGTCACCAAGGTGTATCCCGGTGGCGTGACCGCCCTGGACGGGGTGTCGCTGGCCGTGGGCGCGGGGGAGATGGCGGCGATCGTCGGGCCCTCCGGGTCCGGCAAGTCGACCATGCTGCACATCATCGGCACCCTCGACCGGCCCACCACCGGGTCGGTACGCATCGCCGGCTACGACGTGGCAGCCCTGTCGGACCGGCAGCTGTCGGCGCTGCGGGCGGCCCGGGTCGGCTTCGTGTTCCAGCAGTTCCACCTCGCCGCCGGGGTCAGCGCGCTGGACAACGTCGCCGACGGGCTGCTCTACGGCGGGATGGGCCTCGGCGAGCGCCGCCGTAGAGCAGCCGCCGCCCTGGACCGGGTCGGGCTGGCCCACCGGATGGACCACGAGCCGCACGAGCTGTCGGGCGGCGAGCGCCAGCGGGTCGCCATCGCGCGAGCCGTGGTCGGCAACCCGCCGCTGCTGCTGGCCGACGAGCCCACCGGCAACCTGGACTCGGCCTCCGGCGCGGGCATCATGGCGCTGCTGCGCGAGCTGCACGCGGCGGGCACCACCGTGGTGATCATCACGCACGACCGGGAGATCGCCGCGGGCGCGCCCCGCCAGGTGCAGATGCGCGACGGCCGGGTGGTCGCCGACAGCGGCCCGGCAGCCGGTCGCGCCGTCCCGACGGCGGACCTGTCCACCGGCGGTACGACGATCCCGCCGACTGGTCCGGGGACGCATCCCGCGAGCGTCGGCGGGAGGGCGCGATGACGGCCCCCGCGCTACCGAGGTTGTATCCGGCCCGGATGCGGCCGCGCGACGTGCTGCGCGTCGGGGGAGTGGGCCTGCGCACCCGTCCGGTACGGGCGTTCCTGTCGGCGCTGGGTATCGCGATCGGCATCGCGGCGATGATCGCCGTGGTCGGCATCTCGTCGTCGTCACGGGCGGAACTGGACCGCACCCTGGCCGCCCTCGGCACCAACCTGCTCACGGTGACCCCGGGCCGGACCATGTTCGGCGCGGACGCCCAGCTGCCGGTGGAGTCGGTCGACATGATCGCCCGGATCGCGCCGGTGGAGCAGGTGTCCGCCATCGGCAAGGTCGACGGAGCCAAGGTCTACCGGTCCGACCGCATTCCCGCGGCGCAGACCAACGGCCTGGCCGTGTACGCCGCCCGGCTCGACCTGCCGGCCACGGTGGGAGCGAAGCTGCGCGCCGGGACCTGGCTCAACGCGGCCACCGAGCGCTACCCGGCGGTGGTGGTCGGGGCGGACACGGCCACCCGGCTGGGCATCGGGGCGGTCGGGCCGGACACCCAGATCATGGTCGGCGGCAAGCGGTTCACCGTGGTCGGCGTGCTGGAGCCGGTGCCGCTGGCCCCGGAGCTGGACGCCGCGGTGCTGGTCGGCTGGCCGGCCGCGGCGGATCGGCTCGCCTTCGACGGGCACCCGACCACCGTCTACACCCGCTCGGTGGAGTCGGCGGTCGCGGCGGTGCAGGGTGTGCTGGCGGCGACCGCGAACCCGGAGGCCCCGAACGAGGTCGACGTGTCGCGACCCTCCGACGCGCTGCAGGCCAAGCAGGCCGCCAACCAGGCCTTCACCGGTCTGCTGCTGGGCCTGGGCGCGGTGGCGCTGCTGGTCGGCGGGGTCGGGGTGGCCAACACGATGGTCATCTCGGTGCTGGAGCGGCGGGCCGAGATCGGCCTGCGGCGCTCGCTGGGCGCGACCCGGGGCCAGGTCCGAGTGCAGTTCCTGGCCGAGTCGCTGCTGCTGTCCGCGCTGGGCGGGGTCGGCGGAGTGCTCCTGGGCATCGGGGTTACCTCGGCGTACTCGGCGTACCAGGGCTGGCCGACGGTCGTCCCGGCCTGGGCCATGCTCGGCGGCCTCGCCGCCACCCTCGCCATCGGCGGCCTGGCCGGCCTCTACCCCGCCATCCGAGCCTCCCGCCTGTCTCCCACGGAGGCCCTCGCCACCCCTTGAAGAAAGGAAGGGCACCGTCGGCTCGCGTCAGCGAGACGAGCAGCAGCTCGGCACAACGCTCCGCGTTGTAGAAGGTGCCCTTCCCAACATCGGACCGCGCCGTCCAGGGCGGGCACGCCGCGCCCGCGGCCCCGCGCGGCCAAGATCGTCGGACTTGCCGGGCACCTGTGCGTATCTTGACCGGACATTCGCCCACCTGCCTGGCAAGTCGGACGATCAAGCGGGCGGATGGCGGCGGGTCCGGAGACTCGACATCGAATCGTGATCTTCCAGGGCGTGTTCGGCGTCTGAGGAGGTCCAGGTGAGGCCGTGGTGAGGCGCTTCTGACCGAAAACGGCGATCTTCCTGTGAAACGGCCGACAGTTCGGTGGCCGATACCGAGCTGAGACAAAAAGAAGAGGTCTCCCGGAGGAGACCTCTTCTTGCTGGTGGGGAAGGGGGGAGTTGAACCCCCACGCCCTTTCGGGCACACGGACCTGAACCGTGCGCGTCTGCCATTCCGCCACTTCCCCTTGCGGACCAAGTTGCAGTCCCGCGGCGTGTGCAGGAACTTTATCAGTCCCGGCGGCTCGCCCGGGAGTCACCTCCCGTTGCGTGCTGGCACAGCTTACGCTATGCCTGCTCCGCCTCGCCAACCGGTTAACCCGGCGGGCGTTGCGGGGAGAACACTAACACGACCACCTGGCCAAGGGTGAAATCGGAGGCAAGGATGGTCGTCATGCTGGCGTGGCGTCGGCAACGGCGGACGTATTGGGCGAAGACGCGGGAGTGGAGGGCAGATAACATCATGTCCTCGGAACCCGAGGAGGACCGGTGAGCGTGTTGCAACGCTTCGAGAAACGCCTGGAAGGCCTGGTTGAGGGCGCCTTCGCGAAGGTATTCAAGGGGGTCGTCCACCCTGTGGAGATCCTGAATGCCATGCAGCGTGAGGCAGAAGCTCACAAGGCGATCCTGGTTGGTGGGCGCACGCTCGTGCCGAACCGCTATGTGATCGATCTCTCGCCGTACGACCACAGCCGGCTCGCGCCGTATGCGGCCGCGCTGGCGCAGGAGCTGGCGCAGTCGCAGGCCGAGTTCATCGGCGAGCAGGCCTGGACGGTGTACGGCGACGTGATCGTCGAGATCGAGCGTGGGGACGGCCTGGACACGGGCATGTTCCGCGTCTCGGCCGAGGTCTACACGGCCGACCAGGCGCCGCAGGCGAGCTACGAGGCCCCGCCGCAGTACCCGCCGTACGGCGGCCAGCAGGCGGGCCCGCCGCCCGGCGGAGGCGGCGCACGCAACGTGCGCCTCGTCTCCGGTGACGGGCGGACGTTCCCGCTGGCCATCGGCTCGACCACGATCGGTCGGGGGGATCAGGCCAACCTGCGCCTGCCCGACGTCGGCATCTCGCGGCGGCACGCCCGGCTCGACTTCGACGGCTCCCAGGTGGTGCTGACCGATCTCGGATCGACCAACGGGACGATGGTCAACGGCCAGCGGGTCTCCGCGGTCGCCCTGAACCCGGGCGACATGATCCAGATCGGCACGACCACCCTGACGTTCCGCGTGGACGGCTGATCGGCCTTGCCCGAAATCGTTCTCACCGCCGCCCGGTTCGGCTTCCTCGTGCTGCTGTGGATCTTCGTGTTCACGGTGGTCGGGGTCATCCGACGGGATCTGTTCGCCGGCTCGCGCACGAGCCGGCTGGTCGCCGCACCCCGCGGAGTCGCGGGGACCGCGCAGGCGGCGGGCAGCGCGCGCCCGGCCAAGGTCAAGAAGGGCCGGGCCGCGCACACCTTGGTGGTCACGGCGGGCTCGCTCGCCGGCACCAAGATCACGCTGGGCGAGGCTCCGATCACCATCGGCCGGGCGGAGGACTCCACGCTGGTCATCACCGACGACTACGCCTCCGCCCGCCACGCCCGCCTGGTCCCCCGGGACGGGCAGTGGATGGTGGAGGACCTCGGCTCGACCAATGGCACGTATCTGGACCGCAGCAAGGTGAGCGGACCTACTCCCGTACCCCTCGGCGTGCCGATTCGCATCGGCCGCACGTCCCTCGAATTACGGCCATGACAATCATCCTGCGCTACGCGGCCCGCAGTGACCGCGGCCTCATCCGTGACGGAAACCAAGATTCCGTCTACGCCGGGCCGCGGCTGCTCGCCGTCGCCGACGGCATGGGCGGCATGGCCGCCGGTGACGTCGCCAGCAACATCGTCATCGGCGCCATGGCCCCGCTCGACGAGGACGTCCCCGGCGACGCGATCGTCGACGCCCTCAGGTCGGCCGTCAACCTCGCCAATCAGCAGCTTCGCGACACCGTGGACGCCAACCCCCACCTGGAGGGGATGGGCACCACCCTGACCGCGATGCTCTTCACCGGCTCCAAACTGGGCATGGCCCACATCGGCGACTCGCGGGCCTACCTCCTGCGCGACGGCGAGTTCAACCAGATCACCAAGGACGACACGTACGTCCAGATGCTGGTGGACGAGGGTCGCATCAGCGCGGAGGAGGCCAGCAGCCATCCCCAGCGCTCGCTGCTCACCCGCGCGATGGACGGGCGCGACATCGAGCCGGACTACACCGTCCGGCCGGTGCACCCCGGTGACCGCTACCTGATCTGCTCCGACGGTCTGTCGGGCGTGGTCAGCGCGGAGACCATCGGCCAGACCATGCGTGAGTACGTCGACCCGACCGCGTGCGTGGAGCGCCTCATCGCGCTCGCCCTGCGCGGCGGCGGTCCGGACAACATCACCGTGATCATCGCGGACGCCACCGACGAGGACATCGTCGAGCAGGCGCCCGTGGTCGGCGGCGCGGCCGCCCGTGATCGCGGCAACACCAGCGAGGCCCAGGTCGAGTCCACCCCGGCGGCCCGCGCCTCGGCGCTGACCGCCACGCCGCGCCCGGCCGCCGCCAAGCCCGCCGCCCCGGCCGCCGCCCTC
>NZ_JBHTAC010000056.1:0-54157 GCF_042663325.1 Catellatospora aurea
GGCGACTACGGGCTGCTGCCCTACCGGCCAGGCCTGCTCACCCTGCAGCGCTGACATCGCGAGTCGTGCCCTGCCGGACCGGACCGGCAGGGCACCCGATCAGCACACCGGCCAATCATGTCCGAGGAGGGACCCCATGATCAGACGCAGAATCAGCCATACCGGGCTCGTCACGGTCGGCGCGGTGCTGCTGGCGTCAGCCGCGGTCGCCGTGGCAGTGCCGGTGTCGGCCGCGGCGGGCTGCGCGGTGAGCTACGCCGTGTCGTCGCAGTGGGCGGGCGGGTTCGGCGCCGCCGTCACCGTCACCAACCTCGGGGACCCGGTTGCCGGTTGGACGCTGACCTGGTCGTTCGGCGCCGGCCAGACGGTCACGCAGGCATGGAACACGACATTGACCCAGAGCGGTGCCGCGGTCACGGCCAGAAACGTCGACTACAACGGCTCCGTCGCGACCAACGGCACCGTGTCGTTCGGCTTCAACGGCTCCTGGTCCGGCAGCAATCCCGCTCCTACGGGGTTCGTGCTCAACGGGACGGCCTGCACCGGCGGCGTGGTGCCGACCACCTCGCCGACGGCGAGCGCGAGCGCGTCGCCCAGCGCCTCACCCAGCGCCGTCCCGAGCAGCTCACCGAATGTCGCCCCGGACATCACGGTGGACACCGCCGGCCGGTACCAGACTATCGACGGGTTCGGGGCCGCGACGTCGATCTGGGGCGGAGCCTGGTCTACCGCCGAGACGCAGACGCTGGTCGGCCTGGGCCAGAACCAGCTCGGCCTGTCGATCGTGCGGACCGGCGTCTCCCCGGTCTCCAGTGAGTGGTCGACGCACGTGAACGCCCTGAAGACCGCGAAGTCGTACGGGTCGGGGCTGAAGATCCTCGCATCGCCGTGGACCGCGCCCGCGGCGTGGAAGACCAACAACAGCCGGGTCAACGGCGGCAAGCTGAGGACCGACTACTACGACGACTACGCCAACCACCTGAACAGCTACGTCCAGTACATGCGCGGCCAGGGTGTGCCGATCGACGTCACCTCCGTACAGAACGAACCGGACTGGCACCCCGACTACGACTCCATGGACTGGAGCGGCACGGAACTGCAGACCTTCGTCTGCACCCAGGGCGCGAGAGTGCAGAACACCAGGCTGATGGTCGCCGAGGCGGTGAACCTCAACTACGGCTACACCGATCCGACCCTGAACGACTCGTGCGCCCGCAACAACATCGGCTACATCGGCGGCCACCTGTACGGGACCGAGTCCTCGGGGCGGCTGGCCCCGTACGCGCGGGCCGCCCAGTACGGCAAGCCGGTGTGGATGACCGAGTGGAACTTCCACGAGGCCGACGGCAGCGGCTCGAACATCTGGGGCAACCCGGCCAACCTGGCGGTCTGGAACGAGACGCTCGACGACATCATGCGCACGGTGCACAAGTCGATGGAGTCGAACTGGAGCGCCTACATCTGGTGGTACGGCAAGCGCTACTACTCGTTCATCGGCGACGGCGAGTCCGCGTACGGCACCACGGCCGGGGCTCCGCTCAAGCGCGGTTACGCGTTCTCCCAGTACGCCAAGTATGTCCGGCCCGGCTACCAGCGCATCGGTCTGACCAAGAGCGCCAAGGCCGCGCCGCTGGAGGTGACCGCCTACCAGGGCGACGGGAAGATCACACTGGTGATCCTCAACCGGTCGTCCAGCACCGTCAGCAACGCGGTGATCCAGGCGCCTGCGCAGGTCGCGGCAGCGGCGCACTACCTGACATCCCAGAACGCCAATGCGGCCGGCCAGCCGGTGACCGTGAACGGGGGTCGGGTCACCGTGACCGTCGGCGCGCGCAGCATCTCCACGGTGGTGCTGACCCTCTGAGGTTCCCGCGCGGATCGTGGCCGTCGGGTGGCTGGGCTTCGGTCCGTCCACCCGACGGTGCCGTCGCCGGCCCGGTCGGCTCGCGGAACTACCCGCCGGACTGCCCGTGCAGCCAGGCCTGGTAGTGCGGGCGGCGGCCCGCGTAGGCCCAGTACGCCTCGCGGGCCAGGCGCACCAGCCCGTCGAACATGTGCGCCAGCGGGCCCTCGTCGCGGCAGACCAGCAGGTGCCGCATCTTGACGGGATCACCCGCCAGCGGCCTGACCACGACACCGTCGGTGCTGTCGAAGACCGCCTGGCAGGCGGCGATCGCACGCCGCGTGGCGATCAGCTCGCGCAGCGGCTGCGCGTCGGCGACGGTGTACAGCACGCGCGGCCTGAACCCAGCCTGCTCGCAGGCCACGAGGAAGCAGTCGGGCCAGCCGGAGCCGTCCGGCGGGCTCAGCGCCCAGGGTTCGTCTGCCAGCTCGGCCAGGTCCACCCGGTCAAGGCCGGCCAGGCGGTGCTGGTGCGACATCGCGACGAACACCGGTTCCACCGCGACGACCTCCGCCAGCACCGAGACCGGCTGGCGCAGCGGAAACCCCGGGTAGTCGACCGTGGCGACGGCGTCCAGCCGGCCGGCCAGCAGCAGCTCCCACAGCAGGCGGGGCGAGTATTCGGTGGTCAGCCGGACCTCGGCTTCGGGCAGCAGGTCGCTGAGGCGGTCGGCCAGGCCGACCGACACCGCGCCGGCGATTCCGCCGAGCCGCACGACCGGCCGCTGCGTCGACGGGTGCCGGCGGACGCCACTGCGTAGCTCGTCCATGGCCAGCAGGACCCCGCGGGCGCGGGTGAGCAGGTACTGGCCCAGCGGAGTCGGGGTCACCCCGCGGCGGCCGCGCAGGAAGATCTGCGCGCCGAGTTCGCGCTCCACCCGCTGCAGCTGCGCGGTGAGCGCGGGCTGCGAGACGCCGAGCTGGGCCGCGGCCTTGGTCAGGCTGCCGGAGTCGGCGATCACACACAGCGAATGCAAATGGCGCAATTCGAGCTCCACCAGCGGCACGTTATGCCAACCCGGGCCTGCGGGGAAGGCTGCGCGGGGTGCAGCCATCACGTGGCGGTTATGGCACCTCGGGATTGCCGGTGCGGGGCTGCCGGGCGGCACAGTGAGACGCCATCCACGCACCGTCATCGATGTCTCTGGTTCGGCGACGGCGGGCGTTTCCGTACCAGCCCTCGAAGGAGGCGCCGATGCGCCGAAGTCCCCTGCCCCTCGCCGCGACCGCGCTGCTGTCGGCGATCCTGACCCTCACCGCCGCGCCCGCCGCCGCCGCGCCGCAGGACCGGCAGTGGCGGGAGGTGTTCTCCCCCGACGGCACCATCGCCACCATGCTGCTGCCCGCCGAACGCACCACCACGACCAGCCCCGACAGCCGCGCCGCGGCGGCCGCTGCCGCCACGGTGGCGATCCAGGACACCGGGCCGCCGAGCGAGCGCTTCGACCTGGTCATCGTCGGCGACGGGTACACCTCGTCGGAGATGGGTCTGCTGCGCCAGCACGCGCAGGCCAAGTGGGACGAGATCGCCGCGACCGCGCCGTGGAGCACGCACCGGGCGTCGGTCAACGTGTGGCTCGTCGAGGTCGTCTCGGCGCAGTCCGGTGTGGACAATGACCCGACCCAGGGGATCAGCCGCAACACCGCGCTGGACATGTACTTCTGGTGCGGCGGCATCGAGCGGCTGCTGTGCCTCAACGAGACCAAGGCCAAGCAGTACGCCGCCCAGGCTCCCGCCGTCGACGCGATCGTCGCGGTCGGCAACACCACCAAGTACGGCGGCGCGGGGTATCCGAGTCTGGCGACGGTGTCCGGTGGCAACGCGCGGTCGGGGCAGATCGCGATCCACGAGCTGGGCCATTCGGTGGGCGGGCTCGCCGACGAGTACTGGACCGCGGGCACCACCTACACCGGCGCCGAGCCGCGCGAACCCAATGTCACCAAGTCGTCGGGCTGCGCAAAGTGGTCCTCATACCTCGGCCGGGCCACCCCGGACGGCGGGGTCATCGGCTGCCACCAGGGCGGGCACCAGTTCGCCAACGGGATCTACCGGCCCTCGCAGGACTCGCTGATGCGTACGCTGGGCAAGCCGTTCAACCTGGTCGGCCTGGATGCGATGGACCGGGCCATCCGCGCGAAGATCGGCGGCGGCGGCGGGTGCACCGGATATCAGAACACCCGGACCGGCAGCCTGTCCGGCGGCGGTTCGGCGTACCAGCCCGACGGCACCTACTACTACACCGCGGCGTCGGGCACGCACCGTGCCTGCCTGGACGGTCCCACCGGAGCCGAGTTCAACCTGCAGTTGCAGAAGTGGAACGGCTCCGCGTGGACCGTCGTGGCCAGTGCCGCGACCGGCGGCTCCGACGAGGTGCTGACCTACAGCGGCACCGCCGGGTACTACACGTACCTGCTGCAGTCGGTGTCGGGCTCCGGTTCGTACACCTTCGCCTACAGCGCACCGTGACCGGTTGCGGGGGCGCCGCCGGGCGCCCTCGCGACGCGGTGCGTTCAGCCGCCCGTGGCGGGCCTGGCCTGCCGGGCCGGTGGCCTGCGGCGGCGCAGCAGCAGGGCGTTGAAGGTGACGATGATGGTGGAGGCGCTCATCAGCAGGGCCGCCCACTGCGGTTGCAGCAGGATGCCCAGGCTCGGGTACAGCACGCCGGCGGCGACCGGGATCGCGAGCAGGTTGTAGATCGCGGCCCAGAACAGGTTCTGCTTGATCTTCTTGCGGACCGCGCGGGCGGTGGACAGGGCGTAGCCGACGTCGGCCGGGTTGTCACGGATGAGCACGACGTCGGCGGTCTCCACCGCGACGTCGGTGCCGGCGCCGATCGCGACGCCGATGTCGGCCTGGGCGAGGGCGGGGGCGTCGTTGACGCCGTCGCCGACCATGGCGACCTTCGCCCCGGACCGCTGCAGGGCGGTGATGTGGCCGGCCTTGTCGGCGGGCAGGACCTCGGCGATGACGGTGTCGATGCCCAGCCGGCGGGCGACGGCTTCGGCGGTGGAGCGCTGGTCGCCGGTGAGCATCACGGTGCGGACCCCGGTCCGGTGCAGTTCGGTGATCGCGGTGCGGGCCTGGTCGCGGATGGGGTCGGCGACGGCGACGACGCCGGCCGGCCGGCCGTCGGCGGCGACGTACATCGCGGTCTTGCCGTCGGCTGCCAGCGCGGCGGCCTGCGGCTGCAGCCGGGAGACGTCGACGCCGTCGCGCCGCATGAGCCGGGCGTTGCCGATCAGGACCTGGCGTCCGGTGACGGTGGCCGCGACGCCGTGGCCGGGGATCGAGTCGAACGCCTCCGGCGGGGTGACGTCGAAGCCGCGCTGCCCGGCCGCGTCGACGATCGCCGCGGCGAGGGGGTGCTGTGAGGGCTGGTCGGCGCCGGCGGCCAGGCGCAGCAGGTCCTCGTCGGTGAACCCCGCCGCGGGCACCAGGTCGGTGACGGCCGGTTTGCCCTGGGTGAGGGTGCCGGTCTTGTCGAACACGACGGTGTCGATGCCGGCGGTGGCCTCCAGGGCGGTGGCGTTCTTGAACAGCACCCCGCCGCGGGCGCCCTGCCCTACGCCGACGGTGATCGCGGTCGGGGTGGCCAGGGCAAGGGCGTCGGGGCAGGCGATGACGATCGCCGACACCGCTGCGGTGAGCGCGAACCCGACACCGTGGGCGCCCCACAGCATCCAGGCGGCGAAGGTCAGCGCACCGGCGCCGAGCGCGACGTAGACCAGGTACTTGCCGGCCGTGTCGGCCAGGCGCTGGGCGGGGGCTTTGGACGCCTGCGCGTTCTGGACCATGGCGACGATGCGGGCCAGGGCGGTGTCGGCGCCGACGGCGGTGGCGGTGAACGTGAACGCGCCGGTGGTGTTGATGGTGCCGCCGACGACGGTGTCGCCTTTCTGCTTGGCGACCGGCACCGGCTCGCCGGTGATCATCGCTTCGTCCACGTAGGACGTGCCGTCGGCGACGGCGCCGTCGACGGGGATCTTCGCACCGGGCTTGACGACGATGACGTCACCGGTGACAACCTGGTCGAGCGGGATCTCGGTCTCGTGGCCGTCGCGGCGCACGATCGCCGTCGGCGGCGCCAGCGACAGCAGCGCTTCGACGGCGCGGCCGGTGGCGAAGCGTGAGCGCATCTCCAGCCAGTGTCCGAGCAGGCTCAGGGTGGTCAGCATCGCGGCGGCCTCGAAGAACACCTCGTGCCCGCCGGTGAGGGTCGCGCCGACCGAGTACAGGTAGGCGACGAGGATGCCGACGGCGATCAGGGTCATCATGGTGACCTCGCCGTAGCGCAGCGAGCGGGCGGCCGAGGAGATGAACGGCCAGCCGCCCCACCACACGACCGGGGTGGCCAGGATCAGCCCGAACCAGCCCATCGACAGCCCGAACGGTGGCTGCGACGGCAGGCCGACCGCCTCGCCGATCGGCGAGAACGCGACGATCGGGATGGTGAGGATGGCGCTGATGACGAAGCGGCGCAGCATCGAGTTGACCATGTCGGCGCCGTGACCGGCGTGCTCGTCGTGTCCGCCGTGCTGGGCATGGCCGCCGTGCTGGGCGTCGTCGTGGTCCATGGCGTGTTCGCCGTGGCGGGTGTCGGCACGCGCGGCGGTCATGGTGCCGGGATCGGCGCTGTGCCCGACGTCGTGGTGTGCGGTGTGGGACTCGGCGGCTGCTGCGGCGGTGTGGCTGGGGTGGCGGCTGTGGGCGTGCGGCTCGTCAGGCGTTCCGGCGGCGGGGTGGCCCGGCTGGCAGCAGGAGGCGTCGCAGTCGACGCACTGGCAGCCGTACCCGTGGCTGCTCAGTAGCTGCCGGATCGCGGCCGGGTCGGTGCGGTGTGGGTGGTAGGTCACGTGCACGACGGCACGGGTGCGGTCGGCATGGGCCGCGATGATCGCCGGTTGCGCGGTGAGGAACCGCTCGAGGGCGGCCAGTTCGGTGGCGCAGAAACAGAAGTCCAGCGCGACCTCGGCGACCCGGGTGCCCTGTTCGGGGCCGCGGTCGTGGTGGCCGGTGTGGTCGTTCATGTCGGTCCCCAATACCGTCTTCTCTGGATCCACTTCGGAACATACCCCGTGGGGGTAAGGGTCCGCCCGTGGTTCTGATCGTTCGATAGCCGCGGCGCGATACCCCGAGGGGGTATACGACCCGTGCCCGAACGCTAACATACCCCCCGGGGGTTTCGCTATAGTGGTGCCATGACGACGCAGACGCACCCCGCCGAGCCTGCCGCCCCGAGGCCCACCCGCGGCTACACCGCCAGCAAGGACCAGCTGCTGACCCGCATCCGCCGGATCGAGGGCCAGGTCCGCGGCATCGAGAAGATGGTCGAAGAGGACCGGTACTGCATCGACGTGCTCACCCAGATCTCGGCGATCCAGGCCGCGTTGGACAAGGTCGGGCTCGGCCTGCTCGACGGACACGCCCGCCACTGCATGCACGAAGGCGCCGAGCAGGGACGCGCCGACGAGATGGCCACCGAGATGATGGCCGCGGTCGGACGGCTGATGAAGCGCGGCTGAGCCGGCCATCGCGTCGTCGCGCGGCGGGCGCCCGGTCACGGGCGCCCGCCGCGGGCCGCTTACCGGAACCACTGGCCGGGCATCGCGGCCGGGAGATACCCGTCGGGGGTATCCGCGCTCACCCGCCAGCGCGGCTCCGGCCACCGCGACCACTCGTGCCCGCACGCCACAGCCGCGCCGTGGATCGCCCGGCCCAGGTGGTGTGCCTGGCGTCGCAGTCGAATGCCGCCGGAGTCGGCGGTTACCACCGAGGTCGGTGGGGCCGATGTGACGGCCGTCATGCTTATCGCCCGTAGACACCCCCCGGGGGTATGCTAAGTTGACCTCGACATACCCCCCTGGGGTATGCAGTCGAAGGGAGAGGCGATGGAGACCGTATACACCGTCAAGGGCATGACCTGCGGACACTGCGTCAGCTCGGTCAGCGCCGAGATCGGCAGGATCAACGGCGTGACCGGTGTGCGGATCGACCTGGCGACCGGTGCGGTCGCCGTGACCAGCACCGAACCTCTCGCCCAGGCCGCGGTCGCCGCCGCGGTCGACGAGGCCGGCTACGAACTGATCGGAGCACAGTCATGAACACCCCGCTCAAGCTGAGCCTGTTCGGGCTCGGCCTGGCCGCGGTGTTCGCAGCGTCGTACGGGGCCGGCCACCTGGCCGGCCCCTCCCCCGCCGCTGCGGACAACACTCACGTCTCACCCACCGCACACAGCGGCCACAACCCGGGACCGGCCGCCACCACGGCACCCGCGGTTCCCGGCGGGCTGCAGACCACGCAGGACGGCTACCGGTTGCAGCCGCTGACCCCCGCCCTGTCCACCGGCTCGCCCACCCCGCTGCGGCTGGCGGTGCTGGGCCCGGACGGCAGACCGGTGACCGCCTACACGCCGACGCACGACAAGGACCTGCACCTGATCGCCGTCCGCCGGGACCTGACCGGTTTCCAGCACGTCCATCCGACACTGGGCGCCGACGGCGTATGGCAGATCGACCTGAAGGCACCAGCGGCCGGGCAGTACCGCCTGTTCGCCGACTTCCAGCCCGCAGGCCGCGACCGGCCGCTGACCCTGGGCGTGGACCTGCCCGCCGCAGGCGACTACCAGCCGCAGCCGCTGCCGGCACCCGGCCGCACGACGACCGTCGACGGCTACACCGTGACCCTCGACGGCGACCTCGTCGCCGGGACGTCGTCGAAGCTGACCCTGACCGTGGCCAGGGACGGCAAACCCGTCACCGACCTGCAGCCCTACCTTGCCGCGTACGGCCACCTGGTCGTGCTGCGCGATGGTGACCTGGCCTACCTGCATGTGCACCCCGACGGTGCGCCCGGCGATGGCCGCACCACGGCCGGGCCACAGATCGTCTTCCACGCCGAGGTCCCCTCCGACGGGGCCTACCGGCTGTTCCTGGACTTCCAGCACGCGGGTGCCGTACGGACCGCGGCGTTCACGGCGGTGGCCGGGCAGGGCGCACCAGCAGCCTCGCCGGCGCCGAGCGGCCCGGCTCCCGCACCCAGCGCATCGCATGGACACGAAGGAGGGCACTGATGGGCACCGACAGCACGCAGCTCACCTACGCCACCCAGCGGATCGAGCTGTCCATCGGTGGAATGACCTGCGCCTCGTGTGCCGCACGGATCGAGAAGAAGCTCAACCGCATGGACGGGGTGACCGCGACCGTCAACTACGCCACCGAGAAGGCGTCGGTCACCTTCCCCGACACGGTGTCGGCCGACGACCTGATCGCCACGGTCGAGGCGACCGGCTACACCGCCGCCGTCCCGGCCACCGAACCCGAACCCGGGGAGGCGGGCGAGCCGGTCGACGAGCTGGCGGGGCTGCGGCAGCGGCTGTGGGTCTCGGCAGTGCTCGCGGTGCCGGTCGTGCTGCTGGCGATGGTCCCGGCGTGGCAGTTCACGAACTGGCAGTGGCTGTCGCTGACCGTGGCCGCACCGGTCGTGGTGTACGGCGGAGCGCCTTTCCACCGTGCCGCGTGGGTCAACCTGCGTCACGGCGCTGCGACCATGGACACCCTGATCTCGGTCGGGACCCTGGCCGCGTTCGGGTGGTCGCTGTGGGCGCTGTTCTTCGGCACCGCCGGCCAGCCGGGTATGACGCATCCGTTCAGCCTGTCGATCTCGCGCGGCGACGGCGGTGGCAACGTCTACCTGGAGGTCGCCGCCGCGGTCACGGTGTTCATCCTGGCCGGGCGGTTCTTCGAGGCCCGGTCCAAGCGCCGCGCGGGTGCGGCCCTGCGGGCGCTGCTGGAACTGGGCGCAAAGGACGTCACCGTGCTGCGCGACGGCCGCGAGCAGCGCATCCCGGTCGCTCAGCTGGCCGTCGGGGACCTGTTCGTGGTCCGGCCCGGGGAGAAGATCGCCACCGACGGTGTCGTCACCGACGGCAGCTCGGCCGTCGACGCGTCGATGCTGACCGGCGAGTCGGTGCCGGTCGAGGTCGGCCCCGGTGACCAGGTGGTCGGCGCGACCGTCAACGTCGGCGGGCGGTTGGTCGTGCAGGCGGGCCGGGTCGGGGCCGACACGCAGCTGGCGCAGATGGCGCGGCTGGTCGAGCAGGCCCAGACCGGCAAGGCGGCCGTGCAGCGGCTGGCCGACCGGATCTCGGCGGTGTTCGTCCCGATCGTCATCGCCCTCGCGGTGGCGACGCTCGGATTCTGGCTCGGCACGGGCAACGGCGTCGCGGCGGCGTTCACCGCCGCGGTAGCCGTGCTGATCATCGCGTGCCCGTGCGCACTGGGCCTGGCCACCCCGACCGCGCTGCTGGTCGGCACCGGCCGCGGCGCACAGCTCGGCATCCTCATCAAGGGCCCGGAGGTCTTGGAGTCCACCCGCCGCGTCGACACGGTGGTCCTCGACAAGACCGGCACCGTGACCACGGGCCGGATGACACTCGTCGACGTCGTCACCACCGAAGGCACCGACCGTGCGACGGCGCTACGTCTGGCCGGGGCCGCCGAGGCCGCCTCCGAGCATCCGATCGCGCAGGCCGTCGCCGCGGCCGCGGCGCAGGCAGGCGACCTGCCGGCGGTGTCGGGGTTCGCCAACAGGCAGGGCCTGGGGGTGACGGGAACCGTCGACGGTGTCGCCGTGGTCGTGGGCCGGGCAACGCTGCTGGCCGAACACGGCCTGGCCGTGCCCGCCGAGCTCGAAGCGGCGCGGCAGACCGCCGAACGCGACGGGCGCACAGCGGTGCTGACCGGCTGGGACGGCACGGCGCGGGCGGTGTTCGCCGTCGCCGACGTGGTCAAGCCGACCAGCGCGCAGGCGGTGGCCGGGCTGCGCGCGCTGGGACTGACCCCGGTGCTGCTGACCGGCGACAACACCACCGTCGCCACGGCGATCGCCGCCGAAGTCGGTATCGACGAGGTGATCGCCGAGGTCCTGCCGGCGGAGAAGGTCGACGTCGTCAAACGGCTGCAGGCACAGGGCAAGGTCGTGGCGATGGTCGGTGACGGCGTCAACGACGCGGCCGCCCTCGCCCAGGCCGACCTCGGTCTGGCGATGGGCACCGGCACCGACGCCGCGATCGAGGCGGCGGACCTGACCCTGGTCCGCGGTGACCTGATGGCCTCCGTCGACGCGATCCGGCTGTCGCGCCGCACCCTGGCGACGATCAGGACGAACCTGTTCTGGGCGTTCGCCTACAACGTCGCGGCGCTGCCGCTGGCGGCGCTGGGGCTGCTCAACCCGATGATCGCCGGTGCGGCGATGGCGCTGTCGTCGGTGTTCGTCGTGTCCAACAGCCTGCGGCTGCGCGGCTTCAAAACCGTCACCGCACGCTGACCCTCCTGCCGGTGGCGCCGCCGTACGGTGACGCCACCGGCTCATGCCGCGCAGGAGGGCGCCGGGAACAATGGGGGCACGGGGAGCCGACCGCGCGGGTGCGGCGGCTCAGCCCGGTCGGCGGGGCGCCGGCGTTCGAGGAGCGGAGGATGGACGTGGACCAGGTCCGGGCGGTACGTCCCAGTGATGAGGGGCCGCACGTCGGCCCGCAGACGCCCTCGGCGGCCCGATGAGCCCGCTCGCGGTGAACCTGGCGGTCAGCGCCTGCGCGGCGCTGGCGGTGGTGCTGGTGGCGTTCGCTTTCGGGGTGGTGCTGGGCCGTCACCGGGGCGTCGACGTCGCGTGGGGCCTCGGCTTCGCCGCGGTGGCCGTTACCACGTACCTGCTGTCGGCCGGCTCCTGACCCACATTCGGGTCCAGGGCGAACCGGTACGCCTGCACCACGAAACCGGCCCGCGGCTCGAACCGTTTCACGCCCACCAGCCCTCGCACCCGACAACCCGCCCGCGGCGCGAAGACCGCCCAAGGCAGGCAGGCAACACGCGAAGTACCACATACCGACAATACATGTCGCTACATCGCCGCATTCGCCAGCCGACCCCGCAGCGGTCACCAACCCCACTTCGACCTCAGACGGTCGCCACACATGACGACAATTGACTACGTCCGTCGACGAATACCGGAGCAGTTAGCAACCCCGACATCGGCCGCCCCGTGTTCTGGGGCGTGCAGGACCTGACCGCGGCCGTCCACGGCACGCCGCGCGACGTGCGCGTGTACTACCCGAGCTACGACGGCGCGACCGCGAGCGCCCCCATGCTCAAGCTGTGCCTGACGAAGTGGCCGGTGGTGCTGTTCCTGCACGGGCAGCCGCCGCAGGGCGTGTCGAACACCGGCTACCACGTGCGCTGGGAGCGGTTCGCGGCGGTGCTGGCCCGGTGCGGGTACGTGGTGGTGGTGCCCAGCCACACCGCGGTGCTGTCGCAGGGCGCCGACGACCCCGCCATCGCCGCGGCGGCCGCGGACCTGGCCTGGGTGCGCAACCAGTGGGAGCACCGGCGCTGGGTCGACACACGACCCGAGTCGACCGCCGTGGTCGGACACTCCTACGGCGGGGTGCTGGGCTCGCGGGTGGTGGCGGCCAACCCGGCGTTCGCCGCGTTCGCCAGCCTCGGCGCGCCGTACGCGGAACTGAACGACCGGCAGGCGGTGCTCACCGCGATCGGCCGACCAACGTTCTTCGCCTGGGCCGACGGCGACGGTCTCGGCCTGGCCTTCGAGGACCTGGACCGGCCGACGAAGGTCTGGGACGGCCTGCCCCAGCCCCGCTACGCGGCCGTGTACCAGGGCGAGCACTTCGACTACCTGCGCGCCGCCGACACGGGCTCGGCTCTTCGCGGCCCGTGTCCGCTGGTCGGCGGGGCGATGGCGGACCTGGTCGCGCTGTTCCTGTCCACGCATCTGCCGGTGCCGCTGGGCCGCACCCGGGTCGGCGACGACCTGAAACCGCCGCAGGTGGACCTGACCCCGGAGCAGGAGCGGTTCGCCGGGGCGCATCTGCAGGGCGTGGCGCAGTTCCAGGCGGCCCCGGGCTGCCGCCTCGACCTGCGCTGGAACCTCGACGGCCGGACCGGCTCCCGCCGCCTTGGCCCGTGACGGGTGAGCCGCGGCTGTCAGGTGTGGCACTTCACGCAGACGACGATCACGTCGTCGGGGAGTTCGGCCAGCATCGGCAGCAGGTCGCCCGGATGGGCGGGCATGTCGGCTCGATGCGGGCAACTCTCCCAGGTGTCGCAGCTGCCGTGTGTCGCCTGGCCGTCCTGCTGCACCCACCAGCCGTCCAGGGTGAGCAGATCGGTCCGATGCGCCGCGAGCCGGGCTGCGGTGGCCAGGAGCTCGTCGCGACCGGCGGCGAACAGCCGGGTCAGGTCCTCCCTGTAGCCGAGCACCGTTTCCAGCTGATCCCACGGGTGGACGGCCAGGAACTCCTTGACCAGCGGCTGGACCTCATAGCCGTGCCGCCGCGCCGCGATGTCGTCGAACAGGTTGATCAGACTGATCTCACCGAAGGTCTCCAGGGGCCGCGGCGGGGCGTACCGTGCCGACAGCTGCTGCCAGAGGTCACACATGTCGGCCGCCAGACCGACCATGTGGTCACGTGCCCCGGCCAGTTCGAGCGACCCGACCGGGCCGCCGGCGCACAGGCCCGCCCTGCTCGGGAGTGGCACGCCGTCGTACCGCGCCGCATCGTGCACCAGCCACGGGTCGTCCTCGGCGCCGGGGCGGATCCAGAATCCGCTGCCGTCACTGCCGCCGCGGATCGTCCACGAGTCCCAGATATCTCGTTCGTCCGGGTGACCCTGCATCGCCTCGAACGGTGCGAGCGCGTCCGCGATGGCGGCGTCGACCTCGTTTCGCCGGTGCGCGGGCAGGCACACCGTGACGCGGGTGGAGCCCATCTGATCTCCTTTCGGCGGCGTGGTCACCTTAGTCGAGGTCGCCGGGGCGGCTGGTGCGGGAGTGTCATCAGCAGGCACTGCCCGCACCAGCCGCCGTGCCTCACAGGCTGGGCACGATGTTTCCGTTCTCGTCGTAGCCCACCAGCGCTCCGGAGTTGACCCAGGTGGAACCGTCCCAGTTGTAGATGAAGCCATCGGCCATGGCCATCGGCTGGCAGGACGGTGAGAAACTTGCGCAGGCGATCATGTTCATCTTGATCGCGCGTTCCACCGGATCCTTCGTACCCAGCGCGTCACCGACCTGCCACATCTGGTAAAGGTCACCGACGACGCTGAGCTGGCCGAACGCGGAGATGGTCGCCGGTATCTTCGCGACGAATCGGGGAAGCCGGGGCGTGGTCACCCGCGCCCTGAGCTCGGTGGGACTGTTCAACTCCCCGGTGTCGTATCCCGTCGCCGGGTTGATGATCCGGACGTTCGGGTTTCCGGCGAATCGCTTTCTCAGTTCTTCGGCTTGCACATCGTCCGGCGCCACATAGATGACATTCTGCGTCTGTTTCTTCGCGCCCTTGTTCGTGTCGGTGCGCAACTTGTTCTTGATGTCGTTCTCGGCCCGGTTCACATCCTGCGCCTGGGTGAAGTCGTAGCTGTCCACGCTGACGACCTGGCCGTTCACGTAGGTGATCTTAACCGCGTCGGCCGTCGTTCCCGTCACGGTCGTCTGACCGTCCGCACCGGTGATGACGCCCTTCGGGTGCTTGATGACGTTCGACGTGTCGTCCTGGTGGACGAAGATCGAGCCGTTGCCGGTCGCCGGGTCGAGGTACTGTCCCGACTTCTTAAGTTGATCATTGGCGAAGTCCAGGCCGGCGTTCGCGGCGTCGTTGTCGCCGGTGGTGCGCAGGACGTGCGGAATCCTGTTCTGGTCGACGATCGTGTCCGCACCGACCCAGGTCAACGCGATGTAGGAAACACCCCCGCCGGCGACCTGCTTCTCGCCTGTCCGGTCGGCGTTGACGACGGGGTTGTTGCCCGCGTACGCATACCCGCCCAGCTCCCCCGGGGAGTTGGGGTCGATCAGCGGGTCGACGCTGATGAACCGCCCGACGGTGGCGTCGTATTCGCGGGCTCCCAGGTGCGTCAGACCCGTGGGGTCCTCGGTGGCGCCGAGGAAGCCTCTCCGGTCCGGCCAGCTCGTGGGGAGGTTCCCCCGCACCTTGCCGTAAGGGGTCGTCCGCCGCCACGTGATGGCGCCCGTCGCGGCGTCGACCGTGCAACTTGCGGTGCCGTGGTGGTCAGCCGCCTGGAAACTCACCCCGGCGTTGTTGCGAACGGCCACGGACCTGCCGACGAAGTTGTAGAACCTCGTTCCCGTCACCGTGGCGCCGTTGGTGGCCAGTTCCATCCCGGGCAGGAAGATGGTGGTGTTCCCACCCGGGTCCTTCCGCGCGATCCGGGTACCGTCGGCGTCGTAGACGTAGGTGGTCGCCAGGCCGCCTGGCGGGGTCGTCGACGCCAGCTGGCCCTCGGCGTTCCAGCTGAGCGCCTGCGACCCGGTCCCGCTGAGGCAGTCGTTGCCCGTCGGCACGTTCGGCCTGCACCTCGTGTTGCCGGCCGCGTCGTAGGTGTAGGCGAGGTTCTTCTGACCGGCGGGACCGGTTTCGGTGACGGTCCGCAGCGTGTGCGGCTGGGGTTGCCCCGGATCCGGGTAGCCGTACTCACGCCGGGTGTCGACGCCGCCGGTCACCGAGTGCTGCGTCTCGACCTCACGATTGCCCGCTTCGTCGAACGACCACGAGTGGTGGTACGGGGCGGGACCGCCGACTCCCGTCGCCGCGACTCCGCCGTCGCACTGCTTGGTGGCATCCCCGTGTGACCACGCCTCGGTCAGCCGCTTGACGTGGTCGTAGGCGAAGCACTGGATGTCGGTGCCGCCCGCGGTGGTCGACAGGTCCGCGATCGAGAGCACATTGCCGGCCGGGTCGAATCCGTAGCGCGCGTCCATGTCGATGGTCGCCACGCCCTGCCGGTCCAGCCTGGATCGGGTGAGCCGGTGGGTTCCCCGCTCGTACTCGTAGGACAGCCAGGCCTTCTTGCCGGTCCCGCCGGTGTGCAACTCGGCCCGGGTCAGCTGCCCGAGATCGTCGTACGTGGCCGCGGTGACGTAGCTGGTCGCGCCGGTCAGTGCCGTCGGCCGTAGCAGGTTGTCGTAGGTGGTGACGATCGACTCGGCCGGCAGTCCACCCGCTGCCGGGTATCCGATGGACTGAGCTGAACCGTCCGTGTTGAAGGCCGACGTCAGCTGGTAGGTCTTGCCGAGCAGGCTGCCGACGTCACCCGACGGGAACGTGTAATTGACCTTCATCGGTCGGTAAAGCTTGTCGCGCATCGCGTAGACGGTGTTGTAGTTGCCGCCGGCGGTGATGCGCTGCGAGTAGTGCAGCTGACCCTTGTTGCCGGCGAGCGAGTCGAACACCCAGGCGGCGAGCTTCGTGCCGCCGCCGACCGGACCCTGCCACATCTCGGTCTTCCGCCCGAGCTCGTCGTACTTGTACGACAACACGTTGCCGAGCTCGTCGGTCGAGGAGAGCAGCTTGCCCTCGTCGTCGTAGGTGTAGCGGGTGTCGCCGGCGTCCGGGTCCTCGACCCACACCTTCTGACCCCGCTGGTCGTAGTGGTTCACCCAGCGGGCGCCGCCCTGCTGGGTGACGGTCACCAGCGCCCCGTCCGGGGCGTAGGTGTAGCTGGTCACGTCCGCGTCGCCCGTCGGGCTGTCGCCGTGGTACTGGCGCAGCTCCGTGGTGTGCCCGCGGGCGTCGGTGACCACGGTCGTCGGGATGCCGCCCTCCGGCGGGTCGACGTGCGTGCGATCGCCCTCGTAGGCGGTCGTCGTCGTCCAGCGCGCATCGCCCGCCACCGCGAACGTGCCGGCGATCGGCCGGCCCGCCCCGTCGAAGACGATCGTGGTCCGGCCGTTGGTGGCGCCTTCGGGGGTGACGATCGGCGTGCCGCCCGGTGTTCCGAGGGCGGCGTAAGAATCATAGGTCTTCGCCGCCTGACCGGTGCCGATGTGGAAGGTGTCCGCCAGCAGCCACGTTCCGCCCGGCCCCAGGTCCTGCGCCTGGCGCTGCCGGAACATGCCGTCGAGCAGCTGGTAGCTCGGCCGATAGCTGCCGTCGTTGTTGATGCGCTCGGTGGTGACGACCGTGGTCCGGTCCGCGCGGATGTCGTAGCCGAACTTCATGGTCGGGGACGCGCCCTGCGCTTTGCTTCGATCCGCCAGCCACACCGAGGTAAGGCGGCCGAGCGAGTCGTAGGCGAGGTCCGTGCGGTTGTCGTTCATGTCGACGACGGCCGTGTTCGCCCCGAAGGCGGGATCCATCGTGGTGACGGTCTGGAAGCTGAACGGGGTCGGGCTGGTGGCCTTGACCTCTACCGTGAGTCCGTCGACCTCCGTGAACTGCGACGTGCTCACCCGGCCGAGCGCGTTCTTCGTCGCCGTCGGCCGGCCGTAGCCGTCGACAGAGACGATCTCCGACGTGGGGTGGTAGAGGATGTCGCTGCCGTCGTAGCGGTCCAGCTTCTCCGTCAGCGTCGGTGTTCCCTTGTCCGGACCTTGGCCCCAGGCGTGGAAGTCATAGCTGGTACGCGAGTCGGAGATCAGGTCGGTGCTCAGGTCGGCGGTGGTGGAGCAATTGACCGCGACCGTCTGGATGCGGGAGACGAACGTGTACATGTACGTGCGGTCGTTGTCGGCATACCAGGTGCGGGCGCATGTGTCGTCGCCGTGCTTGCCCGCACCGACCTCGCCGAGGTCGTCGACCTTGGTCACCCGGCCCCAGGTGTCGTCGTACGAGGTGACGGTCTTGGTCTCGCGCCAGGTCGGATTCCCGTCCTCGTCGTCCGGCATGGCGACGAGATTGCGAATGACGTTGGTGCGCACCATGACCGCTTCGTCATCGCCCCAGGTGCTGTCCCTCGTGTAGGTCACCCGCCGCCACGGCTGCTCGATGGACTTGGAGACGATCTCGGACCCGTTGTAGACGACGGTCTCCAGCTGGTGCCCGGAAAACTCGTTGTGGTCGGTGTAGCTGGTCCCCGTCGAGTCGGTGCGGGTCACGGCCGGGGAGGTGCCGTCGGGCTGCTTGCCTCCGCTCATGCCGCGCAGGAAGGTGTAGTCGACCCTTGTCGGCATCTGCTGGCCGTCCCCGGTCCGGACGGTCACCTGCGGGTAACCGCGCCAGTCCGACCAGGTGAGCTGATCGGTCTTGGTGATGCCGTCCGGCTCCGTCTTGCGCCAGCCCGCGCCGCCGGTGTACTCGTACGCGGTCACCATGTCGGGGTTCCCCCCGACGAGGTCATCTGCGACGACATTGGCGACGACGTACTTGTGGAACCAGTCGGTGACCTCGTCTTCGTCGTCGCCGCCCAGCGGGTTCCAGATCACCGGGAAGCAGCGACGGTCGGATGTGCCGGCAGCGGGGATGCTGTCCTTCGAACAGTCGGTCGGTGCGTAATTGACCGTGACCTGGGCGCCGGTGCCGGTCTTGACGCTCGACAGCCGGTAGCGGATCAGCGGGCCGAGGTTGTCGCCGGTCCTGACGATGCGGTTCGGCAGCTGGATGCCGTCGAGCTCGGTGGACGGCAGGGTGATGTCCGGGTCACCCCAGTGGCCCGTGTGTGTGATCTTCTTCAGCCAGAGGGTCCGCGAGTTGTCGTCGTTGACCTTGAACTCGTGCTCCAGGGCCCACGACTCGACCGGGGACCAGCCGGCGCCCTGCCGGATCTGGGTCTCGATGCCGGTCAGGCGCTTGCGGGTGAAGAACGTGGGCGAGCTCTGCGTCCACTCGCAGTGGGTGCCCGCCTTGCAGATCAGGTCTTCGGGCACGTCCGGCCAGGACGCGGCCGTGGCCTCCGTCAGGTCGTCCGGGTCGCAGTCGACCGCTCCGGCGGGAAGGCACCGTTCGGTGGTCTTGAACACGATCCGTGCCGGGGCGTCGGTGCTGTAGACCTGCTGGTCGCGCTGACCATAGTCGATGCGCGTGAGATAGCCCCCACGCTCGTACCGCGTGCCGTTCACGTCGGTCTTGCCGCTGCGCGCGTAGTGGTTGATCTCCGCGTCGTAGAAGTAGGAGATCACGTTGCCGCGCGGGTCGATCGCGTAGTCGAGATTCCACCGCCACGCCTGGTTACACCAGGAGTCGTCGAACCCGGAGGTCTTGTGGCACGGCTCGTTCGCGTCATCGCCGAAGACCGGGACCGTCCAGACGGACTCGGTCTCCTGCTTGGCGGCGGTCCAGCCGGGCAACCGGTTCTTACCGAAGAAATACTGGGTGCCGTCGGTCGTGGTGATCTTCCAGTACTCGCCGTCATCGTCGCCGTTGTTCGCGCCGGTAAGTCGCTCGATCTTCGAACCGTCGTCCTCGGACATCCGCCACAGGTCATCGGTGACCTTGACCAGGCCGCCGGACCGACCGGCCATCATCACGGTGCCGTTGTGGAAGGCCCAGCACTGCTCAGCCGAGCCGTCATGACCGTCGTCCTTGCACGGTTTGTAGCGGCGCTCGATGTAGCCAGGCTCGTAACTGAAGCCCTCGCCGATCCAAGAGCCCTGGTTGTTCGTCGCCGTGGTGCGACCGTCGACCGCCTGCGAGGCGTAGCCCAGGCCGGCAGTCGGGCTGAATCCGCCCGGGGTGCCGGGCAAGCGGATCGGGTAGGACCAGGAGAAACCGCCAGAGGCCGGCGCGACCGACCACGACGAGGACGGGGACAGCGGCGTGGCCTTGTAATCGCCCTGAGCGGACGCGTCGGCGGCGGCCATGGTGAACACCATCGACGCCGCATCGCCGGCGACGGCGTCGATGTCGGCGGACAGGACCTGCCGGCCGTGGTCGTTGACGGTCGGGAGCGGTGTCCGCGTCCGGCACTCTGGTCTGCCGGGCTCGGTCAGCGCGCAGACCGGCATGGCGACGAGGCGCAGCCGCGCGCCCCAGTCACCGCCGCGGGCGTGCGCGAACGTGCTGTAGCCGACTCGTATGGACACCTTCTGCGCGGCCTTGCCGCCGTCGGCACGAGACAGGCGGAACGCCGGTGCCTCGGCACCCAGCCGCTGCGTCGTCACACGGTCGAGCACCTGGACCCGAACCTGCTGTGGTGCGTCAGCCGCGCTGGGTCCGCCGCGCGCGACGCTGCGGGTCACGTCGAGCGGCAGGCCGCCCACCTCCTGCAGACCAGTCGAGGTCCAGGCCGCGTCGATGTCCGCGGTGCCACCGCCGGGCCAGGTCACCGCATCGGGCTTGCGCATCGCCTTGTCCGCGGTGGGATCCGGCTTGGCTCTGTCGGGCACCAGGCCGGTGCCGCGGGCGGCGGGTCGCTGAGCCGTGATCTCCGGTGCGCTTGCCTCTCCCACCGCTTGGGCCGGCACATGTGCCAGCGTCACCAGCAGCAGGGTCGAAAAGGTCGCGGTCAGCAGGCGGACCGCCTGACGTCGGGCAGGGCGTGATGGCATGGAGTGCTCGCTCACTGGTCGATACCGATGGTCGGCGATGGCGAAGCGGCCGGATGGGTTAAGCCCGGTCGCGGCCGAGAGGTCGTCACGGTGCCAGCACGGATCGCTGGCGTCTCCCCGGCCGGAGCCGGCACCACCAACAGGTCGACGGTCGTCACGGCTGCCGCGAGATCGGCACCGAACGACCTACCTCCACTCCGTCGACTGACGGTGAGAAGACCCCGCATGACTCAACCTCCAAGAACACTTGGAGTGGCACGCTAGGCCAAAGTCTGCGATCGCGTTGTCCCACGGCACCGCGGACGGGCCGTCCGGTGCACCCGCCGCCGAGTCAACACAGTCGATCTCCGCGACCGTCTGACGAAGCGCGATCACGGAGAGTGAATCGCTGCCGGCGAGACTCGGACCACCGTCCTCGGTGGACTATGAGTTATCTCACAACATTGCGGAGACCAGGTGAAGCCGGCGCTGTGAGTTCATTCCCGACGGCCGCCGCCGGATGGGGCGTGCATTGCGTGCCGAGGGCTTGCGTACTCCTCACGGCACACCACGAGGCTCTGCCCACGCCGTGGATTCGGCGTGGGCAGAGCCTCGGTCGGTTCACTGGCTCCGCTACTCGGGGTCCTGCCCCGCCGCTGCAGCGCCCGGGACAGGAATCGCCGCCACCAGCCGTATCAGCTGCCAGCGCGCTTCTTCCCAGGAGGCTGTCCGCCGCAGGCTCGCGGCATCGCCGGAGTCCGCGCTTCGCGCCGCCCAGGCCGCGACCAGCTGCTGGCCCTCCCGGGCCACGTCGAGCACTCCAGGCTGGTAGTGCTGCCTGGCCCGGACACCGTGCTCCTCCAGCGCGCGCTGGCAGGTCGCGTCGACCGCGAGCTTGGCGATCCACATGACCCGGTCCGCCTGGCTCGAGCCGTCGCCACGCGTGGCGAAGAAGACGTGGTGCGCCTCAGCCAGCCGTTCGATCGAGCCGCCCCCGGTGAGCAGGTCGTGCGCCGTACCCAGGTACTCCGACGCGGCGGCGCGCTCCGCTTCGCGCATCGCCTCGCCGCATACGCCGAGGACGTGCTCGGCGTATGCAAACGCCAGTTCGGAGCGCAGCCGGTCGTCGATGCGGCCGAGCAGATCGGCCAGCAGCCGCGGAACCACTATCAATTCCATGAGCCCCTACCCCGGTTCAGCGCCTGCAGCATTTCTGCGGGCGTACCCGCCTGGAATTCGATCTTATCGAGCCCGAACTGCGCCTTGAGGTTGCCCGCGTTGCGGAACTGCTCACCGGGGAAGCCACCGCTCGAACTCTTCAACTCGACCACCCAGCCGACCGGCTTCTTCGGGTTCGAGTAGTCGATGACGACGAAGTCGCCCTGCGACATCGTGCCGTTCGTCCGGAACACCTTGAAGTTGGGCTTCATTTTCAACAGTTCTTTGACGAACTTGAGTTCGTCCGGGCTCATCTTGTACGGCTTGCCGGGCGCCTGCTGCCCTCCCTTGATCGGCAGCGGATCGATGCAGCCGGAGTTGTGGACGAGGACCGGCATCTCCGTCGCCCGCACGAAGTACGTGTGCAGCACGGCGACGCTGAGGTTGTACATCTGCTGCGAGCCGGTGAAGTTCCGCACCGCGGCCACCTGGTAGCGAGTGCCGTCCGGGCCCCGCAGCAGTGATTCACCCGCCACGAGATCGGCCGCCTCGACCCAGCGGTCGCCCGACTCCTCCCAGACCGGGTGGCCGGCCGTGGTGTGCAGGACGTCGGCCTGCCCGCGATCGAGGAAGAACACCGGCCCCGAACCCGATCGGACGAGGTCGACATCGGTCAGCTCCGCGTCGGTATTGACATGCACCTGCGTCACCGGCTGTGCCTCTACCGCCCCCGTCACCGGATCCCCGGCCATGACGAGGTCACCGACCTCGACTTCGCTGATCCGCTTCGTCGAACCATCGGCCATCAGCACCAGCGTCTCGCCGTCGAAGCTGTTCTTCATGCACTTGGTGAGCTTGCGGAACGTGCGGTAGTTGCCGATGAGTTCGGCGACCTTCGCCGCGCCGGCGCCGTCGAGTCCGGGGATCATCGCCGCGCCCGACAGCGCCGCGCCCTCCTTGTCCCCGGTGACATACGAGATCGCGACGTCCAGCGCGTCACAGCCCGCTCCGTACAGCGGGGCGAAGCCGCAGATGGTCAACCCCAGCTCGATGTACAGGAGGATCTCCTGGCCCTTGATCCAGTCCCGGTACGCCCGCTCCGCCAGCGCGGCCGCGCAGATGTCGTGCGTACCCGGGCCGTACATCTCCTCACACGTAGTGATCTCGTGCACGAAGTTGTAGGCGAGGATGTTGTCGCCGTCCTTGCAGGTGGGATCGACAGAGATCGGCACCTTGCACTCCGTGGTGGTGGTCGTCGTCATGGTCGTCGGCGTGGTCCCGTAGTCGGGTCCGTTGCCGTTCTCGGAGCCGGTGCAGGCGCCTGGGCCGCCGACGTATCCGGGAGCGCAGCTCGCCGAACCCAACATTCCGGTGGGGTCGGTGATCGCCAGCGGGTTGCCGTTGGCGTACCCGTAGGCGCTCCACTGCTGAGGATCACCCAGATCCATGATCGGGTCGACGCTGACGAACCTGCCGACACGAGGGTCGTACTCTCTCGCCCCGAGATGGGTCAGGCCGGTCATCGGGTCGATCGTGCCACCGACGAAGCCCTTCTCATCGGGCCAGAAGGCCGGTGCCGACAAGTCGCGAGTCGTGCCGTAAGGCGTCGTCCGCCGCCAGTAGATGGCGCCGGTGGCCGCGTCGATGCTGCTGGTCGCGGTGTCGTGATGGTCGGCGGCTTGGAAGAACACCCCGGTGGTCTTGCGTACCGCGATCGTCTGCTCACCGATGGAGTAGAACCTGGTGCCGGAGACGACTGTTCCCTCCCGCGCCAGATCCATGCCGGGCAGGTAGAGGGTGGTTGCGCCACCGGGTGCCTTGCGGGCGATGCGGTTGCCGTCGGCGTCGTAGACGTACGTCGTCGCCTGACCGCCGACCGGGGTGCTCGTCGCGAGCCGGCCTTCGGCGTCCCAGGTGAGTGCCTGGTGTCCCGCCTCGGTGCCGGAAGCACATTCGTTGGCGGCGTCGCTGTTCGGCCGGCACACGGTGTTGCCGGCACTGTCGTAGCGGTAGCGATAGGTGCGGTCGCCTGCGGGCCCGGTCTCGTCGATCCTGGTCAGGGTGTGCGGCTGGTTCTGCCCCTCGCCCTGATCCGGGTAGACGTAATCGCGTTCCGTGTCGACCCCGCCGGTGAGCGAATGGATCGTCTCCGTCTGCCGGTTGCCGACCTTGTCGAAGGACCAGCTGTGGTGATACGGCGCGGCGCCGCTCACCCCGGTCTGCGCCACCCCGTCGGCGCACGTCTTGGTCGTGCTCGCCGTCGACCACGCCTCGGTGAGCCGGCGCAGGTGGTCATACGTGAAGCACTGGGTGTCGCGGGCGCCGGTCGTCGGGCTGTCCGCGATCGTCAGCACGTTGCCGACGTCGTCGTATCCGTACCGTGCGTCCATGTCGATGGTCGTCACGCTCTGGCGATCCACCCTGGCCCGGGTCAAGCGACCGGTGCCCCGCTCGTACTCCCAGCTCAGCCACGCCTTCTTCCCGGTGCCTCCGGTGGACAGCTCCACTTGCAGCAACTCGCTGAGATTGCCGTAGGTCGCCGTCGTGACGTAGCTGTCAACCCGGTCATCGTGATCGGACGCTGCAGCGAGTCATAGGTCGTAGCGACGGCTTCAGCCGGCAGCCCACCCGCTTCAGGGAGGCCGATCGACTGTACAGAGCCATCGGTGTTGTACGCGGTGGTGAACTCGTAGCTCTTGCCGAGCTGCGAGCCGACGCCGCCGGTGCCGTTGGCGGGGAAGGTGTAGCGCACCTTGAGCGGCCGGTAGAGCTGATCCCGCAAGGCGTTGACGGTGAAGTAGTTCTGACCGTCGACGATCCGCTGGCTGTAGTGGAGCTGACCCTTGTTGCCTGCGGCGTCGTACACCCAGGCCGCCATCCGGGTGCCGGTGTCGAGTTCGCCACGCCAGGTCTCCGTTTTGCGGCCGAGCTTGTCGTAGCGGTACGACACCTTCACACCACGGCTGTCGGTCACCGACGTGGTCTGTCCGGCCGCGTCATAGGTGTACCGGGTGTCCCCGGAGTCCGGGTCCTCGACGAGCTCCTTCATTCCACGCTGGTTGTAGTGGTAGGTCCATAGGGTGCCGAGCGGATCGGTCACCGTCTTGAGGTCGCCGCCGGAGGTGTAGGTGTAGCTGGTGACGTCCGCAGCGCCCGCCGGGCCGCTGCCGTGATACTGGTGGAGTTCGGTCGTGTGTCCCCGCGCGTCTACCACCGTCGTCGTCGGCACGCCACCCGCGGGCGGATCCACGTGGGTACGGTTGCCGTCGTACGAGGTGGTGGTGATCCAGCGCGCGTCACCTGCCACGGAGTAGACCTCCGCGATCGGCCTGCCCGCGTCGTCGTAGGTGATCGTGGTCTGCCCGTTGACGGAGCCTTCAGCGGTCACGATCGGCAGGTCACCCGACCGGTTGCTCGCATGAGATGCGACGACCCGTCGAGCCACCGGTCAGGCGGACCGGTGGCTTGTGGATGCCTTCGTCGGGGGGCGTCTCAGATCTGGGATGAAGCCCAGGAAGGGTCTAGCGGCACTGGCGTCGCCGATTTCGCGCCTGTGCACAACATCCGATCCGGAATAGCCGACAGCCCCGTGCGAGAGTCACGCCGTGATTGTGATATGGATCTTTCCAGCTGTCTAGGCCAGGGCCGACCTGCGCATTCGTCCGTGCCCTGGGGTTGCCCCGGCCGAGCCGTTCCGCGATTTCGCAATAATGCCGGACGATGCCGCGATACATAACATCCACCGCGAATAGGCACCCCAGCCGGCTGGAGTCTGGCCTGGCGAGCATCAGGGGCGTGCGCGAGCTGTGCGCAGCGCGGCGTCCAGCGCTGCCAGATGGTCTGCGACCCGGCCGACCGTCAGTGCTCCGCTGGCCGCGCCGGCCCACTCCGCAGCCGCCGGGAGCAGCGCACGCCTGACCCGCCTCATGGTCTCCCGATCGCCGGCGGCGATGGCGGCGCGGCCCAGCAGGCACCACATTGCCTCAGCGAGCAGATCCGCGGGCGGATCCGGCACGTCGGCGAGCCGGACCGGGGGACGCACCCACGGCTCGTACGGCCCCCAGTCCTCATCGCCGGCCTCCGCCGGCAGTCCCCGGCGCAGCCGCATCCCGAGCAGTGCCAGCGGCAGCAGCCCGTCGCGCATACCCGGCATCCCCGCATCGTCCAGCCGAGCACCCGCCTCCCGGTAGAGCAGCTCGGCCCGGTCGTCACCGGCCAGGTCGGCCCGCAGCGCCCGGTACCACCGGGTGAACACGGCGACCAGCGGCCGCTCGTGCCGGGCGGCCAAGTCGTCGGCGGCGTGCGCGTGCTGGTCGGCCCGGTCGAACGCGGCCACCGCGCAACTCGACTGCAGCCTGATCAGGTGACCGAGCACCTCGACGCTGGCCAGGTCGTGCCGACCCGCCAGGCAGACCAGCTCGGCGCCGATCCGGTCCCGGGCCGCCGATCCGCCGGTGCCGGCGAAGCTCTGCATGAACACGCCGTTCAACGCGAACGCCAGCAGCACGGGGTCGTTGCTGGCGCGGGCGATCGTCTCGGCCTGCCGGGCGCACTGCGCCGGCCGTGGATCGCGGGTGCCTCGCGACTCGATCGCGATGGTGGCCAGCAGCCGGGCCCGGACCGGGTCCGGCCGGGTCGGCGGGAGCATCGCCAGGGCCCGTTCCGCCGCGGCGACGATGCCGGCCGCCTGCTGCGCGTCATCGACACGCGGCCAGATCGCCGGTACGTCATAGGCGCCGATCACCCGCGCGGTCAGTTCCGGGTCGCCGAGCTGCTCGGCGGCCGCGACCGCCGCGGCCCGCTGCTCACGGGCCACTTCAAGACCGCCGGCGCCGGTGACCGCGAGGTTGCGCAGCATGCCGACCGCCGACTCCAGCCGCATCCGGGCTCCGCCGCCGACCCGTTCGTAGGCGGAGGTGACCCGGGTCAGCACCTCGGCGGCCGGATCCGGCCGGCCGGGGGCGTCCAGGCTCGGCTCCTGCCGCAGGATGTCGGTCTCCAGGGTGCGCAGCGCCGGGCCGGGCTCCACGCCGAGGTGACCGGCGAGCAGCTCACGGGCCCGGCGCAGCACCGCGAGGGCGTCACCCTGGCGACCCGACCGGTACAGGGCCAGGGCCAGCAGCCCCCACCCGTGCTCGCGCCACGGATGTGCGGTGACGTGCCCGTCCAGGTCCGCAACGGCCCGGTCGGCCTGTCCGAGGTCGAGTTGGGCTTGCGCCCGTCGTTCGACGGCCTGCAGGCGCAACTCGGAAAGCCTGGACCGATCGGCGCGCGGCCAGGCGGCGTCCGGGAAGTCCGCGTACGCGGGACCGCGCCACCAGGACAGCGCCTCGTCCAGCAGTGCCAGCGCCGTGACCGGGTCCGCCGTCGCGGCCTCGGCCACGGCCTGCTCGAACCGCCAGGCGTCCACCTGATCGGGTGCGCACCTCAGCGCGTACCCCAGGCCTTGGGTGACCAGCAACGTGGCCGGTGCCCGCGGCGGGCGGTCGGGCTCGACGGCCTTGCGCAGCGCCGCCACGAACGTCCGCACCGCGGCCACCGCGCCCTCGGGCGGCGCGACCCACAGGTCATCGACAAGATCATTCACGGGTACGGTCCGGCCGCGCGCCACCAGGAGCCGGCCCAGCACCGCACGATGCATCGGACCTCTCAGCGCGACCGGCCGACGCTGCGCGTCCTCGGCGGTCACCGGCCCGAGAACGCCGAAAGTGATCCGCCCGCCGTGCATCCCGCCACGCTATCGCGGATCCCCCCGCTCAGCCGGTCAGCGGCGTCCTGCCGGCGTCCGTCCGGGCCGGTTCACAGCACCGTGGTCAGCACACCACCGTCGACGCGTACCGCTGTTCCGTTGATGGCCGACGCGAGCGGGCTGGCGATGAAGGTGACCGCGTCGGCGATCTCGCCGGGTTCGATGAAGCGGCCCAGCAGGCTCGTCCGGTTGGCGCCGATGATCGCCGCCTTCAACTGCTCCTCGGGCAGAGACTGCGCGTCGGCCAGCATTCTGACCGTCGTGGCGACGCCGTCGGAGTACGTCGGGCCGCCCAGCACCGAGTTGACGGTCACCGCGGTGCCCTTCGTGAGCTTCGCCAGGCCGTTGCCCACCGACAGCATCGCCGTCTTGGACGCGCCGTAGTGGATCATGTCGGCCGGGATGTCGACGCCCGACTCGCTGCTGACGAACACGATGCGGCCCCACCCCCGATCGAGCATCGCCGGCATGAGCCGGCGCGCCAGCCGGACGCCGCTGAGCACGTTGACCTCGAAGTAGAGCCGCCAGTCGTCGTCGGAGATCTGCTCGAACGGCTTGAGCTCGAACAGCCCCACGTTGTTGACCAGGATGTCCACGCTCGGGAGCTGGTCGCACAGCCGGTCGACGTCCTCGGTGACCGCGAAGTCGGCGGGCAGGCCGCTGACCGAGGCACCCGGCACCTCGCGCCGCAGCGCGTCGACGGCCCCGGTCAGCTTCTGCGGATCACGGCCGTTGAGGATCACGGCGGCGCCTTCGGCGGCCAGGGCCTTCGCGGTCGCGTAACCGATGCCTCGGGTCGATCCGCTGATAACCGCGGTCTTGCCGGTGAGCTGCAGGTCCATTCGTCCTCCTCATGCGTTCCCCCGGCCGGGGCCGGGGCCTCGCCCCCTGCCGGACGGTCCGGCAGCGGTCGGTGATGAGGTTGCCGCGGACGAATGAGCATCCGATGAGCAAATCGATCGCAGCGCGGATCGGTGTGCCGTAACCGTGGTTACAATATTCGGATGACGGCAGGGGAAGACCTCGACACGTGGGTGCTGCTGGCATACCGCATCCCGCGGGAGCCGTCCCGGCCCCGGATCGCGGTGTGGCGCAGGCTCGAATCGCTCGGCGTGGCCAGGCTCGGCGACGGCCTGGTCGCGCTGCCCGCCGACGCGCGCACCCGTGAGCACATCGAGTGGATCGCCGACGAGGTGATCACCGCCGGTGGCACGGCCACCGTGTGGCTGGCCAAGCCGGGCAGCCGTACCCAGCAGCGCACGATCGCCGCCGGGATGCGCCAGGCCCGCGCCGCCGAATACGACCAGGTCACCGCCGAAGCACAGGCCGTCCTCACGGCCGATCCGGCCGAGCGGGCACGGGTGCTGCGGCGGCTGCGTGAGCAGCTGCGCCGCATCGGTCGGCGCGACTTCTTCCCACCACTCCAGCGCGACACCGCCCACGCTGCCGTTCAGGCGCTGGCCGAGCCGAACCCGGCTGACGCCGCGGCTGCGGGGCGGGTCCGATGAGCGTGTGGGCGACCCGCGCGGCGATCCACATCGACCGTGCGGCGTGCGCGTGGCTGATCCGGCGGTCCGTCGATCCCGACGCGGTGTTCGTGTTCGTCAGCGACCCCGCCGACGTGCCCGACGCGGCGACGCCGTTCGACATGCGCGGCGTGCGGCTGGGCCACCACGGCCCGGACTGCAGCTTCGAGACGATCCTGCGCCACTACGAGATCACCGACCCGGTGCTGTGGAAGATCGCGCAGATCGTGCACGAGGCCGACCTCGACGACGGCCGCTTCCACGCCCCCCGAGGCCCCCGGCCTCGACACCGTCCTGCGCGGACTGTCGATGATCGCCGACGACGAGCAGATCCTCGCCGTCACCGCGCCGATCTTCGACGGACTGTACGAGTACTTCCGCCGCAGCCTGCTACTGGACCGCACCCCCGCCTGACCATCCCACCGGAGCCGCAGTGACCACCACCCGGTCAGCACACACCAGCGACACCACCACTGCCACCGGCACCCCAGCACGCGACGTCGTGCCGCTGCGGCACGCGGTCAAGGCCTGGTCCGTGATCTCGCTGCAGACGTTCGGTGGCCCAGCCGGGCAGGTCGCGGTCATGCAGCGCCACCTGGTCGACGAGCGGCGCTGGATCGGCCAGCAGCGGTTCCTGCACGCGCTCAACTACTGCATGCTGCTACCCGGCCCGGAGGCGCAGCAGCTGGCGATCTACGTCGGATGGCTGCTCAACGGCGTGCGCGGCGGCCTGCTCGCCGGCACCCTGTTCGTCCTGCCGGGAGCGCTGGCCCTGCTGGTCCTGTCGGGGCTGTACGTCGCCTACGACGACAGCGCCGCCGTCACCGCGGTCTTCACCGGCCTGGCACCGGCCGTCGTCGCCGTCGTCGCGCAGGCCGTGTGGCGGGTAGGCACCCGTGCACTGCACAGCACCGCGCTGGTCGGCTTCGCCGCGGTCGCGTTCGCAGCCCTGGCGTTGTTCGCGGTGCCGTTCCCGGTCGTCGTCGCCGCCGCAGGGCTGAGCGGCTGGGTGCTGCACCGCATCCGACCGGGCTCGATGACCGCGAAGACGAGCCACGGCGGCGGCACTCCAGGCCCGGCTCCGCTGATCTCCGACGATGCGCTGCACCACGACCGTCCCTCAGCCCGGCGCGCGGCGACGATCCTCGCCGTCGGCCTCGTGGCCTGGTTCGCTCCCGTCGCGCTGGTCGCGGCCACGACCGGCACCGGCAGCGTGTACACCCAGCAGGGCTTGTTCTTCTCCGGCACGGCGGTCGTCACGTTCGGCGGCGCGTACGCCGTGCTGGCCTACGTCGCCCAGCAGGCCGTCGAACGTTACGCCTGGCTGTCCGCCGGTGACATGGTCCGCGGCCTGGCCCTGGCCGAGTCCACCCCCGGACCGCTGATCATGGTGGTGCAGTTCGTGGCATTCCTCGGCGGATACCACCATCCCGGCGACCTCGACCCCTGGGCAGCCGGGATCATCGCCTCAGCCCTGACCACCTGGGTCACGTTCGTGCCGTGCTTCCTGTTCGTCCTGCTCGGCGCGCCGTACGTCGAGCGGCTGCGCACCAGCCACAGCCTGTCGGCGGCGCTGACCGGCATCACCGCCGCGGTCGTCGGCGTCATCGCCAACCTCGGCCTCTACTTCGCCATGCACACCCTGTTCACCGACACCCGCACGCTGACCGCCGGCCCCCTGCGCCTGCTGCTGCCCGATGTCGCCAGCCTGCGCCCGGCAGCGGCGGTCATCGCAGCGGCCGCCACGTTGATGATCTTCTGGGCGAAGTGGTCGGTGCTGCGGGTGCTCGGTGCCTGCACCCTGCTCGGGATCGTCGCGGGGCTGCTCGGCCTGACCTGACACACCACGATGTCGTTCGCGCCGGACGTGCCGGGGCCGACTCATGCGCCGACGTGGTGTGCCGGGTGGGCGTGGTGATCGAGGTCGGCTCAGCCCGGGGTCGGTGTGCGCGCAACGCCGCATGCACGGCCCGTTTCGCGGACACGGTCCCTTGGACGAACCTTGGATCACCGCCCCGGCCAGGGCGGCCTGGCGGCGGGCGTCGCAGGACAGTGGACGACGCGACTCATCGTTACGATGCGCGCGTGAGCGATCATTCCGATCGGATACCGATGGACCTCGCGGCCTACGAGCGCCGGACCCGCTCGGGAAAGTGCTTCATCTGCGCGTTCCTCGCCGGCGAGCCCGGCTACGAGCACGAACTGGTCTACGACGATGACACTCACGTCGCGTTCCTCAGCCGCTACCCGACACAGCCCGGCTACACGCTGGTCGTTCCACGTCGTCACGTCGAGGACGTGGTCCGCGACCTCACGGCGGACGAGTACCTGGCGCTGCAGGCCGTGGTGCATCGGATCGCTCGCGCGGTGGGCGAGGTGACGCGGCCGGAGCGCACCTATCTGCTGTCGCTGGGGAGCATGCAGGGAAACGCGCACGTCCACTGGCATGTCGTGCCGCTGCCGCCCGGTGTGCCATACGAGAAGCAGCAATATCACGCGCTGATGGCCGAGAACGGCATCCTGAACCACGGCCCGGAGCAGATCTCCGACATGGCGGCGCGGATCCGCGCCGCACTCGGCTGAACTCCTGCGGCTCCCTCAGTCCCCGCCGCGCGCGTCGGGTGGGTCGCTGACGATGGCGCGCCTGACGGCTTCGTAAGCCGTGTCGGCCAGGCCTGAGTCGCGGTCGTCCCGTGGCATCGCGAGCAGCGTGAGCACCACCCCTGTGCCGGCTCAGGGGCCTTGCACTGTGCCCGATCCCCGTCCTGAGGCGTGTTTCGTCATATCGGGCTGGTGGGATGCGCCCCTCCCCTACGCTCGCGGCGTGAAGGGGTTCGCTCGGCGGGAGTTCCAGCTGATGCTGCTGCGGCGGATGTCCGACTTCCAGCCGGAACTGGTGGAGGCCGCGTGCGCCGAGCTGTCGGCTTCGCACACCGAGTACATGACAGCGCACAACCGGTGGCAGACGATGCTGCGGTCGCGGTCGGCGCCCAAAGGGCTGCTGCTGTACGAGGCGGTGCTGGGCCCGGCCGACGAGCGGCGGCAGGTGCCCTACGGCGATGCGGTGCTGACGGCGCACCGCTGGCGGCTGGCCGGCCTGTGGCCGGAGCTGCGCTGGGAGGCGCTCGTGGGCACGGAGGACTTCGTGCTGCACGGGTGGCTGGTGCGGGCGGCGGGGGCACCGGTGCCGGCGCTGGGTCCGGTCGCCGGGCTGGCCCCGTGGTCCTGTGTCGTCGACGACGTGCTGGCCCGGTTCCCGCAGGCACGTCAACGCGACCCGGAGGTGCCGGCCCGGTGGGGTGTCGACGTGACCGACGGCGACATCGTGCACCGGCTGCTGTTCGTGCACGGGCTGCTGCAGCAGGTGACGTCCTAGACCTCGACGGTGTCGCCGGGTCGGACGCGGCCAGGCTGCAGGACCTGTGCGTAGACGCCGGCGCAGGGCTGCGGGCCGAGGGCGGGCAGCGGCACGACCCGGTGGTGTCGGGCCAGCACCCGCAGCGCGTCGGGGTCGTGGGGCAGGTCGCCGTGGGCCAGGGACGGCACCGCGCAGCGGGGCGTCGCGACGATGACCCGCAGCACCAGGTCGTCGCCGATGCGCAGGTCGCGGCCGACCCAGTCGTCCTCGGCGAAGCCGTCGCCGGGCAGGTCGACGACGATGTTCGGCCGGTAGCGGCGCGCGTCGGCGCGGCGGGCCGGATGCAGCGCGGCGACGGCGCGCACGGTCGCCGTGGTCAGCAGGTGAACGGGCGCGAAGTCGAAGAAGGTGCCCGGGGCCGCGCCGCCCAGGGTGCTGGTGACCAGCGGCACGGCCGCGCCGACGCCGTCGCGCAGGACGGCGTCGGGGTCGGCGCGGTCGAGCTGGGCCTGCTCCGGCGGGGTCGCGGTGAGGGCGACGTCGCGTCCGAGCAGCGCCGACATGGTTTCGGCGGCGGCCGGGTCGGTGCTGTGCACGTCGAGGCCGCGGCCGGTGATCCGCACACCGTCGGCGTCGGTCGCGGCGGTGAGGGTCAGCAGCCGCTGCCAGAGCCGGGGATGTTTGGCGCTGGCGACACGGCCGCTGCCGGTGTCGATCACGGCGAGGGCGCGGTCGCCGGCCACGCCGGTCTCGGTCACGTCGGCTACGGCGAGCTGCTCGCCGAGCAGGGACTTGACCGGGTAGCGGTGCAGCGCGGCGACCTGCGCCCTCGCCGCGGTCACGGGTGGGCCCGCTCGGCGGCCGCGACGACGTTGCGGAACAGCATCGCCACGGTGGTCGGGCCTACGCCACCGACACGAGGCGTGATCGCCCCGGCGACGCCGGCGACCGACTCGTCGACGTCGGGCAGGATACGGCGGCCTTCGTAGCGCACCCCGCCGCCGACGACGACCGCACCGGGCTTGACGTGCTCGGGCTGGATGATGCCGGGCACACCGGCGGCGGCGATGAGGATGTCGGCGCGGCGGGTGTAGCGGGCCCAGTCCTTGACGCCGGTGTGCACGACGGTCACGGCGGCGTCGGCGGTGGGGCGCTTCTGCGCCAGCAGCATCGCCAGGGGCCGGCCCAGGGTCGCGCCGCGGCCGAGGATGACGACCTCCCGGCCGGCGACGCCGATGTCGTAGTGGGCCAGCAGCGCCTCGATGCCGGCGGGAGTGCAGGGCAGCGGGCCGGGGATGCCGAGGGCGAGCCGGCCCATGTTGACCGGGTGCATGCCGTCGACGTCCTTGTCGGGGTCCATGGCCTGCAGCGCGGCGTTGTAGTCCAGGTGCCCCGGGATCGGGTACTGCACGAGCATGCCGTGCACGGCCGGGTCGTCGTTCCAGGCGGTGATGACCCGCTGCACGTCGGCCTGGGTCGCGGTGGCGGGCAGGTGCTCGTGCGGGGACGCGAAGCCCAGCGCGGCGGCCTGCTGCTGCTTGATGCGGATGTAGCCGGCGCTGGCGTCGTCGTCGCCGACCAGCAGGGTGGCCAGGCTCGCGGTGACGCCGCGGGCGCGCAGGGCGGCCGAGCGGGCGGCGACGTCGGCGAGGACCTGGTCGGCGACGGGTTTGCCGGGCAGCAGCCGGGCGGTGGTGGTGGTCGCGGACATGCGGCTCCTTCACGCGGTCGCCCAGGCGGTCGGCTTCCGCGGTGGCTCCCCGATGGTCGTTCCCATCCTCTTGCCGCCGGTCGCAACATTCGCCACACAGCATGCCTCACCCGTTCCCGGTGGCGGCAACCGCGGCCTGCCGGACCGGGATTGTGGACGTGGACGCCTGGTCCTATCGTGGATCCCGGTGTGCCGGGAAGCCTGGTCGGCGGTGTGGTTCCGTGACGATCAGGAGGGCCGATGTCGCACATTGGGCGTTGTCATGGCGGTCGCCGTGGCCGATGAGCTGAGGATCAGGCTGCGTGCCCACGCCGGTGCCTGGTGCCACCGCTGCGCCCGTCGACCACGACCATCCGCATGCTGCTGGGCATGGTCAGACCGAGCGCCGGCACCGTCACGGTGCTCGGACAGCGGCTGGGACCCGGCACCGGAACCGCGGTCTGGGCGCAGGTCGGCTACCTGGTCGAGGCACCGTCGGCGTACCCGGACCTGACGGTGCGGGAGAACCTGCGCATCGCCGCGCGGCTGCACGGCCTGCCCGGCCGGGGCCACGTCGACGAGGCGATCGACCGGCTCGGCCTGGCCGCCTACGCCGGCCGCAAGGCCGGCAAGCTGTCGCTGGGCAACCTGCAGCGCCTGGGCCTGGCCAAGGCGCTGCTGCACCGGCCCCGGCTGCTGGTCCTCGACGAGCCGGCCAACGGCCTGGACCCGGCCGGGGTGGTGGAGATCCGGGCCCTGCTGCGCGAGCTCGCCGACACCGGGACCGCGGTCCTGCTGTCCAGCCACCTGCTGGCAGAGGTCGCGCGGCTGGCCGACCGGGTCGGCGTCATCCACCACGGACGCCTGCTGCGCGAACTCGACGCGGCGCAGCTCGCCGCCGAGCAGCGCCGGACGTTGCACGTCGCCGCCCGTGACAACGCCGCGGCGGCTGCCGCGCTGCGCGCGGGCGGATACCGGCCGCGGGCGGTCGGCGGGTTCGTCATCTTCGGCGTCGTCACGATCTGGGTGTTCGGCCGCGAGTTCAGCGACCGGACGGCCAAGGACCTGCTCGCCCTGCCGACGTCGCGCACCGCGGTCGTCACGGCGAAGTTCGTGCTGATCACCGGCTGGTGCCTGGCGCTGACGGCGCAGCTGTACGTGCTGGGACTGCTCATCGGGGCGGGTCTCGGCCTGCCCGGCTGGTCGGCGGCGGTCGCCGGTGAGGGCCTGGTGCGGCTGCTGGCCGTGGCGGCGATGGGTGTGGTGCTGACGTTCCCGCTGGCACTGGCCGCCTGCGCCGGACGCGGATACCTCGCCGCGGTCGGGGCGATGTTCCTGGCGGTCTTCTGCGCGCAGGTCATCGCCGCGCTCGGGTACGGGCACCTGTTCGCCTGGTCGGTGCCGGCTCTGGTCAGCGGTGTCGCCGGCAGCGAGCACGTCCCGGTGGGGACGATCGGCTACCTGAGCGTCGTGCTCGTCGGCGCCGCCGGAGCACTGGGCACGGTCGGGTGGTGGCACCGCGCGGACCACTGAGGGCGCCCGCGGCGGATCGCCGGCCGCGCGTCGCGGGTGCGAGCGCGGGTGGGCCACGGTGTGGGCCGGTGTGCCGGGAAGTCTGGTCGGCGAGCAAGTCCCGTAGACCCGACCCCTTCCTGGGAGGCCACCGTGATCACGCAGATCCTGCTCGCCGTCGCCGGCCTGGTCCTGCTGACCTTCGCCGCCGACCATCTGGTGCTCGGGGCGTCGCGGCTGGCGGCTCGGCTGCGGATCAGCCCGGTGGTGGTCGGTGTCGTGGTCATCGGGCTGGGCACGAGCGCGCCCGAGTTCCTGGTGTCGGCGCTGGCCGCCGCGCGTGGCGACACCGGTATCGCGGTCGGCAACATCGTCGGGTCCAACATCTTGAACCTGACGCTGATCCTCGGCGTCGCCGCGCTGATCGCGCCGTTGGCGGTCGACTCGGCGGTCATCCGCCGGGAGGTGCCGCTGGCGGTCGGGTCGGTGGCCGTGTTCGCGGTGGCGGCACTGGCCGGGTTGTCGCCGCTGACGGCGCTGCTGCTGTCGGCTGCCGCGGCGGCGGCGTTGTTCGTGCTGGTCCGATGGGCCAGGGGCGGTGGCAACCAAGAACTGATCGCCGAGGTCGCGGGGTTCGAGGCCGAGGGCGAGGCCGTGATCGTCGCGCCGGTCAAGCGCTCGGCGGCGTGGTTCGAGCCGCTGCGCACCGTGCTGGGGCTGGCCGGTGTCCTGGCCGGGGCGCAGCTGCTGGTCGCCAACGCCTCGGTGATCGCCGCGCAGTTGGGCGTGCCGCAGCTCGTCATCGGGTTCACGCTGGTGGCGCTCGGCACGTCGCTGCCCGAGCTGGTCACCACGATCCAGGCGCAACGGCGCGGCGAGACCGACCTGGTCGTCGGGAACCTGTTCGGCAGCAACCTGTTCAACAGCCTGGCCGGCGGCGCGTTCATCGGCTTCGCGGCCGGTGCGGACCGTCCGGGCACCGCCACGGTCGCGCTGCTGTCGGCGATGGTGTTCACCGCGCTGCTGGCATGGGCGCTGCTGCGGCGCGGGCTGCGCCTGACCCGTGCCGACGGCGCGGTGCTGCTCGGCGCGTACGCCCTGACGCTGCCGCTGCTGCTGGCCGGCTGAGCAGCGCGGATCTGCCCACATTGCCGGGTCCCGGCAATGTGGGCGGGCCCAAGTCGGCCGAGTCCGGACCTGGAACCTGCGAGGGGACACAGCGGATGCTGTGGAGCATGACCGACGACATCGCCGTTCGAGCCGAGGACTTGACCAAGTTCTACGGCTCCCGCCGCGGCATCGAGGGCCTCGACCTGGAGGTCCGCACCGGGGAGGTGATGGGTTTCCTCGGCCCCAACGGGGCCGGCAAGACCACCACCATCCGGCTGCTGCTGGACTTCCTGCGCCCCACCCGAGGCCGCGCCGCCGTCCTGGGCATGGACCCCCGACGGGACAAGGCGACCCTGCACCGCCACATCGGCTACCTGCCTGGCGAGCTCGCCTTCCCCGGCCGGGAGAAGGCCGCCGACCTGCTGCGCTTCTTCGCCGACGCGCGCGGCGGCGTGGCCTGGCAGACAGTGACCGGGCTGGCCGAACGCCTGGAACTGGACCTGTCCCGGCCGATCCACACCCTGTCCAAGGGCAACAAGCAGAAGGTCGGCCTGGTGCAGGCGTTCATGCACTCCCCCGCGCTGCTGATCCTCGACGAGCCCACCAGCGGCCTGGACCCCCTGATGCAGCAGGAGTTCCTCGCCCTGGTCCGGGAGGCGCGCGCGGCCGGGCAGACGGTGTTCATGTCCTCGCACGTGCTCGCCGAGGTGCAGCAGACCGCCGACCGGGTCGCGATCGTCCGCGACGGGCGGCTTGCCGCCGTCGAACGCGTCGAGTCCCTGGGCCGCCGGGCCGTACGCACCGTCGAGATCCACTTCGACGGGCCGGTCGACGCCGCGGAGTTCGCGGCGCTGCCCGGCGTCAGCGACGTGACGGTGTCCGGGCCGGTGCTGCGCTGCACCGTCGACGGCCGTCTCGACCCGCTGGTCAAAGCCGCCGCCCGGCACGAGGTCGTCGACCTGCTGTCGGCCGAGCCGGACCTCGAAGAGACGTTCCTCAGCTTCTACTACCAGTCCGAAGGAGCCGGCGATGTCACCGCTGGTGCGTAAGACCTGGCGCGATGACCGCCGCGCCATCATCGGGTGGGCGCTCGGCATCGCCGCGTTCACCGTGATCTACACCTCGTTCTATGCCAACCTCCAGGGCGCCGCCGAACTCAAGGACGACGCGCTCCCGCCTGGCATGAAGGATTTCCTGTCCATCCAGGACATGACCTCCGGCGCCGGATACCTGCAGGCCACCGTCTACAGCCTCGTCGGGCCGCTGCTGGTCGTGATGGCGGCGCTGATCCTCGCCGTACGCACCATCCCCCGTCCCGAGGAGGACGGCGGCATCGAACTGCTGATGGTCAACCCGCTGTCGCGGCGGGCGTTCGCCGCCCAGCGGCTGCTGGCCACGTTCCTGGCCGTGACGGTGCTGGCCGCGATCCCGCTGGTCCTGGTGCTGGCCATCGCGCCCGGTGTCGGCATCGACGTGCCCGCGACCAACATCGCCGCCGCCTCGGCCGGGCTGATCGGGCTCGCCTGGTGCTTCCTGGGTATCGCGTTCGCGGTCGGCGCGGCCACCGGCAGACGCAGCCTGGCCCTGTCGGTCACCGGCGCACTGGCCGTGGGCACCTACATCCTGCGCGGCATGTCCGGCGTGATCGACGGCGGGGCATGGCTGAAGTGGCTGTCACCGTTTCACTACTTCATCGGAACCGATCCCCTGCACACCGGCTGGCACCCCACCCACCTGCTCGTCCTCGTCGCGGTCGGCGCGGCCGGGGCGGTCGTGGGGATCGCCACGTTCGACCGCCGCGACGTCGGCGTCTGAACCCCGTGCCGCGGACAGCGGACGGCCCGCCCGCCGTTCGCTGTCCGCCCACCCCGAGGACCCGGACATGACCGAGGAAAGCACCTGGCTGGCCGGCGCCTGCGCGGCGCTGCTCGACGACGCGGCCACCCCGCAGGCATCCGCCGACCGGCGCGCGGCCGTCGCCGCCACCGCGCTCGGCGCGCGCGCCGCGGCCGCGTCGATCACGATCGCCACCGCCCTGGACACACTGCTGGCCGTCGCCGAGCAGCGATGGGCCGCCGGTGGCCTGACGAGCGCACCCGGCGAACCCGGCGCGCTGCTGTCGCGGCTGCGTACGGCCGTCGCGGGCGTCCTGGACGGCTACCACGGCAGCGCCCGCGACGAAGCGGATCTCCGCGAGACCGAACGCGCCGCGTTCGTCGACGACCTGCTGGCGACCCACCCCGATCCGGGCAGCCTGGCCGCCCGCGCCCAGCGCTACGGGATCCGCCTGTCCGGGCAGCACATGGTCATCGTCGCCCGCGCGCCGGGGCTTCCGCCGTCGGCCGTGCACGCCGTCGACGACGCGCTGGCCGCCCGGTTCGGCGCCGCCAACATCCTCACCAGCTCCCGTGACGGGCAGCTGATCTGCGTCTGCGCCGGCGGGCTGCGCGGCGTGCCCGCCGAACTGGCCCGGCACCTGCATCCGCACCTGCCCGCCGGCGCCTGGCAGATCGCCGTCGGGCGCACCCATCCCGGCCTGGCCGGGCTGGCCACGTCGCTGGACGAGGCCCGCAACGCCCTGTACCTGGCCGACCGGCTCGGGTTCACGACCCCGGTCCTGCACGCCGCCGACCTGCTGGTCTTCCCGGTGCTGCTGCGCGACCGCGACGCGATCACCGACCTGGTCGCCACCGTGCTCGGCCCGCTCACCGCGGCCCGCGGCGGCGCCCAGCCGTATCTGGACACCCTGGCCGTGCTGTTCGACAACGAGGGCAACCACACCGCGACCGCCCGGCAGCTGCACATCAGCGTGCGCGCCGTCACCTACCGCCTCGACCGTGTCCACGCCCTGACCGGCTACCACCCCGGCGAACCCACCCAGCGGTTCACCCTGCACACCGCTGTGCTGGGCGCACGGCTGATCGGCTGGCCGCAGGACGTCGGCTGACGCGGCGCCGCGACCCTGAGCACGGTCCCAGGCGCGACAGCACCCGCACCTGCGACAGGGCACGCAGGCTCGTGACGGCCGGCCGGATCAGCCCGCTGCCGCTCACTCCCTGGCCGGGGTGAAGATCCACCGGGTAGGCTGGTGTCAGGTGCGCCGGGAAGTCTGGTCGGCAGATGATGTCCGACCGACCCCTGGAGCCGGCCGATGATGCGACACACCCGCAACAAAGTGATCTTCGGGCGAGGCTCCCGGGCCGAGAACCGGCGTCTCGGCGACATTCTGCGGCTGGAGACCGTCGGCGGCGCATTACTGCTGGTTGCGGCCGTCGTGGCTCTGGTCTGGGCGAACTCGCCCTGGGCAGCCGCATACCAGCAGCTGCGGGAGTTCGAGATCGGGCCCGCCGCGCTGCACCTGCGGCTGCCGTTGGGCATCTGGGCCGCCGACGGGCTGCTGGCGGTCTTCTTCTTCGTCGCCGGGCTCGAACTGAAACGCGAGTTCGTGGCGGGCGACCTGCGCGAGCCGGCCCGCGCCGCCGTGCCGGTGGCCGCGGCGGCCGGCGGCGTGCTGGTGCCCGCGCTGATCTACGCGGCGATCAACCACGGCGACGGCGCGGCCGCGCAGGGCTGGGCGATCCCGACCGCCACCGACATCGCGTTCGCGCTGGCCGTGCTCGCGGTCGTGGGCCGCAACCTGCCGACCGCGCTGCGCAAGTTCCTGCTCACCCTGGCCGTCGTCGACGACCTGATCGCCATCGTCATCATCGCCGTGTTCTACACGCAGACACTGCACCCGCTGCCGCTGGTCGCTGCGCTGGTGCCGCTGGCCGGGTTCGGGTGGGCGGTGCAGCGCCGGATCCGCTCGCCGTGGCTGCTGGTTCCGCTGGCAGCGGCGACCTGGACGCTGGTGCACGCCTCCGGGGTGCACGCCACGGTCGCCGGGGTGCTGCTGGCGTTCACCGTGCCGGTGCTGCCGCGCCGCCGCGAGCGGGCCGAGGCCGGCACCGGGCTGGCGGAGCGGTTCGAGCACGCGCTGCGGCCGCTGTCGGCCGGGGTCGCGGTCCCGGTGTTCGCGCTGATGAGCGCGGGCGTGGCGATCGGCGGCCCGGCCGGGCTGGCCGAGGCGTTGACGCAGCGGGTCTCGGTCGGCATCGTCGCCGGGCTGGTCGTCGGCAAGTTCGTCGGCGTGGTGGCCGCGACCTGGCTGGTGGCCCGGTTCACCGCGGCCCGCCTAGACGACGGGCTGTCCTGGGCGGACGTCTGCGGGCTGGCGATGCTCACCGGCATGGGTTTCACGGTCTCGCTGCTGATCACCGAGCTGTCGTTCGGACCCGCGACCGCGCTGGCCACCGACGCGACGATCGCGGTGCTCGCCGGGTCGCTGGCCGCGGCGGTGCCGGCGGCGGTGGTGCTGCGGATGCGTGACCGCGCCTACCGGCGCATCGCCGGCAGCGGGCAGGACGGCGACGACGGCGTACCCGACGTGCTTGCGGCCAGGGCTGCTGCGGACCGGTGAGTAGGCGGCACGCTCGCCCTGAGCACCGACGTCCTGTGGACACCGAGCTCGGGGTGACCTGCCGCAGCCTCCGGCCGGCGGCCACGTCACGCCACCGTACGGCAGCGCCGGACCGCACGGCCAAAACGGGCGCGCGGTGGCGTCAGCGCGCGGCGCCGACAGGCTGCTCGCGTCGGCGGACGGCGCTGAAGGCCCGCAGCCGGGCGGGCGGACGCACCCGCTGCCACCACAGCCGCTGCACGGTCAGTGTCAGCACACCGGCGACCACGATCGCGGCCAGGTTGATCAGCAGTTGCAGCGCCGAGCCCCACGCCTCGTCGGCCACGCCGTAGGCGGCGGCGACAGCGGCGTTCGCCGCGGCGGGCACGGTCGTGACGGAGATCAGGACGCCGATGAGCGCACCCGAGCGGGCGGAGGTCACCGACACCATCCCGGCGATCCCGGCCAGGAAACCCACGATCCACGACAGCGCGTCGGGCCGCCAGATGAAGTCGGTCAGCGGCCGGGCGGCCAGCAGCATCGACCGGTCCACCAGGCCCGCCGCGGTCATCGCCCACGTCGCCGCAGCGGTGACCGCCATCGCCACCGGGAACCCGACCGCCAGCGCCACCGCCGAGCGGCGCAGCAGCGCCGGCCGGCGCTGCACCAGGGCGACACACAGCCCGGCCAGCGGCCCGAACTCCGGCCCGACCACCATCGCACCGACGACGAGGATCGGCTGGTCGAGCAGCACCCCCACCGCGGCGATGACCGTGGCCACGGCCAGCAGCACCAGGTAGGTCGCCGACAGCCGGGTCTCCTGACCGGTGCGGTGCTCGATCTCCTCCCAGACCACCGCGTCCACACCGGTGCCCGGCGTACGCGCGGCCGCCCGGTGCGCGGCGTCGGACAGGGTCACGGACGCATCGTCGATCGTGATCGCGCCCTCGTGGTCGACGCCCAGCTCGCGCAGCTGCTCCAGCACCGCGTTGGCGCCCTCCCGGGCGACGTCGCACAGGACCACGTCCCCGGCGGGCCGCCGGGCCGCACCCGGCAGCACTGCCAGGTGCGCGACCGCGCCGTTGGCGGACAGCGCCTGCACGACGGCGTCGGACAGGTGGGGCGGGATGATCAGGCGAAGGTGCAGCACGGTTCCTCCGTGTGTCGGCGGCCTGCGGACCCTACCGCGCAGCCGGGCTGCCGACAGCGCCGGTCGGCCGTGCCCGCCAGATGCCGCGTCCCTGAACCAGGCTGAGCTGTCTGTCCGTGGTGGAGCATGGCCAGGCGGCCTGCCTCACCGCTGTGCGGCAGCCGTACCCGGCTCGCCGAACGCGGCCACGGCCTGCTCCGGGCCGTCGACGCTCACGGTGAGGGTGCGGCCGGTGCCGAGCAGCAGGCGCAGACCCGGCCCGCGGCGCACGACGTGTCGGGTCTCCTGCGGTGGCAGCAGCCACCACAGCGGATCGCCCGGCGCCGGGCCCGCGTCGACGGTCGAGACCGCGTCGACGGCGGCACGGGGCACCGTGCGGGTGTACAGCGGCAGAGGCCAGCTGCGCACCCGCACCGCGTGCGCGTCGATGCGGACCAGGACCCGCCAGCTGGTCAACGTCCGCAAGGCGAGCGTTGCCGCAGCGTACAGGGCCAGCACCGCGACGGTGATCGCGTAGGCGCTGGTCGGCACGCCGACGCGGGGCACCACCGCGCCGACGAGCACCATGGCCGTGGCGGCCAGTGCCAGGGCCCCGATGAGCAGCAGGCCGGCGGTGCGGGCGCCGTCGGCGGTGCCGTGCCACGTGGACGCGGGCTCGGCCATCAGGCGTCCTTGGCGTACGACGTCGCGAAAGGTCGCGGGGCGTGCTGCGGGTGGGTCGTGGGCCGGCGCGGCGGGTCGTCGGCTCCTGCCTCGTCGGCCGTGTCACGGACCTGGCGCAGCCACCGTTGGCCCAGTCCCAGGCCAAGCGCGACCCCGAACACCGACAGGTTCCACAGGGTCTGCGTGCCGTGGAAGGACAGCTCGCCGTAGCCGTTGACCAGGAATCCGTTGAACAGGCCGAAGCCGATCAGGGTGGTGGCGAGGCTGGCGCGGGTGTCGGCGACCGTGGCGGCGTACACGCCGATCACGGCCGCGACGATGATCATCCGGGCGGTCGGGTCGTCGGCGAGTACAGCGGCCGCGATCGTCGCCGCGGACATGGCCGCCGCACCGACGCCGAGGTTGATGCCGAACGGCGTGGGCTCCTGCGCGGCCGGCCTGGTCGGGTGGGGCATGGTTCCTCCAGGGAAGATGTGCCCGGTACGGGCGGTCAGTCGGCGGCCAGCGCGACAAGCAGTGCCGTGCAGGCGAGCACGGCGAGTTGCAGGATGAGGATCGCGCGGGCGGCGGCCCGGTCGGCCGGGGCCGCGTCCGGGGCTGCTGCGCGGCCGAGGATGTGCCGCCGGGTGTAACGGATGTCCATGTCTACGACGCTGCGCCATGCCCGGCCGGCCCGGAAGGTGCCTTGACGCGTTCCTGATGACGGCGGACGCGAATACGACGTTTTCTTGACGCCGGAGCGGGTCGGCCGTGGTCGGGCGGGCCGCTTGCCGTGGTCGGCCTTGTTCTTGCGGCGGGCGGTCCTCGTGGCGGTGCCCGGCGTGCGCGGCGGTGCCCGCAGACTTGCTGCGGCTGCTTGGCGCACGGCTCGGCGCTGGCTGCGTGGTGTCCGTGGCGCGTGCGCCGCGCAGGGACTACGTTCTGTCGGGCACGCCGGTGACGGTCGACGGAGGGATCCCGATGAGGCGAAACACCCGCGGGGTCTGGACGGTCGCCACGGCGGCAGGCGCGGTAGCGGGAATCGCCGTGCTGGCCGTGCTCGTGATTCCGGACGCGGAGCAGCCGACCGCCCCGGCGGGGCTTGCCGCGACGGCGACCGTGGCGTCGTCACCGGCCACGCAGACGCCTTCGGCGAGCGTCACGGCTGTCGCGTCGCAACGGCCGTCGGGCACGCCGAGCCCGCGGCCCGCGGCTTCCAGGCGGCCCGTCGCCCGGGCCGGGCTCGACGACCCGAAGCTCAAGGACGTCGCGATGCAGCTGGTGTCCAGTGCCGAGAACTCGTCGCTGAACTGGCGGGCCCAGTACCGCTACCTCGAGGACATCGGCGACGGCCGCGGCTACACCGGCGGCATCATCGGTTTCTGCTCCGGCACGGGCGACATGCTGGAGCTTGTCGAGCTGTACAGCCGGCGCAAGCCGTCGAACGCGCTGGCCGGCTACCTTGGCGCGCTGCGCCGCGTCAACGGTTCGCCGTCGCACGCCGGGCTCGACCCGGGTTTCCCCGCAGCGTGGGCGGCCGCAGCCGGCGACAAGGTGTTCCAGCAGGCGCAGAACGAGGTGCGCGATGCGATGTACTTCGACCCGGCCGTCGCGCGGGCCAAGTCCGACGGGCTGCGGGCGCTCGGGCAGTTCATCTACTACGACGCGATCGTGATGCACGGGCCGGGCAACGACCCGGTCAGCTTCGGCGGCATCCGCGCCGCCGCGCTCAAACGTGCCCGGCCTCCGGCGCAGGGCGGCGACGAGACCGCGTACCTGAACGCGTTCCTCGACGCCCGGGTCGCCGCGATGCGGACCGAGTCCGCGCACGAGGACACCAGCCGGGTGGACACCGCGCAGCGGGTGTTCCTCAAGGCCGGCAACTTCGACCTCGCCCTGCCGCTGCGGTGGAAGGTTTACGGCGACGCGTTCAGCATCACCGGCTGAGCGCCGCCGGTCACGTGCGGTCGGGTGCGGCGAGTTCGGCCAGCGCCGCAGCGTCGGCGGCCGACAGGTGGTGCTGCAGCGGCGTGCCGCCGTTGGGCACGCCGTCCTGGTAGCCGCCGCCTACGTCGGTGAACGACGCGGCGTTCCACTTCGCGTAGGCGTACCAGACCTGCATGGTGTCGCGGTCGTTGTCGCTGACGCGGGCGCGCAGCGTCGGCGTCGGCGTCTTGACGTAGGGCCGGTTCGCACCGGTCGCGCACGCCTTGCCGTCCACGGTCAGGCTGTCGGGCTTGCTGGGCCGGGTGTTGTAGGTGACGTGCAGCTTGAAGTCGTTGAGGAAGGAGCGCATGTAGCGCTCGGTGTGCCGGTCGTTGGTGCCCTGCAGGTCCTCGGCCGCGGCCACGCCGACGTAGTAGTAGTCCTGGCCGCCGTCGGCGAACGCCTGCAGGTCGCCGATCAGGGTGCCGCTGCTGACCTCGAACGGCATGTTGGGCTCGCCGCAGTCGGCCTCGTTGGCGTGCACGCTGTTGCTGCCGAGCTTGACCCGCAGCGCCGGACCGGGCCACGCCTGGCGCGGCGTGGCCGAGATGCCGTCGGTGCGGTAGAAGTAGTTCGACCGGTTGTCGCCGCACTTCCAGGTGTGATCGACCCGCCCGGCGATCTTCGCCGACAGGATCTGCCGGCCCTTGGCCTCGCTGACGGTGAACCGCAGGAACGTGCGGTACTGGTGGGTCGAGTCCGGGTCGTTGCCGACCCGCAGCGCGACCGCCGCCGGGTTCGGGTCACCGGACGCGCTCTCGCCGCCGGAGGCAGCGGCTGTCCGCAGACGGTCGGAATCGCCCGGCTTGGAGAGCGCGTTGTCGCGCGCTTCTCCAAGCCGGGCTTCATGTCTGAGTCGTCACCCACTCGGCCCGGAGACGACTCACGAAGGGACTTACCTACCGATGCCGAACTCGGGGGTTTCGAGGTTCACGGTGATCACGACGCCGGAGGTCGAGGTGAAGACCGCGGAACCTGGTTCAGCGGATATGTTCACGAACGGATTGCTGTTTTCGAGATAGACGACCCAGACGAGGCCTTTGCCTGCGTCGAGCCGACCGAAGAAGCCTTCCGATCCGTACGAGCCTTCTCCGCAGACGAGGTAGCCTCCGCCTGCACCGAGATCATGCTCGGCCGTGATGTCGACACTGGTGACGTACTCCGGATCGGCCCGCATGGCGGTCTCCAGCGAGAAGGGCTCCCCCAGGGTGAGTCCGCCGGGCGCGCCCGGATCGATGCGAGCGGTGATCGAGACGCCGTCGGCTCGGTAGAGGGCGTTGCGGATCGGCAGCGTTCCCGCCAACCAGAGATCAACGATCAAGTTCGACACTGTCTCTCCCATCAGCAGGCCTCGGGGCGATCCGGCAGGCCCTGACTCGGCACCACGCCACCAGCCCGCACGTTCCTTGGGTCCCTGAATCGCTCCGCGAACTTCTGCGCCCAAGTCTTGCCGGTCGTCGAGTCAGGGTGCGGATCGGACGGATTGACCCGTTCGACCAGCACCTGTGCGCCTGCCTCACGCGCGGCGTCCAGTCTGCGATTGTCATAACTCACCAGCTGGCCGTCCACTTCCATCACCCTGAGCGGAGAACGAGCCCAGTCCCACGTTCCGGCGCTCATCGCCTCAGCGTAGTTGTTGGATGAGATCGTCCGCTGCGAGAAGTTGATGTCGTTCGGATCGATCCACTCGCCGTCGTTGTGGACCAGCACTGCGGTCTTACCAGCGAGTACGTAGTAGGTGTGAAGGCCGGCGACGGTGAGGTTGTGCATCGCCTTGGTGCCGAGGTAGTTCCTCACCTCGACGACCCGGATGGACCCTCCGAGGTAGCCGTGCAGGTCCTCGTCTGCCCGCAGTTCTGCGGCCGGCACCCAGTCGCGTCGGGTCGTCGACCAGAACGGGTGTTCCCAGGTGGTGTCGATGACGTACCGGGCACCGGTGCCGTCGACGACCGTGACGAGGGTCAGCTGCCGATCCTGGTTGAGGTGGAGTTGAGTCACCTCTCTCGCCTCGGTGACGCCGGTCAGCGGGTCGGTGGCGATCACCTTGTCCCCGACGTTGACGTCCTTGATCTTCTTGGTGGTGCCGTCGGCGAGCAGCACTTCGGTGTTCGGATCGAAGCTGTTGCACTTACACTTCTTGCAGGGTGGCCCCCCGCCGTCCGGGGTCTTGGGCGTCTCCGGTTTCGGCGTCCCTCCTGGGGTGTCCGGCTTGTTGGGAGTGTTCGGGGTATCCGGGTTCTTCTTCCCGTTCCCGGTGATCCCATCGATGATCTCGTCGCACTTCTTGACGCACTTCTTGGCCGCCAGCCCTGCCCACGGGATGAATCCGGCGACACTGGCGATCGCACAGCCCCACGTCGGGTTCTGAGCACATTCGTAGGCGTCGACGGCATCGTTGAACTGCGAGAAGCCCGGCAGGGAGTCCATGATGATCTCACCGACGAGGTTCGGGTTCTCCGGCTCGCACCCCGTCCAGGGGCAAGTGCCGGTCTGCAGCAGCGCGATCACTCCGGCGTAGCTGACGCAGTCGCCCGGTTCGAGGCAGTAGGTGAGCCCGCTCGGGTCGCTGAACGTGGTCGGGTTGTTGTTGCTGTAGCTGTAGCCGTTCCACTGCTGCGGGTCGCCCAGATCCATGATCGGGTCGACACTGATGAATCGGCCGGTGGTGGCGTCGTATTCACGGGCGCCCAGGTGGGTGAGGCCGGTGGTGGGATCCTGCGTGCCGCCGATGAAGCCCTTCTGATTCGGCCAGGTGGCAGGCGGAGTGCCGCGCCCGGTGCCGTAGGGGGTGGTGCGTCGCCAGGTGATCGCACCTGTGGCTGCGTTGACGGTGCTCCCGGCGGTGCCGTGGTGGTCCGCGGCGTGGAAGTACACCCCGCCGGTGGTCCTGGTCGCGACGGTCTGACCCGCGAACGTGTAGTACCGCGTGCCGCTGACGGCGGTGCCGGACAGCGCCAGTTCCATGCCGGGCAGGTACAGGGTCGTGAGGCCGCCCGGTTGCTTACGGACGATGCGGTTGCCGTCGGCGTCGTAGATGTAGCTGGTGGCCTGCCCTCCGTCGGGCGTGCTGGTGTCCAGGTGCCCTTCGGGATCCCAGGTCAGGCTCTGATGTGCGACGGAACTGCCCGGCGTGCACGTGTTGCTGGTGCTGCCGTTCGGTCGGCAGATGGTGTTGCCGGCCTCGTCGTACCGGTAGGTGTAGGTCTTGTTGCCGTTCGGGCCAGCTTCGTCGACCCGGGTGAGGGTGTGGGGTTGGTTCTGGCCCTGGCCGTCGGCCGGGTTGCTGTAGTCACGGACGGTGTCCTGGCCGCCGGTTGTCGAGTGGACGGTCTCGATGTCACGGAGGCCGGTCTTCTCGAACGTCCAGGAGTGGTGGTAGGGCGCGGGCCCGCTGACGCCGGTTGCCGAGACACCTTGCTGGCACGTGGCCGAGGTGTTGTCGTGCGCCCATGCCTCGGTGAGCCGCCGCAGGTGGTCGTAGCCGAAGCACTGGATGTCGGTCTGACCACCCGAAGGGGTGTCCGCGATCGACATGACATTGCCGGCGTCGTCGTAATCGTAGTGGGCGTCTCGGTCGACGAACGCGATGTTCTGCCGGTCCAGCCGGGATCGGGTGAGCCGGTTGGTGCCACGCTCGTACTCGTAGCTGAGCCAGGTCTTCGTGCCGGTTCCGGTGTACAACTCGACGCCGAGCAGCTCACCGAGGTTGCCGTAGCGGGTGCCCGCGGCGGTCACGTAGGTCGAGCTGCCGGTGACCGCGGTCGGGCGCAGCAGGTTGTCGTAGCTGACGGCGACCGCTTCCGCCGCCAGGCCGCCGGCGGCCGGGAAGCCCACCGACTGAATCGTGCCGTCGGTGTTGTAGCCGGTGGTGAACTCGTAGTTCAAGCCGAGCTGCGTGCCGACGCCACCCGACGGGAAGCTGTAGCGGACCTTGGTGGGCCGGTACTGGCTGTCGCGGGTCAGGTTGATCGTGTAGTAGCTCTGCCCACCGACGATGCGCTGGCTGTAGTGCAGCTGGCCCTTGTTGCCGGTGTTGTCGTAGACCCACGCCGCTCGTTTCGTGCCCGTGCCGACGTCACCCTGCCAGGTCTCGGTCTTGCGGCCCAGAGCGTCGTACTTGTTCGAGATCTTGATGTTGCGGGCGTCGGTGATCGACGTCAGATCCCCGGACGTGTTGTAGGTGTACTGGGTGTCACCGACGTCGGGGTCCTTGGCGAGCGTCTGGTGGTTGCGCTGGTTGTAGTCGTAGTCCCAGATGTTGCCCGCCGGGTCGGTGATCGTGTCCAGGGATCCGGTCGGGGTATAGGTGTAGTGGGTGACATCGGCCGGTCCGGTGGGGCTGCTGCCTTCGTACTGGTGCAGCTCGATGGTCCGCCCCCGGGCGTCGGTGACCCGTGTGGTCGGCACACCCCCGTCCGGCGGGTCGATGTGCACCCGGTCGCCTTCGTGGGTGGCCGTGGTCACCCAGCGGGCGTCGCCGGCGACGGAGAACGTCTCCGTGACAGCTCGTCCGGCCTGGTCGTAAGTGAGGGTGCTCTGACCGTTCACCGCCCCTTCGGGCGTGATGATCGGAGCGTCCCCGGCGACTCCCGACGCGAGGTACGAGCCGTTGATCTTGTAGGCCTTCCCGCTGCCGTTGTGGAACGTGTCGGTCAGCAGCCAGCCACCGGGGCCTGGGGTCTGCGTCTGACGCGGGCGCATCATTCCGTCGAACAGTTCGTGGGTGGCCCGGTAGGTGCCGTCGTTGTTGATCTCTTCTGTGGTGACCGCGGTGGTCTTGGTGTTACGCAGCGCGTACGTGTACTTGATGCTCGGGGTGGCGCCCTGCGCTTTGTCGCGGTCGGCGAGCCACACGCCGGTGAGGCGACCGAACGCGTCGTAGACCAGGTCGGTGCGCTTGAGGTTCGCGTCGATGACTGCGGTCGGCACGGCATAGGCAGGGTCGACAACGGTCGTGGCGAGGTGACCGAGAGCGTTGGTCACCTTGACCTGCGTGGTGAGCCCGTAGGTGTCGGTGTACTCGGTGGAGGTCGCGTACGGCCGTGACTCAGCGATGGCGCGCGCGTCTTTGACGGTCAGAGCGCGACCGAAGTCGTCGACGGCGGTGGTCTCGGAGTCGATCACATAGCGGACGGCGGTGCCGTCGAACCTGTCGAGGGATTCACTGCGGGTAGCGGTTCCCTCGGTCGGCGCGCTGTTCCAGGCCAGCAGGTCGTAGCTCTTGCGCGTGTCGGCGATCAGCTTGGTGGCCAGATTCGGGTTGGCCACCCCGCAGTTGACCGACACGGTCCAGGTCCGTGACACATAGGCGTACATGTACTTGGCAGGATCGGTGTTGTCGACATACGCGGTGCGGGTGCATCTGTCGTCGCCGTCCTTGCCGGCGCCGACCTCGCCGAGGTCGTCGACCTGGGTTACCCGGCCCCACGTCGTGTCGTAGCCGGTGACGGATTTGGTCTCGCGCCATACCGGGGTGCCGGACGGGCTGTCCGGAAGGGCCGTCAGGTTACGCGCCACGTCAGTGCGCACTAACGCGGCCGTGTTGCTACCCCACGTCTCCGTCTGAGTGTGGGTGACGTGCCGCCACGGCTGGTTGATCGCCTTCGACACGACATCCGCGCCGTTGTAGACGATCGTTTCCAGCAGGTGCCCGGACCACTGGTCGTGGTCGGTGTAGCTGGTGCCGGTGGAGTCGGTGCGGTTGACCGCCGGTCTCGTGCCGTCCGGCTGCTTGGCGCCGGACATGCCGCGCAGGAAGAAGTTGTCGACGCGGCCGGGCATCGCCTGGCCGTTGCCGGTCCGGACGGTGACCTGCTGGTATCCGCGCCACTCCGACCAGGTCAGGTCCTCGGTCTTGGTGATGCCGTCCGGCTCCTTCTTGCGCCAGGCCGGGGCGCCGACGTATTCGTACGCGGTGACCATGTCGTCGTTACTGGTCACCAGGTCGTCTTCGACGACGTTGTCCACGACGTACTTGTGGAACCAGTCGGTGACCTTGTCCTCTTCCTCGCCGCCCAGCTGGTTCCAGATGACCGGGAAGCATCGCATGGTGGACTCACCAGGCGTGGGCAGGTTGTTCTTGGTGCAGTCCGGCGTCTTGTAGTTGATCGTGATCTGCGCTCCGCTGTCGGTCTTGACCGTGGCCAGGCGGTAGCGGATCAGCGGTCCGATGTTGTCGCCGTCCTTGACGATCCGGTTCGGCAACTGCACCCCATCGAGCTCGATGGCCGGCAGAGTGACGTCGGTGCCGCCCCAGTGCCCGATGTGGGTGATCTTCTTCAACCACAGCGTGCGAGATGCGTCGTCGTTGGCCTTGAAATCGTGCTCCAAGGCCCACGACTCGACCGGGAGCCAACTGGTCGCGCCGCGCACCTGCGTTTCGATCTTGGTGAGGCGCTTGCGGGTGAAGAACGTCGGTGCCGCCTGAGTGAACTCACAGTGGGTGCCGGCCTGGCAGATCAGGTCCTCGGGCACGTCGGGCCACGACGCCGCCGTCTCTTCGCTGAGGTCCTGCGGGTCGCAGTCGACCCCGTCGCCGGGGATGCACCGCTCGACGGTGGAGAACACGACCCTGGCCGGGGCGTCGGTGGTGTAGACCTGGTTGTGGCGCTGACCGTAGTCGATCCGGGCCAGGTGACCGCCGCGGTGGTACGGAATGCCGTCGACATCGGTCTTTCCGCCACGGGCGAAGTAGTTGGTCTCGCGGTCGTAGAAGTAGGAGATGACGTTGCCACGCGGGTCGATGACGTAGTCGAGGTTCCACCGCCACGCCTGGTCACAGTGCGAGTCGTCGAAACCGGAGGACTTGTTGCACGGCTCATTGGCGTCATCGCCGTAGACCGGAACCGTCCACGCCGACTCGGTCTCCTCCTTGCCCGTACTCCAGCCGGGCAGCCGGTTCTTGCCGAAGAAGTACTGGGTGCCGTCGGTGGTGGTCACCTTCCAGTACTCACCGTCGTTGTCACCGTTGGCGGCGCCGGTGAACCGCTCGATCCTCGATCCATCGTCATTGGACAGCTTCCAGGTGTTGCCACCCGCGTCGAGCTTCACCAGGGAACCGGACCGCCCCGCAAGGACCATCGTGCCGTTCGGGAACGCCCAGCACTGATCCGCCGAGGTGTCATGCCCGTCGTCCTTGCACGGCTTGTACCGCCGTTCGATGAACCCGGGCCGGTAGCTGAAACCCTCACCGATCCAAGAGCTTTGATTGTTCGTACCGGCGGTGCGCCCGTCCACTGCCTGCGACGAGTAGGCGAGAGCGATCTGCGGCCCGAGGCCGCTCGGCGTGGCAGGCGTGCGGATCGGATAATTCCACGTGAACCCGCCCGAGGAGAGCTGCGTCTGCCAGGTGGACGACGGGGCCAACTCGGTTGCCTTGAAGTCACCCTGCGCGGACGACTGTCCGCCCGTCATCGCGAACACCACCGGCGCCGCGTCGCCGCCGCTGACGTCGAATTCCGCGCTGACCGTCTGGGTCTTCGTGTCGTTGACCGTCCGCAGCACCCGCTGCGCCTGGCAGTGCGGCTGATCGGGCGTGCTCGCCGCGCACCCGGACAAGGCGACCAGACGCAGCCGAGCGCCGAAGTCACCACCGCGGGCGTGGGCGAAACCCTGGTATCCGATCTGCACCTTGACGGTGCCGGCGGTGGTGGCGCCGTCGGTGCGATGCAGGGTGAACATCGGCCCGTTCACCCCGGCCCTGACGGAGGCGCCGCGGTCGAGCACCTGCAGCTTGACCCGGTCGACTGTGTCAGCCGCCTGCCGAATGCGCGCCAGAGCGCCGGTCGGGGCGGGAGTCACGGTGACCGGCATACTGCTCAGGGCCACCGTCTTGCCGTCCGCCGCCACCTCAATCGCACCGGCGGCGGGCCAGGTGGCCTGGTCGGCACGCCTCATCGTCTTGCCCGCCGACGGATCGGCCTTCGGCGCCTCGGACTTCCACCCGGTGCCCTTGGCCGGCGCCGGCTGCGCCGGGATGTCCGGCCTGCCAGGCGGTGCCGCGGCCGACTCCGGCACCTGCACCAGGCCGACCGCCAACACCGCGACCAGCCCGACCAACAGCCGCCGCCCGGCCCACGACCGGGCCATGCGGGTTCTCACTGCACGACGTGCAGACATCATCGCCACCACCGACTACGAAAGAGTTGTCAGAACTGCAGGACCGTGGAGGTTGCGAAGGGTTCAGCAACCGCGGAAACGCGTACGCACTCCAAGGCCTCGCCGGGCGTGCGGCGAGTCGGTCGACTTCTGGACACGGACGAACCCCGCATGACCCACCCCCCCCGCAACGTTTGGAGCCGCACACTAACCCGAACGGGCGAGCCGCGTGGTACCCCTGCGGCGCTCCACCATGACGCCCGGCGATCCTGCACTCAACTCAGTCGATGACGGATGCTTTCCGGCTTCGGCAGATCACTCTGAGTGACCCCGTTGGCGACAGCCAAAACAGCGGCGATCGCGTCGACATGTGATCTTCTTTACAGGTCGACAGCGTGGATGGCGCAAGGCCGCACGTCGCATTGCGCACCGTCGGGCTGGCCGGATTCGCACGGACAACCCCTTGGCCCCCAGGGCTCTGTGCCATCCGATCGCTCTTTGCCGCGCAGCTCTTGACCCGTCTCCGTGGTCAGCATGTTCGCTCAAGATCGACGGTTTGCCCCGCCAGGGCAACGCCGCTCAGTGTCAAGTTCTGCCGCGATCGCCAACCGGCTACGAGCGGGCGTCTTCCAACACCATCGATGCGAAGGGCAGCAGCGGCAGCGGCTTGGGCCTGCCCGGCGGCAGCACGGGCCGCAGCATCTGCCACACGCGCCGGGCCGCGCCCTCGTCATAGTCCACCGGAGAGTGCGTAGCCTGCAGGAGCAGCGCCGGGCCGGCCATTCTGACCGCGGCGAAGGCACCGGACTCCCGGACGGCGTCGACGCCGCCCAGCCGGCCGATCAGCGCAGAAGGGCACAGTGTCACCCACTCGTACCCCCGCAGAAGCCGGGTGGCCTCACCCGCCGAGTCCGCGGCGTCCCTGCGCAGCAGCACGTCCAGGCGGGTCCGCGGCGGATACTGCGGATGCAGCGTCGCCACCTGCCCATACGTGGTCGCGGCCGTCACGTTGTCGTGCAGCAGCTCGACCAGCGCCTGACCGAGCCGCGCCGCGTCGACCTGCTGGGTGAAGTAGCCGATCGTCACCTGTAGAAGCGCCTGCCCGCCGTCGTCCGCGAACCGCTGGAGCGTGATGCGGACGTCGCGCAGCGCGGGGTCGCGCTCGTCGAGCCAGAGGTACGCGAACACCGACTCGGCATTCTCGTCGAGCATGTCGACGGCCGCCGCCGGACTTGCATTCTCCGCGGAAGCGTCACGTGCGCCGCCCGCCACGGTGCGCCCGAGCATCCACTCATGCGCGAACGCGCCGCCGAAGAGTTCGACAGCCAGCCCGGTGACCGACGACACCCAGGCGGCGAACCCCGCACGGAGAGCCCTCACGTCGGCGCACCGAACATACATGTCTACCGAGATCACCTCGAAAGGGCGAAGGTCGACACCGTCGTCGTATGCCAATGGACGCCTCTTCCGGTCCAGCCGAACAATTGCAGGAAGCCTACATGCGGGCGATCGCGGTCATCACGACCCGCACGCGGGGAGCGGCCGTGAGCCCCACCGGGCTCACGGCC